>NZ_JBIAIL010000042.1:0-52146 GCF_042871425.1 Micromonospora sp. NPDC005806 | reverse complement strand
ATTCCGAACCCGGAAGCTAAGCCCTCCAGCGCCGATGGTACTGCACTCGGGAGGGTGTGGGAGAGTAGGACACCGCCGGACAAACTTTCCAGTCAAGGGCCGCCCCAGCAGGGTCGGCCCTTGACTGCGTTAGCGTCCTGGGGACGCAATCAGGAAGGATGTACCTGTGAGTTCAGGACCGCAGGGCGGAGATCGCCCCCGTCGTAACGAGGACCGTGCCGAGCGCCGGCCGGGGCGCGACGACGCCCGCCGCGACGACCGTTCGTCGTACCGGGGCAGCCGCGACGACCGCTCGGGCGGCCCGCGGGGAGGCGCCGGCGGTGACCGCCGGGAGGGCGACTTCCGGTCGGGCTCCCGCGAGGGCGGCTTCCGCGGCGGCGACCGCCGCGGGGGTGGCTTCCGCTCTGGCCCGCGAGAGGGCGGCCCCCGCGAGGGCGGCGTCCGTGGTGGCGACCGCGAGGGTGGCTTCCGGGGCGGCGAGCGCCGTGAAGGTGGCTTCCGTGGTGGTGACCGTCGGGAGGGTGGCTTCCGCCGCGACGACCGCGAGGGTGGCTTCCGTGGTGGTGAGCGTGAGGGCGGCTTCCGTGGCGGCGAGCGCCGCGAGGGTGGCTTCCGTGGCGGTGACCGTCGTGAGGGCTTCGCCGGCGGCGAGCGCCGCGAGGGCTTCCGTGGCGGTGAACGCCGCGAGGGTGGCTTCCGCGGCGCTGAGCGCCGCGAGGGTGGCGACCGCGAGGGTGGCTTCCGCGGCGGGGAGCGCCGCGAGGGTGGCTTCCGTGGCGGTGACCGTCGTGAGGGCTTCGCCGGCGGCGAGCGTCGCGAGGGTTTCCGTGGAGGTGACCGCCGTGAAGGTGGCTTCCGTGGGGGCGACCGCGAGGGTGGCTTCCGCGGCGGCGAGCGCCGCGAGGGTGGCTTCCGTGGCGGTGACCGTCGTGAGGGCTTCGCCGGCGGCGAGCGCCGCGAAGGTGGCTTCCGTGGCGGCGACCGCGAGGGTGGCTTCCGTGGTGGCGACCGCGAGGGTGGCTTCCGTGGCGGCGACCGCGAGGGTGGCTTCCGTGGCGGCGACCGCGAGGGTGGCTTCCGTGGCGGCGAGCGCCGCGAGGGTGGCTTCCGTGGCGGCGACCGTCGTGAGGGCTTCGCCGGCGGCGAGCGCCGCGAAGGTGGCTTCCGCGGCGGCGAGCGCCGCGAAGGTGGCTTCCGCGGCGGCGAGCGCCGCGAAGGTGGCTTCGGCGGCGAGCGCCGCGAGGGCTTCCGCGGTGGGGACCGCCGCGAGGGCGGCATCCGTGGTGGCGAGCGCGAGGGCGGCTTCCGCGGCGGGGAGCGCCGCGAGGGCGGCTTCCGTGGTGGCGACCGCGAGGGCGGCTTCCGCGGCGGGGAGCGCCGCGAGGGCGGCTTCCGTGGCGGCGAGCGCGAGGGCGGCTTCCGTGGCGGCGAGCGCCGCGAGGGCTTCCGTCGTGACGAGCGGCCCAGTGGCCCCCGTCGTGAGGAGCGTGAGGGTGGCTTCCGCGGCGGCCGGGAGCGTACCGAGCGAGACGGGGAGCGTCGGGGCCCCGGCCGGGACGACCGCCGCCCGGAGGGCGCGTACCGCGAGCGGCAGGACGAGCGCGCCGAGGGGCGTACGGGTGCGGCGCCGGCGCTGCCGGACGAGGTGGTCGCCAGTGACCTCGACTCGACCGTCCGGGCCGAGCTGCTGTCGCTGGCCAAGCCGGTGGCGGAGAGCGTCGCCCGGCACCTGGTCGCGACCGGCCTGCTGATCGACGACGATCCGGAGGAGGCGCTGGCGCACGCCATGGCGGCCCGCCGGCTCGCCTCGCGGATCGCTGCGGTACGGGAGGCCGTCGGGCTGGCGGCCTACCACGCCGGGGAGTGGCAGACGGCCATCGCCGAGCTGCGGACGTATCACCGGATGACCGGGCTGCAGAGCCACCTGGCGGTGCTGGCGGACTGCGAGCGGGCGCTGGGCCGCCCGGAGCGGGCCATCGACCTGTTCCGCGGGGCGGAACGCGACAAGCTCGACCAGGCGGTCGCGATCGAGCTGCTCATCGTGGCGGCCGGGGCGCGCGGCGACCTCGGGCAGAAGGACGCCGCCGTGGCAATGCTCCAGGTGCGTGAGCTGACCACCGACTCGTCCGAGCCGTGGGCGGCGCGGCTGCGCTACGCGTTCGCGGACGCGCTGCTCGCCGTGGGCCGGCGCGAGGAGGCGCGGGAGTGGTTTTCCCGGGCCGCCGATGTGGACTCCGAGGGCGAGACCGACGCCGCCGAGCGGCTGCTGGAGCTCGACGGCGTGGTCATCGAGGGCGACGACGAGGAGGACGAGGAGCTCGCGGCCGGGCCGGGCGCGCCCGGGGCCGTGCCGGCCCGTTCGGACGCCGACCTGACCGGTGGCGCCGACTCCGACGAGCTCGACGCCGACGACCGGGACGACGACCTCGACACCGACGACGAGGACGACGACCTCGACGACGAGGACGAGGACTTCGAGGACGACGACCTCGACGACGAACGGGACGGCGACGCGCGCCTGCGCGACGACCGGGACGTCGACGGCGTGGGCCGGGGCGGCGAGGCGGCCGGCTACCGGGACCGCGACGCCGCGGATCTCGGCGACGACGAGCTGACCGACGCCGAGGCGCGGTCGCTCGCCGACGACACCCGCGTCGCGGCGAAGGGCGACGAGCCGGAGCGGGACGCGGAGGCGGACCGCCGGTGACCGGGAGCGCCGGGGGACGGCTGGTCGACGGGTACACCCTGGTCGTGTTCGACCTGGACGGGGTGATCTACCTGATCGACCGGCCGATCCCCGGCGCGGTCGAGGCGGTCGGCCGGCTGCATGCCGAGGGCCGGGCGGTCGCGTACGCGACGAACAACGCCTCGCGGCGCTCCAGCGATGTGGCCGACCTGCTGGCCGGCATGGGCGTCGCGGCCCGGCCGGAGGAGGTGCTCACCTCCGCCGCGGCCACCGCTGAGCTGCTGCGGGACCGGCTGCCCGCCGGCGCGCCGGTGCTGGTGGTCGGGGCGGAGGCGCTCCGCGCCGAGCTGCGCGCGGTCGGCCTGCGCCCGGTGTCGAGGGTCGACGACAACCCGGCCGCGGTCGCCCAGGGTTACGGGCCGCAGGTCGGCTGGGTCGAGCTGGCCGAGGCGTCGCTGGCGGTCCGGGCCGGCACCCCCTGGTACGCGACGAACGTCGACCGGACGCTGCCCAGCCCGCGCGGCCCGCTGCCGGGCAACGGCTCGCTGGTGGCGGTGCTGCGCACCGCGCTGGGTCGGGATCCGGATGTGGTGGTGGGCAAGCCGGAGCCGGCGCTGTTCGCCACCGCCGCCCGCCGGGCCGGCGAGGGGCGCACCCTGGTGGTCGGCGACCGCCTGGACACCGACATCGAGGGCGCCGGCCGGGCCGGGCTGGACAGCCTGCTGGTGCTCACCGGCGTCAGCGACGTACCCGAGCTGCTGGCCGCCCCCGCCGATCGGCGGCCGACGTACGTCTCCTTCGACCTGGCGGGGCTCTTCGACCCGGCGGCGGTGGTTCGGGTGCCGGGCGCCCCGGACGGCGGCGGCTGGTCGGCGACCGCGGCCGACGGCGGTTTGCTCCTGGACGGTGCGGGAGGCCCCCTCGACGCCCTTGCCGCGCTCTGCGCGGTGGCCTGGTCGACGGGGGCCGTCGGGCGGGTGCGGGCGGCGTCCCCGGCGGCGGAGGAGGCCCTCGCCGCGCTCGGCTTGGCGAGCTGACGGTCCGGCGGCGCCGGACCCGCACAGTCAGAGCAGCTTGCGGAGCTTCAACAGGTCGAGCGGGTTGGCTTTGATCGACACCCGTCGCGAGGTGACCGCCTGGGTGATGTCCAGCTGGCCGTGCACCAGCGCGACCAGGTCGTCGCTGCTGGTGCTGAGCGCGATCTTCGCCTTCGGGTCGTCACCCTCGGTCAGGCCGACCAGCCGCCCGCCCTCGATGCGGCCGTGGAACGCGGTGCCCAGGTCGGTGACCCGGCAGGCCAGGGTGCGGTCCAGGTCGATCCGTCCCTGCGTCTCGGCGTGACGGTCCAGCCGGGCGGCCAGATCCTGCAACGCCTGCCGGCACTCGTCCACGCTGGCCACATCATCTCCTCATCACACGCCACGCTGTTTCCCGGCACCGTACCGCAATGGGGCGTCCCAGGCGCCCGGTAGCGTGACACCTGCACACCCCGCTCCGCGGAAGGACTCAGGCATGCAGGACGCGTGGCGCGCCTACCTCGAGCTGGCCATGGGCCTGACGGAGGCGCCCCGGAAGAAGGCCCAGGACGCCGTGCGGCGCGTCGTCGGCCAAGGCGGCACGGCCGCCCAGCTCCAGGCCCTCGCCGAGGAGCTGGTCTCCACCGGCATGGCGAACCGGGAGGCGCTGACCAAGCTGGTCCGCTTCGAGGTCGACCGGGCGTTGGGCGCGGTCGGGCTGGCCACCGCCGACGAGGTCGCCGAGCTGACCCGCCGGGTGCACGAGCTGGAGCGCCAGCTGCGCGAGGCGAAGGCCGTCCCGGCCGCGGCGCCCTCCGCTACGCCGACCGGCCCCGCGACCGCCCCGACCTCCGTCGGGCCGAGCAAGGCCGTGGCGAAGAAGACCCTGGCGAAGAAGGCGATCGCGAAGAAGCCGCCGGCGACCGTGTCGCGCACCCCGGCCAAGGAGTCCCCCGCCACGCCGGTCCGCCCGGCGAAGAAGGCGGCCGGCCGCAAGCAGACCGGCGGTGCCGGGTCGTGACCGCGCCGTACCGCCCCGGGCCGCCGCCCGGCCCTCGTCCGGGCCCGCCGCCCGGCGGCCCTCGTCCCGGCCCGCCCCCGGGAGTCCGGCCGGCGGCCGCGCCCGCCGAGGACGTCGGGGACGCCCGGCACCCCGCGGTGGACGCCGCCGTGCAAGCCATGGTCAACGCCGAGGCGCTCTCCCCGGCGGACCAGATCGCCCAGTACGAGGCGGCGTACGAGACGCTGCGCGAGACCCTGGCCAGCATCGACCAGGCCTGACCGACCGGAGAACAACCACCCATGGCACGTCGTACCCGGCTGGATGCCGAACTCGTCCGCCGCGGCCTGGCCCGCTCCCGCGAGCAGGCCGCCGCGCTGGTGGAGGCCGGCCGCGTCCAGCTGCGCGGGGTGCCGGCGCGCAAGCCCGCCGCGATGGTCGACCCCGCGGACCCGTTGCTGGTCACCGGCGAGGACCCCACCTCGGAGTACGTCTCCCGCGGCGGGCACAAGCTGGCCGGCGCGCTCGCCGCGTTCGCCCCCGGCGGGTTGACCGTCGCCGGCCGGCGCTGCCTGGACGCGGGCGCCTCCACCGGCGGCTTCACGGACGTGCTGCTGCGCGCCGGGGCCGCCGAGGTGGTTGCCGTCGACGTCGGGTACGGCCAGCTCGCCTGGTCGCTACGGACCGACGAGCGGGTGCACGTCTTCGAGCGCACCAACGTGCGTACCCTCACCCCGGAGGCGATCGGCGGCGAGGTGGACCTCACGGTGGCCGACCTGTCGTTCATCTCGCTGCGGCTGGTGCTGCCGGCGCTGGCCGGCTGCACCAGGCCCGACGGCGACCTCGCGCTGATGGTCAAGCCGCAGTTCGAGGTGGGCAAGGAGCGGGTCGGCGCGGGCGGGGTGGTCCGCGACCCGGAGGTGCGGGCGGAGGCGGTCCTCGACGTGGCCGCGGCGGCGGCGCAGCTCGGTCTGGGGCTGGCCGACGTCGCCGCCAGCCCGCTGCCAGGGCCGAGTGGCAACGTCGAGTTCTTCGTATGGTTACACCGGGACGCGCCCGCCGCGGACGCCGAGCGGGTCCGCGCGGTGGTGGCCGCCGGGCCGCAGGGATTCCCGTCGGCGCCCACGAACGAGGAGGTGTCCGGGTGAGCCGGACCGCTCTGCTGGTGACGCACACCGGTCGTCGACGCAGCACCGAGCACGCCCGGGCGGTGGCGGCCGACCTCATCGCGGCCGGCTTCGAGGTGCGGGTGGTGGCCGAGGAGGCCGACGACCTGGACCTGCCCGGCGTGGTGCCGGTCACCGGGCCGGAGGCCGCCGAGGGCGCCGAGATCGTCTTCGCGCTCGGCGGGGACGGCACGTTCCTGCGCGCCGCCGAGCTGGCCCGCCCGGCGAAGGCGCCGCTGCTCGGCATCAACCTCGGCAAGGTGGGCTTTCTCGCCGAGGCGGAGATCGACGACCTGGACAGCGCGGTACGCGACGTGGTGGACCGCAACTACACGGTGGACGAACGGCTCACCCTCGACGTGACCGCCGAGTTCGACGGCGGCCCGACCATCGAGTCCTGGGCGCTCAACGAGATCAGCGTCGAGAAGGGCGAGCGGGCCCAGATGCTGGAGCTGCTCGTCGACGTGGACGGCCGGCCGCTGTCCCGGTACGGCTGCGACGGAGTGGTCTGCGCGACCCCGACCGGCTCCACCGCGTACGCGTTCTCCGGCGGCGGACCGGTGGTCTGGCCGGAGGTGGAGGCCCTGCTGCTGGTGCCGATCAGCGCGCACGCGCTGTTCAGCCGCCCGCTGGTGACCGCACCGACGTCCACCTTCGCGATCACCGTGGACCCGTTCACCACCCTGGCGGTGCTCTGCTGCGACGGTCGCCGGGTCTACGACCTGCCGCCGGGGGCGCGGGTCACCGTGCGCCGGGGAGCGCTGCCGGTGCGCATCGTCCGGCTCAAGGCGCGCCCGTTCACCGACCGGCTGGTCGCCAAGTTCGACCTGCCGGTGCAGGGCTGGCGCGGCAGCCGCCGCTGAGCCCCGCTCAGCGGCGGCCCGTCGGGCCGACGCCGCGTCGGCGGTCCGGGGTACCCGGGCGTCGGGTCGGTCGGGTTACGGTAGGAGCCTCCCTCGCCGACGACGTGCCGGCGCGGCGTCCCCGCAACGCCGGGGAGCATCGGCCGCGGGCGGGTCGCCGCGGGGCCGGCAGCGCCGTCGATCGAGCGGCCATCGGAGCGTACGGGCTGCGCTGAGGTGGAGTCCGGGCGGGCGGTGACGCCCCGTATCGCCCGGACGCGCGGTCCGGCGGTCGTGGCCCTGGCCAGGGGGTGGTCGGGACCACGACGGTCGGGGTGCCGGAGGAGTCGCGTGCCGGCCGCGGCGGGCGGACCGGTGAGCCGGGCCCGGTCGGGTGTCGACCCCGGCCAGGTCGGCGGGTCGGCGAGCCGTCGCCGGAGGAAGCGGCGGCTCACGAGCCGAGCGGCGAGCGCTCGTCCGGCACCCCAGCCATCAGCCCGCTGCACCGACCGCCGCTGATCGCCGCACACGCTGACGTGCGTCCATGGCCCGGTCACCGCCGGGCAACCGGCCGGACAGCCGGCGGTCCGGCCCCGGCCGTCCGTTGTCCACCTGGCGACATGTCGCCGATGCGGCGGGCCGCAGCTAGTGACCATCGATGATCTCCGTCGCAGACTCCGATCGGTCGACCTCCCCGGTCGAACCTGGAGCAGAGGAGCGCATCGCATGCATTGGCCCCCACGCTGGCTGACCGCCGGCGCGGTCGGCGCGCTGGTCGTCGGACTCGCCGCACCGGCGTCCGCCGCCCGGCCCATCCGGCCCACCGGCCCGATCCCGGCCGCCCCCGCCCCGGGCGCCGCGCCCGTCCGCATCACCCTGATCACCGGCGACCAGGTCGACCTGGTCCAGGCCGCGCCCGGCCGGGTCGCCGCCACCGTCCACCCCGGCCCCGGCCGCGAGCGGATCACCTTCCACACCGTGGAGGCCGACGGCGGGATGCGGGTGCTGCCCAGCGACGTTGTGCCGTACGTCTCCGCCGGGGTGCTCGACTCCAACCTGTTCGACGTGGAGGAGCTGGCCGCCGACGGCTATGGCGACGCCGCTCAGGGCGCGATGCCGCTGATCGTGCGCTACCAGGCACCGGCCGCTGGCCGGGTCCGGCCGCTCGCCGGCGCCACCGCCGCCCGGCCGCTAGAGAGCATCAACGGCGCGGCGCTGCGGGTCGGCAAGGGCGACCTCGGCGGCCTGTGGACAACGCTGCGCGGCACGCCGGAGGCCCGGACCACCGCCGGCGCGCCCCGGCTCGGCGCCGGCATCGCCCGCGTCTGGCTGGACGGGCGGGTCCACGCGGATCTGGAGCACAGCGTGCCGCAGATCGGCGCCCCGGCGGCCTGGGCGGCCGGCCGGGACGGCAACGGCGTCCGGGTCGCGGTGCTCGACACCGGCGTCGACGCCGGCCATCCCGACCTGGCCGGCCGGATCGCCGAGACGCAGGACTTCACCGGCAGCGGCAGCGCCCGGGACGGCCACGGCCACGGCACCCACGTGGCCTCCACCATCGCCGGCAGCGGCGCCGCTTCCAGCGGGCTGCGTAAGGGCGTCGCCCCCGGCGCGCAGCTGCTGATCGGCAAGGTGCTCGACGACGGCGGCCGCGGCTACGACTCGGGGATCATCGCGGGCATGGAGTGGGCCGCCCACTCCGGCGCGAAGGTGGTCAGCATGAGCCTCGGCGGATCGCCCACCGACGGCACCGACCCGATGAGCCAGGCGGTCAACGACCTCACCGCCGAGACGGGCACGCTCTTCGTGATCGCCGCCGGCAACTTTGGCGAGGCGTCCACCGTCGGGACGCCCGGCGCGGCCAGTGCGGCGCTCACCGTCGGCGCGGTGGACCGCGACGACAACCTGGCCGAGTTCTCCAGCCGCGGCCCGCGCCTGGGTGACAACGGCCTGAAGCCGGAGATCACCGCGCCCGGCGTCGGCATCGTCGCCGCCCGCGCCGCCGGCACCACCATGGGTACACCGGTGGACGACATGTACACCCGGGCGTCCGGGACGTCGATGGCGACCCCGCACGTCGCCGGCGCGGCGGCGATCCTCGCCCAGGAACACCCCGACTGGACCGCCGGGAAGCTCAAGGACGCGCTGGTCAGCACGACCAAGGCGAACCCCGCCCTGACCGTCTTCGAGCAGGGCGGCGGCCGGGTGGACGTGGCCCGTGCGCTGGGCCAGCGGGTGTACGGCTCGGCCACCGCCGACTTCGGCCGGCTGAACACCGGCGGTGCGGTGGCGGAGCGGACCGTGACGTACACCAACGGGACCGGCGCGGCGCAGACCCTGCGCCTGGCGCTGGAGCTGCGCAACCTGGACAGCGGCGCGGCCGAGCCGGACGGGGTGTCGCTCGACGCCACGGAGGTGACCGTGCCGGCCGGCGGCAGCGTGGCCGTCCCGCTGCACGCCGACCCGGCGAAGCTGGACCGGGGAGTGCACGGAGGGTGGCTGGTGGCCACCGGGGCGGACGGTGTCGCGGTGCGCACCGCAGTCGGGCTCACCCTCACCGGCCCGATCCACACCGTCACCCTGCGCGCCCTGGACATGGCCGGGCAGCCCGGCCTCTCGCCGGTGGTCACCCTCTTCGGTGAGCACCCGGAGTCGGACCAGCTGCTCTGGCTTCCCCCCACCGGGTGGCAGGTGCAGGTCGAGGAGGGCCCGTACCTGCTCGAGGGGCTGATCGAGCACGGCGCCCCGCTGGACGAGCAGATCACCCTGGTCACCGACCCTGAGCTGATGGTCGACCGGGACATGACCGTGGTGCTCGACCCGCGCAAGGGCACTCCGGTGCGGATCGAGACGCCGAAGCCGACCGAGCAGCGGACGGTGATCAGCTTCTACGAGCACCGGGTCTTCGGCAACGGCCGGCAGGTCGACCACGGCGTCATGAACTTCAGCACGACCCAGCAGGTCAACGTCACCCCGACGCGGCCGGTGAGCCGGGGCGAGTTCGAGTTCGCCTCCCGCTGGCAGCTGGTCGCGCCCATGGTGGACGCCCAGGTCAGCAACGTCTCCGGTCCGCTGGACATCAACCTGCTGGGCCAGTCGCCGGCTCCGGCCGGCCGGAAGAAGCTGCCGCTGGTCTGGGCGGGCGACGGCACTCCGGCGGAGCTGGCCCGGGCCGGGGTCCGGGGTGCGGCCGCGCTGGTCGCCGGCAGCTACGAGCGCGCCGAGCAGGACCAGATCGCCGACGCCACGGCGGCCGGCGCCGCGATGGTGCTCATCGTCCGGCCGGCGGACTTCAGCGCGTGGACGGTCTGGCGCCCGGACGGGGACCGGTTGCCGATCCCGTCGATGGTGGTCGCGTATGACGACGGACAGCCGATGATCGCGGCGGCGAAGAACGGCGCGACGCTGGATCTGACGCTGACCGTGGACAGCCCCTACCTGTACGACGTGTGGCAGGTGTCGAAGGGGCGGGTCCCGGATCGGATCCTGCACCGGGTCACCGCGGACAACACCGCCGAGGTGACCGCCCGCTACGCCGACACCGGCGGGTCCGACTGGGCCAGTGAGCAGCGGTTCGGCTGGCGTCCGTGGCAGACGTACTCCTGGAACGACGACCAGCGGATGGTGCGTACCGGCACCACCCGGCAGGAGTTCGTCAGCGCCGGGGACTCCTGGTGGCAGCAGCAGGTGCTGCACCGACTCACCTGGGGCTGGGGGCCGCTGCTCAGCGGGCTCACCCAGCAGCCCCGGCAGTACGCCGCCGACGACCGGGTCACCGAGACCTGGCACGCCCCGGTTGTCCGGCCGGCCGTGCCGGCGGGTTCCGGGGCGCCGGTGCCCACGCGTACCGGGGACACCCTGAACCTGCGGGTGGCCGAGTTCGTCGACGCCGAGGGCCACTACGCCCCGGCCGGCTGGGGCGAGGAGCAGGACACCGTCGAGCGCCGGCTGAGCCGGGACGGGCAGCAGATCGCCGACCTCTCCGGCCGCTGGGCACTAGTGCCGACCACCCCGGGGGCGGCCCGCTACCGGCTGGACCTGACCACGAAGCGGTCGTCCGACGAGTGGTCCCGGGCCACCCGTACCGAGACGGCCTGGCAGTTCACCTCGGCCCGCCCGGCCGGGGACGCCGCCCAGCCGCTGCCGCTGCTGCAGGTGGACTACCAGGTCCCGGCCGACCTGCGGGGCGAGGTGGCCGGTGGCCACCCGCACCGGCTGGGGCTGACGCTGCGCCAGCCGGCCGGTGTACCGGCACCGACCGGCACCAGTGTCCGGGTCGAGGTGTCGTTCGACGGCGGGCAGAACTGGCGGGCGGTGCCGGTGAACGGCTCGGGCACCAGCTTCACCGCCATGATGCCGGCCGGGCACGGCGCGGTGTCGCTGCGGGTGCACGCCGGTGACGGGGCCGGCAACACCGTCGACCAGACCGTGGTCGACGCGTACGGCCTGCGCTGAGCCGACGTCCGCGCGGGCCGAACCCCCCTTGCCCGCGCGGACGTCATCATCGGTCGGTCCGGGGTGCCCGCCAGGGGGTGGCAGGCACCCCGGGCGGCGCCGCGGCTGAGGTCGCCGCCGCCGGCACCGTCCTCGGGAGGCGGGGCCGACGGCGGCGCGGCCGGTGGCGGGGGTGTCGGGCGGGTCAGAGCCAGCCGCGGCGGGCGACCTGGTAGGCCAGACCCGGCCGGGTGTCGACCGCGGCGACTTCCATCAGGTCGGCCAGCCGCCGCTGGACGGTGCGGCGGCTCACGCCCAGCTGGGAGGCGATGGACTTGTCCGGCACCCCGGCCACGAAGAGCGAGAGCAGCCGGATCTCGTCGGCGTCCGGCCGGTAGTCGTCGACGGCCTGCCCCTCGACCGGCGGGGCGGACGAGCGCACCGGCGTCGCGATCCGCCAGTAACTCTCGAAGAGAGCGAGCAGCGCGTCGAGCAGTTGGCTGCGGCCGATCACCGCGGCGCTCGGCTCGCCGCCATCCCGGTCCGGCACCAGCGGGCAGATCGCCGTCCGGCCGTCCACGATGGCCAGCCGGACCGGCAGCCGGTCCACCACCCGGGCCTGCTCTCCGGCGCGTACGCCCCGCTCGATGTCCTCGAGCCCGCCCGGTTCGAGCAGCAATTCGCGTTCGTAGATGGCCCGGTAGCGCACCCCGCGGGCCAGCGCGTCGAACTCCTCGACGTTGTCCTGGCCGAGCATGGCCAGCGGGTTGGCCCGGCAGAACCAGAGCACCTCGTCACGGGCGCCGTCCTGCGCGTCCCGCAGGCGCTCGCGGAGCACCCCCGCCCCGGTGATCACCTCCACCAGGTGGTCGGCGTCGTGCCGCCGCATCCCGGCGCGGTACTCCTCGGTCAGCTGGGTGACCGCCGCCCGGGCCGCCTCCAGCGCCTCCTGCCGGCGCAGCAGCGCCTCGCCGAGCGGGACGTCCGGTGCCAGCGGCCGCAGCGGGGCGTCGGGCTCCGGCCCGGTCGGCAGCACCAGTCCCTTGCGGTGCAGGGCGTCGAGCTGGGCGCGGATTTCCCCGCTCGGGCGGCGCAATCGGTCCGCCAGCTCCTCGACCCGCGCCGTGGTGAGCTGCACCAGGCAGCGGTAGAGCTGCTCCTCGTCCGGGTTCAGGCCGATCATGTTCAGCACGGGGCAGAACTGTACGACGCCGTGGGCCGTTGTTTACAGCCCCGCACCGCGCCGGCTGGTCAACTGTCGGGGGCCGCGTCTACTGTCAGGTGCTGTGCTGGAAGAGCTGCGCATCACCGGACTGGGCGTCATCGAGGACACCACGCTCCCGTTGACCGGGGGGATGAACGTCATCACCGGCGAGACCGGTGCCGGCAAGACCATGGTGGTGACCGGCCTCGGCCTGCTGTTCGGCGGCCGGGCCGACGCCGGCCGGGTGCGGGCGCAACCGGGCCGCGCGGTGGTGGAGGGGCGGCTGCGGCTGGACGGCCGGGTGGCCGAGACGGTGCACGCCCGGATCACCGACGCCGGCGGCGAGCCCGACGAGGACGGGGCGCTCCTGCTGAGCCGTACGGTGACCGTGGAGGGTCGGTCCCGGGCGCACCTGGGCGGCCGCAGCATGCCGGTGTCGATGCTGGGCGAGGTCGGCGAGCAGGCGGTGGCCGTGCACGGCCAGTCCGACCAGTTGCGGCTGCTGCGCCCGGCCGAGCAGCGCGCCTCGCTCGACCGGTTCGCCGGGCCGGAGCACGAGAAGCTCCTCGACGCGCTGCGCGAGGCGTACACCCGGTGGCGGGCGGTGGTCGACGACCTGGCCGACCGGCGGCGCAACGCCCGGGAACGCAGCCAGGAGGCGGACCTGCTCCGCCTCGGGCTCGACGAGATCACCCGGGTCGACCCGCAGCCCGGCGAGGACGACGAGCTGAAGGCGGAGGCGCAGCGCCTGGAGCACGCCGAGGGCCTGCGCACCGCGGCCCAGCTCGCCCACCACTGCGTGGCCGGCGGCGTGGACGCGGCCGACGACACCCCGGACGCCAGCACCCTGCTCGGCACCGCCCGGCGCACCCTCGAGGCGCAGGCCGGCACCGACCCGGCCCTGGGCGAGCTGGCGCTGCGGCTGGAGGAGGCGGCCACCCTGGTCACCGACGTCTCCGCGGAGCTGTCGGCGTACCTGGCCGCGCTGGACGCCGACCCGGCCCGGCTCCAGACCGTCTACGAGCGGCGCGCCGCGCTGCGCGCGCTGACCCGCAAGTACGCCGACGACGTCGACGGGGTGATCGCCTGGGCCGAGCGGGCCCGTACCCGGCTGTCTGACCTGGACACCTCCGACGAGCTGCTGGACGAGCTGGAGAAGGAGTCGTCCCGGCTGGCCGGGGAGGTGGCCGAGCTGGCCGGGCGGGTCTCCACCTCACGCCAGGAGGCGGCGGTGCGCTTCGCCGAGCAGGTCACCGTCGAACTGGGCGGCCTGGCCATGCCGCACGCCCGAATCGACGTGGCGGTGCTGCCCCGGCCGGTCGGCCGGGCCGAGCCGAGCCTGCCGGTCAACGGCGTCGAGGCGGGCGTCGGCCCGGACGGCGCCGACGAGGTGGAGCTGCGGCTGCTGGCCCACCCGGGCGCGCCCGCGCTGCCGTTGCAGCGGGGCGCCTCCGGCGGTGAGCTGTCCCGGGTGATGCTCGCCATCGAGGTGGTCTTCGCCGGCTCCGGCGGCCCGCCGACCCTGGTCTTCGACGAGGTCGACGCGGGCGTCGGCGGGCAGGCGGCGGTGGAGATCGGCCGTCGGCTGGCCCGGCTGGCCCGCAGTCACCAGGTGCTCGTCGTCACCCACCTGCCGCAGGTGGCCGCGTTCGCCGACCGGCACCTGGTGGTGGCCAAGGACACCGGGGGAGCGGTGACGACCAGCGGGGTGCGCGTGGTGGAGGACACTGAGCGGGCTCGGGAGCTGGCCCGGATGCTGGCAGGTTTGCCGGATTCCGATCTGGGTATCGCGCATGCGGAAGAACTCCTGGCCGTGGCGGCCAAGGAAAGGCGTCCGTGATCCCGGGTTTGTGAGCGCAAGCACACCGGCGTGCGCTCCGGTGTGCTTCCCTGGGTAGGCGGCCCTGCTCAGGCATGTCGCGACAGCAAAACCTGCCTCACATGCCAGGATGGTCACGATGCGTCTACCCACGTTGCGCCGGAACCGGAGCGCGGAACCGGGCTCTGTCCTCGGTGTCGCGCGCCTCGACCGCCGGACGAAACGGCTGGTCGGCCGGCTCCGGCCCGGGGACATCGCGGTCATCGACCACGTGGACCTGGACCGGGTGGCCGCCGACTCGCTGGTCGCCGTCGGTGTCGCCGCCGTGCTCAACGCCAAGCCGTCGGTCTCCGGGCGGTACCCGAACCTCGGGCCCGAGGTGTTGATCTCCGCCGGCATTCCGCTCCTAGACGACCTGGGTGAGAGCGTCTTCGAGCAGATCCGCGAGGGTGACGTCGTCCGGATCGAGGGCAACACGGTCTTCGTCGGTGAGGAGCCGGTCGCCCACGGCGCCCTGCAGGACGCCGAGACGGTGGCCAAGTCGATGGCCGACGCCCGTGAGGGCCTGTCGGTGCAGTTGGAGGCGTTCGCCGCCAACACCATGGACTACCTCAAGCAGGAACGCGACCTGCTGCTCGACGGCGTCGGCGTGCCGGACATCCAGACCCAGATCCAGGGGCGGCACTGCCTGATCGTGGTGCGCGGCTACGACTACAAGGCCGACCTGGACGTGCTGCGCCCGTACATCCGGGAGTTCAAACCGGTGCTGATCGGCGTGGACGGCGGTGCGGACGCCCTGGTCGAGGCCGGCTACACACCTGACATGATCATCGGCGACATGGACTCGGTCACCGACGACGTGCTGCGCTGCGGCGCCGAGGTGATCGTGCACGCGTACCCGGACGGCCGGGCACCCGGCCTGGCCCGGGTGAACGGCCTGGGTGTGCCGGCGATCACGTTCCCGGCGGCGGCCACGAGTGAGGACCTGGCCATGCTGCTGGCCGACGAGAAGGGCGCCTCGCTGCTGGTTGCCGTCGGCACCCACGCCACCCTGGTGGAGTTCCTGGACAAGGGTCGGGGCGGCATGGCCTCGACCTTCCTGACCCGGCTGAAGGTGGGCGGCAAGCTGGTCGACGCCAAGGGCGTGAGCCGGCTCTACCGGCAGAGCATCTCCGGTTCCTCACTGCTGCTGCTGGTCCTCGCGGCGTTGGCCGCGATGGCCTCCGCGGTGGCGGTCTCCACCGTCGGGAAGGCGTATTTGGGCGTGGTCTCCGAATGGTGGGACAATTTCGTGTTCCAGCTCGGCCAGCTCTTCTAGCTCCCCGACGATCAAGAGGCTGCAAGCGTGATCAACTTCCGCTACCACGTGGTGTCCCTGACCGCGGTCTTCCTGGCGTTGGCGATCGGCCTGGTGGTCGGCACGGCCGCCCTGAACGGGCCGGTCGCCGACTCGCTCAAGGAGAACGTCAACGCGCTGCGCAAGGACAACTCGCAGATGCGCCAGTCGGTCAACAGCCTGCAGAAGGAACTGGACATGGAGGAGGACTTCGCCGCCGAGATGGCGCAGGTCGTCCTCCCCGGCAAGCTGAGCGGCCGGCGGGTGCTGGTGCTCAGCCTGCCCAGCGGCCGGGACCACACCGAAGGTGTGGTGAAGATGCTCCAGCTCGCCGGGGCCAACGTCACCGGCCGCGTCGATGTCCAGGACAAGTTCATCAACCCGGACAGCAACAACAACCTGCTGGAGCTGGCCGTCACCGCCGCCCGCCCGAACAGCGTCCCCACCTCGGGCCTGCCGGGCAACGGGCACGGCGTGGAGACCTCCAGCGCGCTGCTCGCCAGCGTGCTGCTGGACCGGCCGCAGGGCAGCCCGGCCATCACCGACGCCGACCGCCGGGCGGTGCTCCAGGCGTACGCGACCGCCGGGTATCTCACCCCGGAGGACAAGGTGTCCGGTGCCGCCGAGGCGGTCGTCCTGGTCAGCGGACAGCCGTACGTGGACAAGGACTCGGCGAAGAAGGACGAGTCGGTGGTGAAGATCGCCGAGCAGTTCGACCGGACCGGGGCGATCGTGGTCGGCGGCATGGGCTCGGCCGGCGGCAACGTGGTCTCCGTGGTCCGCGGCGACCCGGTGCTCTCCCAGACCATCTCGACCATCGACAACGCCAACACCGTCCAGGGTCAGCTCGTCACCACGCTCGCCCTCGTGCAGCAGCTGACCGAGAAGAAGGCCGGCCAGTACGGCGTCGGTGACAACGCCGCCGCGCTGCTGCCTAAACTGCCCCAGTGATCGGACGACTGTCCGGTCCACACCACGTCGGGCTGGGAATCCGGATCGGAGGGGTCGCGTGATACTGGGTCGGCTGCTGGCCGTCGGCGCGGGGGCGGTCGCCGCCCGCTACGTGCTGCGGGAGGTGCGCACCTCGCCGGGTGCGTCGGCGCTGGAGCGCACCAACTTCCGCGGTCGCACGGTCACCCTGGCCGCCGGTCCCGCCCTGGCTGTCGGGGCGGCCACGGCGGGCGCGATCGGCGCGGGCAGCGCCCCGGCCGGCGCCGCCGCGCTGCTCGCCGGGGTGGGCGCCGGCACGGTCGGCCTGTACGACGACATCGTCGGGGCGCGCCCCGAGCAGAAGACCGCCAAGGGCTTCGCCGGGCATCTTGCCGCGCTGCGC
This sequence comes from Micromonospora sp. NPDC005806, assembly GCF_042871425.1. Taxonomy (NCBI): domain Bacteria; kingdom Bacillati; phylum Actinomycetota; class Actinomycetes; order Micromonosporales; family Micromonosporaceae; genus Micromonospora; species Micromonospora sp. NPDC005806. The sequence goes on along the minus strand of NZ_JBIAIL010000042.1, from coordinate 35,310 downwards.
GAGGGTCGGGTCACCGCCGGCCTGGTGAAGATCGCCGGGGTGGGCGCGGCCGGCCTCGGCGCGGCCGCACTGCTCGCCGCCGACCCCCGGGTTGCCGCCCACCCCCGCCGGCAGCGTGCCGGCGCCCTCGGCCGCGGCCTGGACGTGCTGCTCGGCGCCGGCGTGGTGGCCGGCACCGCCAACCTGCTCAACCTGCTCGACCTGCGGCCCGGCCGGGCGCTCAAGTCCGGCATGCTGCTCGGCGCGCCGCTCACCCGCGGCCCCTACGGCGGCATCGCCGCCGGTGCGGTCGGGGCCGCCGCCGGGCTGGTGCGCGAGGACCTCGACGAGCGGGTGATGCTCGGCGACAGCGGCGCCAACGCCCTCGGCGCGCTTCTCGGGGTGAGCCTGGCGGCGCGTACCGGGCCGCTCGGCCGGGCCGGCGTGCTCGCCGCGCTCGCCGCGCTCACCGCCGCCAGCGAGAAGGTCAGCTTCACCCAGGTGATCCAGCGGACCCCGGGGCTGCGGGAACTCGACGAGCTGGGCCGGCTCGCCGACTGACGTGAAGAAACCGGCATCCCTCGCCGGCGCCGGCCGCCTGGCCGGAGCGGCCGCCCTCATCGCCGTCCTCACCGTGGTCAGCCGGCTCGCCGGCTTCGGCCGTACCGCCGTGTTCAGCTGGGTCGTCCAGCGCAGCGACCTCGGCGGCATGTACGTGATCGCCAACACGGTCCCGAACATCATCTTCGAGATCGTGGCGGGTGGCGCGCTCGCCAGCCTCGTCGTGCCGCTGCTGGCCCGGCAGGTCGAGGCCGGTGACCGCCGTGAGGTGGGGGCGATCACGGGCGCCCTCCTGACCTGGACCCTGACCCTGCTGGTGCCCCTCGCCGTGCTGGTGGCGCTGCTGGCCGACCCGATCATCGGGCTGCTCGGCGCCGACCGCTCCCCGGCCGAACTGGCCGCCGGTGCCCGCATGTTGCGGATCTTCGCCCCGCAGTTGCCGCTGTACGGCGTCGGCATCGTGCTGACCGGGGTGCTCCAGGCGCACCGGCGGTTCGCCTGGCCGGTGATCGCCCCGCTGCTGTCCAGCGTCACGGTCATCGTCGTCTACGTCGCCTTCGGCGTCATCGAAGGGCGCGGCGTCAGCGTCGCCCAGGTCGGCCGCGTCGGCGAGCTGATCCTGTCGGGGGGCACCACGCTCGGGGTGGTGGCCCTCTCACTGTCGCTGCTGGTACCGCTGCGCCGGCTGCGGCTGCGGCTGCGACCTGGGTACACCTTCCCGAGCGAGGCACGGACGAAGGTCGGCGGGCTGGCCGTCGCGGGCGCGGTGACGGTGACCGCCCAACAACTGGCACTGGCGGTGATCCTGAACCGGATTTCCGGCGGCCCGGTCGGCTCACCCCAGGTCTTCAACCTGGCGCAGACCATGTACCTGCTGCCGTGGTCGGTAATGGCGGTGCCGCTGGCGGTGGCGGCGTACCCGACTCTCGCCGCCACCTCCGCCGGCGGGGACGACGCGGGATACCGGAAGACGCTGGCACCCGCGACGCGCGGGGTGTTGCTGTTCAGTTGTCTGGGCGCGGCGGCCCTGGTGGGCACGGCCGAGGCGGTGGGCCATTTCTTCCCACTGGGGACGGGGGAGACGGCCGCCGCAATCATCGGCTTCGCGCCCGGTTTGATCGGCTATGGGCTTTTCGCGCTGCTGTCGCGGGCACTCTACGCGCGTGGCGCGACTCGGGCGGCCACCGCCGCCATTACGATCGGCTGGCTGGCCGTCCCGGTGGTGGCCGTGCCGCTGTCGGCCCTGCTGCACCGGGACGACCGGGTGCTCGCGGTGACCCTGGCCAACTCGGTCGGGATGCTGCTGCTGGGTGGCCTGCTGGTCGCCGCCGTGGTCCACTCCGCCGGCCGGGCCGCTCTGGCCGGCGTCGGTCGGGCCGGGGCCGCCGGCATGCTCGCCGCCGCGGTCGCCGGGCTCGGCGGGGTAGCCACCTCCCGCTGGTTCGCCGGCCTCGGCGACGGCACCCCGACGGCATCGGGGGCGCTCGTGCAGGGCATGCTGTCGGGGGTTGTGGTCGGCGTCCTGTTCCTCGCCGTAGCCTGGCTGACCGACGCGCGGGACGTGCGGCCGCTGCTCACGGGCGTGGCTCGCCGGTTCGGGCGACGACGACGGCCGGCCGCCGCCGGCACGCAGGAGGACCAGCGGCCCCCCGAGCGGGGCGACGGGAAGGAGACGGTTTCCCCATGACGGACGCCTCGTCGGCGCCGCGGTGGTCCGGCTCGGTGGCCCTGGTGCTCGCCTCCAGCACCGGCGGCGTGGGGCAGCACATCCGCTCGGTGGTCCGGGGACTGACCGCCGCCGGCGCGTCCGTGCTGGTCTGCGGCCCGGCTGCCACCCAGGACCAGTTCGACTTCACCGGGGTGGGCGCCCGGTTCATGCCGGTGGAGATCCCGGCCAGCCCCACCCCGGCCGACACGCGGGCCGTCGCCGCCCTGCGCCGGGTCCTCACCGACGCTCCGGTGGACGTGGTCCACGCGCACGGGCTGCGGGCCGGTCTCGTCGCTGTCCTCGCCCGCCCGGCCGCCCCGCTGGTGGTGACCTGGCACAACGCCGTCCTCGCCGGCGGGCTGCGGGGTCAGCTGTCCCGACTCGCCGAGCGGGTCGTCGCCCGGAACGCCCGGGTCGCCCTGGGTGCCTCCGCCGACCTGGTCGAGCGGGCCGCCGCGCTGGGCGCCGTCGACGCCCGCCTCGCCCCGGTCGCCGCGCCGGTGCTGCCCGCGCCGCGCCGCCGTCGGGCCGCCGTCCGCGCCGAGTTCGGGGTCACCCCCGACCGTCCGCTGATCGTCTCGGTGGGGCGGTTGCACCCGCAGAAGCGGTATGACGTCCTGGTCGACGCCGCCGCCCGGTGGCGCAGCCGGAAACCCGCGCCGGTCGTGGTGATCGCCGGCAGCGGACCCGCGTACCTCCAGCTCGCCGCCCGGATCTCGGCGGCCCGGGCCCCGGTGACCCTGCTCGGGCACCGCACCGACGTGGCCGACCTGCTCGCCGGCGCGGATCTGGCGGTGGTGACCAGCGACTGGGAGGCCCGGCAGCTCTTCGCCCAGGAGGCGCTGCGCGCCGGCGTACCTCTGGTGACGACCGCCGTGGGTGGCCTGCCGGAGCTGGTCGGCGACGCCGCGGTGCTGATTCCCGCCGGCGACGTCGACGCGGTCGACGCGGCCGTCCGCGACCTGATGGACGACGAGACCCGCCGGGCCGAGCTGGCCCACCGGGGCGCCGCCCGGGCCGCGACCTGGCCGACCGAGGCGGACACGGTGGCCGCCCTGACCGCCCTCTACGCCGAGCTGGCGCCGGTGCCGTCGACGGAGGCCCGGTGATGCTGCGCAGACTGACCCCGGTCCTGCTGACGCTGGTCGTGGTGGTGCTCGGCATCACCGCGCTGGCCGCCCGGCCGGACAACGGCGGCCCCGAACGCAGCGCCGACTTCGTGGTGCTGGCCGGGGTGTCCGGGCTGCGCTGGGACGACGTCGACCCGCAGACCACCCCCACACTCTGGCGGATGGCCGAGGAGGGCTCGATCGGCTCCCTCTCGGCGCGCTCCGCGCACCGGCCCACGTGCCCGGTCGACGGCTGGCTCACCCTCGGCGCCGGCAACTTCGCCGCCTGGAACGGCACCGGCCGGGTCGGTGACTGCCCCGTCGCGGGGGTGAGCATCGAGCAGCCCGACGGGATCGGCGCCAACCTGCCCGACCAGGAGAGCGTCGTCGCCTACAACCAGGACAAACTTTCCTGGGGCACCACTCCGGGCGCGCTGTCCGAGTCCGTCCGCTGCTCGGTGGCGGTCGGCCCGGGCGCGGCGGTGGCCGCCGCCCGACCGTTCGGCCGGGTCGACCGGTACGCGCCGGTCCTCCCCGCCGACCCGGCCACGCTGCTCGGCTCGTGCGTGCTCAGCATCGTCGACCTGGGCACCCTCGACGCCGAGGACCCGGCGGTCCGGGCCGCTCAGGCCCGGCAGGTCGACGCCCAGCTCGCCCGGGTGCTCGCCGCCCGGCCGCCCCGCTCGCTCGTCATGGTCGCCGGGGTCTCCGACACCGACGCACCGTCCCGGCTGCACGTGGCGGTCGCCGACGGTCCGGGCTGGGAGCGGGGCTGGCTGACCTCACCGAGCACCGCCCGCGAGGGCTACCTGCAACTGGTCGACCTGGCGCCCACCGCGCTCGCCGCGCTGGGCCGCCCGATGCCCGAGCGGCTCTTCCTCGGCCGTCCCGCGGTCTCCGTCGGCGGCCGGCCGGCCGACCTGCGTACCGCGATCGACCAGCCGGCCGACGCGGACCGCGAGGCAGCCGCGCAGCGGCAGGTGGCCGGCTGGTTCTTCACCCTGCTCGCCGTCGCCCAGGTGGCCCTCGCGGTGGCGGTGCTGCCGCTGCTGCGCCGGGCCCGCCGGCATGCCGGCCCGCACGGACCCGAACCGGTGTCCCGGCGGGTGGTGGCGGCGGTCGAGCTGCTGCTGATCGCCGCCGCGTTGGCCGTGCCGGCTGCCCTGCTCGCCGACGCGGCGCCATGGTGGCGGGGCCACCACGCCGGCTGGTGGTTCGGGGCGGTGACCGCGCTGTTGATCGTGGGCGGCACCGCGGCGGTCCGGTTCAGCCCCGGGCACGGGAGCACCCTCGGCCCGCTCGGCGCGGTCGCCGGACTGGCCACCCTGGTGGTCGGCGTGGATGTGATCACCGGCTCCCGGCTGCAGCTCAACGGCGTGATCGGCTACTCCGCCCTGGAGGGCGGCCGGTACGCCGGCCTCGGCACCGTCGGCCTGGGCGTGTTCGTCGCCGGGTCGCTGCTGTGCGGCGGCTGGCTCGCCCAGCGGGTACGCCGGCCCTGGCGGCCGATGGTGATGGTGGCCGTCGGCGGCACCGCCGTGGTGGTCGTCGGCAGCCCCTACCTGGGCGCGGACTCGATCGGCGCGATCGCGCTCACCGCCGGGGTGAGCGTCGCCGCCGCGATCTGCACCGGCGGCTGGCTGACCGTGAGCCGGCTGGCCTGGGCCACCATGGCCGGGTTGGCGCTCACCATCGGCTTCGCCGTCGTCGACCTGCGCCGAGCGGAGGCCGACCGGGGCAGCGTCGGTCGGTTCCTCGCCGCCCTCGGTGACGGCACCGGCGGGCTGACCGTGCACCGCGCCAGCTCCGCCAACGTGGAAGCCCTGGTCAACAGCCCGCTCACCGTGCTGGCCCTGGCTGGCGCGGCGCTCGTCTGGCTCGCCCTGCTCCAGCCCTGGGGTGGGCTGATGCGCCTGTTCGGCATCTATCCGGCGGTCCGGGCCGCCATGGCCGGCACCGGCGTGGCCGCCGGCATCGGCGGCCTGCTGGGTGGCTCGGCGCTGGACGTGGCCGGGGCGGCGGGGGCCCTGGTGGTGCCGATGGCGGCCCTGGCCGCGCTGCGGGTGCTCGACCACTCCACCGACCGCACCCAGCCCGGCGGCGGGCGGCCCGGCGACGAGGGGTGGACCGGTCCGGCCGGCGGGCCCCTCGACGGCGGTGACCACCACCAGACCGGCGACGCCGGCCGGGCAGCCGGCGCCGGGACCGCCGGTACGGCGGACGCCACCGCCACCGATCCGGGCAGCGGAACGGCCGCGCCGACCGACGCCGGCGGTGGCTCCGCCACGCGCGGCGGCGCGACCGGCGGGGACGACGGCCGTCCGCCCGGGGTGCCCGCCCAGGCCCGTCCGGCATCGACCGAGGTGCCCACCGCCTGAGCCGAACCGGGTTTCACGTGCCCGTACGGCGGGTGCGACGCCGATCCGGGCCGGAAGAGGTGTTACCGTGGAGTCCCGTGGATCGCGTGATCACTTTGCTGATCGGCACGGCGGTTCGCACGACCGCTACGGACGACACGGGAGCAGGCCTTGGCCCCTTCAGCACGGACGACCAGGCACATTTTCGTCACCGGGGGCGTCGCCTCCTCGCTGGGTAAGGGCCTCACCGCCTCCAGCCTCGGCAATCTGCTCACCGCGCGTGGGCTGCGCGTGGTGATGCAGAAGCTCGACCCGTACCTCAACGTCGACCCCGGGACGATGAACCCGTTCCAGCACGGTGAGGTCTTCGTCACCGAGGACGGCGCGGAGACCGACCTCGACGTCGGGCACTACGAGCGCTTCCTCGACCGGGATCTGTCCGGCAAGGCGAACGTCACCACCGGCCAGATCTACTCGGACGTGATCGCCAAGGAGCGGCGCGGCGAGTACCTGGGCGACACCGTCCAGGTCATCCCGCACATCACCAACGAGATCAAGTCGCGGATTCTCGGCATGGGGGAGCCGGACGCCGAGGGTCAGGTCCCCGACGTGGTGATCACCGAGGTGGGCGGCACGGTCGGCGACATCGAGTCGCTGCCGTTCCTGGAGGCGATCCGCCAGGTCCGTCACGACCTCGGCCGGGACAACTGCTTCTACCTGCACGTCTCGCTGGTGCCGTACCTGGCCCCGTCGGGCGAGCTGAAGACCAAGCCGACCCAGCACTCGGTGGCGCAGCTGCGCAGCATCGGTATCCAGCCGGACGCCCTGGTGCTGCGCTGCGACCGGGACATCCCGGACAAGGTCAAGGAGAAGCTCTCCCTCTACTGCGACGTGGACCGGGAGGCGGTCACCGCTGCCCCGGACGCGCCGAGCATCTACGACATCCCGAAGGTGCTGCACCGGGAGGGCCTCGACGCGTACGTGGTGCGCCGGCTCGGCCTCTCCTTCCGCGACGTCGACTGGACCCGCTGGGACGACCTGCTGGAGCGGGTGCACCAGCCCCGCCACACGGTGACCGTGGCGCTGGTCGGCAAGTACGTCGACCTGCCCGACGCGTACCTGTCGGTGAGCGAGGCGATCCGGGCCGCCGGCTTCGGCCACCGGGCCCGGGTGCAGCTGCGCTGGGTGCCCAGCGACGACTGCGTCACCCCGGCCGGCGCGGCAGCCGCCCTGGCCGGCGTGGACGGCATCGTCATCCCGGGCGGCTTCGGCGTCCGGGGCATCGAGGGCAAGATCGGCACCGCCCGGTACGCCCGGGAGAACGGCATCCCGCTGCTCGGCCTCTGCCTCGGCCTGCAGTGCATGAGCATCGAGGTGGCCCGCCACCTGGCCGGCCTGGACGGGGCGAACTCGCTGGAGTTCGACGAGGAGGCCAAGCACCCGGTCATCGCCACCATGGCCGACCAGGAGGACATCGTCGCCGGCAAGGGCGACCTCGGCGGCACCATGCGGCTCGGGGCGTACCCGGCGAAGCTGGCCGAGGGCTCCCTGGTCGCCGAGGCGTACGGCAGCACCGAGGTCAGCGAGCGGCACCGGCACCGGTACGAGGTGAACAACGCCTACCGCGACCAGCTCACCAAGGCCGGCCTGCACATCTCCGGCACCTCGCCGGACGGCCGCCTGGTCGAGTTCATCGAGCTGGACCGGAACCTGCACCCGTTCTTCGTGGCCACCCAGGCGCACCCGGAGCTGAAGAGCCGGCCGACCCGGCCGCACCCGTTGTTCGCCGCGTTCGTCAAGGCCGCCATCGGATACTCCGAGGCCGACCAGCTCCCGGTCGACCTGGACGCCGCGGCGTCGGAGGTCCCGGCGGCGAAGAAGGCGAGCCGCAACGGCACCGCCCCGGCCACGGCGAAGGCGGCGTCCGCGTCGTGAGCGAGCGGAGCCAGCGAGCCATCGGGCTCTGTAGCGCGGCGCCTCGCGTTGCCGTCGAGCGAAGCGAGGCGGCGGCGTGAGCGCCGTCGAGCACCGGTACGAGGTGACCGGTCACCGGGAGATCTGGTCCGGCCGGATCTTCTCGGTGGTCAGCGACGGCGTCACCATGCCCGGTGGCGGCACCGCCACCCGTGACTACGTCACGCACGTCGGGGCGGTGGCGGTGGTGGCGCTGGACGACGCCGGTCAGGTGGTGCTGATCCGGCAGTACCGGCACCCGGTCGGCCGGCACCTGTGGGAGCTGCCGGCCGGGCTGATGGACGTCCACGGCGAGGACCTGGCCGCCGCCGCGGCCCGGGAGCTGGCCGAGGAGGCCGACCTCACCGCCGGCATGGTCGACGTCCTGGTCGACCTGCACAGCTCGCCGGGCTTCACCAACGAGGTGGTCCGGGTCTTCCTGGCCCGCGACCTCGCCGACGTGCCGGCCGACCAACGGCACGATCGGCGCGACGAGGAGGCCGACCTCCAGGTCGTCCGGGTCGACCTCGACGAGGCGGTACGGATGGTCCTGGCCGGGGAGATCACCAACGCCTCCTGCGTGGCCGGGCTGCTCGCCGCTGCCCGGGCCCGGGAGACCGGCTTCACCGAGCTGCGCCGCCCGGAGGCGCCGCTGCCCCGCTGAGCCGGGACGAACGACGAAGGGGCCGCGCGGGTGAGCACACCCCGCGCGGCCCCTTCTCGCTGTATCGCCGCTCAGTCGCGCAGCGGGCGTCCCTGGCCGTCGACACCGCCGTTGACCAGGATCAGGATGCCGTCGATGAGACCCCAGATGCCGCCGAGGCCGCAGGTCACGACGCTCACCACGAGCTGGATCACGCCGGTCTTGGTGTCGCCCATGTAGAACCGGCCGATACCGAGACTGCCGAGGAGGATCTGCAGGATGCCCGCGACGACCTTGCTCTTGTCGGAGACGCCCTGGGGGTGCTGCTGGTAAGGAGGAGTGGTCATGAGCGGACACCTTAGTGATCCACTGCCGTCCTGTCCGCACCGCAGCTCCAACGGTGGGACGATGTTTACCCAATAGTGTCCAGACGGCTGAGGCGGTCTCCACCGCCCAGCCCGGTTCACTCCTGACACATCGTCAGGACGACCGGGCACCGGATGTCACTGTGCTGCCCTCCGGCGAGTTCCCACAGGCCTAGACTGCCGCCGGCGGGACCGGTGAACCGCGTCGGCAATGGGGCCGCCGCGGCACCGAGCAGTCGGGGGTGCGCAACCCCGAAGGAAGGTGTCTGCATCGTGAAGGTCGGAATCCCACGCGAGGTCAAGAACCACGAGTACCGCGTGGCGATCACGCCCGCGGGCGTCAACGAGTTCACCCGCCACGGCCACGAGGTCTTCGTCGAGTCCGGCGCGGGCGTCGGCTCCAGCATCACCGACGACGAGTTCACCGCCGCCGGCGCGAAGATCCTCGCCACCGCCGACGAGGTCTGGGACGCCGCCGAGCTGGTGCTCAAGGTCAAGGAGCCGATCGCCGAGGAGTACCACCGGATGCGCGAGGGGCAGGTGCTCTTCACCTACCTGCACCTGGCCGCTTCCAAGGAGTGCACCGACGCGCTGATCGACCGCAAGGTCACCGGCATCGCGTACGAGACCGTCGAGCTGCCCGACCGCTCCCTGCCGCTGCTCGCCCCGATGTCCGAGGTGGCCGGCCGGCTCGCCCCGCAGGTGGGCGCCTTCTACATGATGCGCACCGGCGGGGGCCGGGGCGTGCTGCCCGGCGGCGTCTCCGGCGTGTACGCCGCCAAGACCGTGGTCATCGGCGCCGGCGTCTCCGGCATGAACGCCGCCGCCATCGCCCTCGGCCTGCAGTCCGAGGTGCTGCTGCTGGACAAGAACGTCGCCCGGCTGCGCCAGGCCGACGCCATCTACCGGGGCCACCTGCAGACCGTCGCCTCCAACGCGTACGAGATCGAGCGGGCCGTGCTGGACGCGGACCTGGTCATCGGCGCGGTGCTGGTGCCCGGCGCGAAGGCCCCGAAGCTCATCTCCAACGAGCTGGTCTCCCGGATGAAGCCGGGCAGCGTGCTCGTCGACATCGCCATCGACCAGGGTGGCTGCTTCGAGGACTCGCGCCCCACCACGCACGCCGACCCGGTCTACAAGGTGCACGAGTCGATCTTCTACTGCGTGGCGAACATGCCCGGCGCGGTGCCGAACACCAGCACCCACGCGCTGACCAACGTCACCCTGCCGTACGCCCTCGAGCTGGCCAACCGCGGCTGGCAGGAGGCGCTGCGCCGCGACCCGGCCCTGGCGCTGGGCCTGAACACCCACGCCGGTCAGGTCGTCTACGGCCCGGTCGCCGAGGCGCACGGCATGGACGTGCTGCCGCTGGCCGAGGTGCTCTCCTGAGGGGCGCAGCCTGACCACAGCCACGGAAGGGGTCGGCGCGGAACCCGCGCCGGCCCTGCGCCGTGCCGTCCGGGGCTACCTGGACCACCTCACCGTCGAACGTGGGCTCTCCGCGAACACCCTCGCCTCCTACCGCCGGGACCTGGACCGTTACCTCGTCACCCTGGCCGCGGCCGGGGTGACCGACCTGGCCGCCGTCGGGGCCGCCGAGGTCGAGGGACACCTGGCCCGGCTGCGCGCCGGCGACGCCGACCACCCGCCGCTCGCCGTCTCCTCCGCCGCGCGCGCCGCCAGTGCCGTACGTGGCCTGCACCGGTTCGCGCTGCGCGAGGGGATGGCCGGCGCCGACCCGGCCCGCGACGTCCGTCCGCCCGTCCCGCCACGCCGGCTGCCCCGGGCGCTGCCGGTCGACGCCGTGGTCCGGCTGCTGGAGACCACCGGCCCGGTCACCGCCACCGGCGACGCGGCGCCCCGCACGCTGCGCGACCGGGCGCTGCTGGAGTTCCTGTACGGCACCGGCGCGCGCATCTCCGAGGCGGTCGGCGCCGCCGTGGACGACCTGGACCTGGCCGAGGGCACCGTGCTGCTGCGCGGCAAGGGCGGCCGGACCCGGCTGGTCCCGATCGGCGGGTACGCCGCCGACGCGGTGCGCGCCTGGCTGGTCCGGGGCCGCCCGGCCCTGCTCGCCGCCGGCCGGGGCACCCCGGCGGTCTTCGTCAACGCCCGGGGCGGCCCGCTGACCCGGCAGGGCGCCTGGGCGATCCTGCGCGGGGCGGCCGCGCGGGCCGGCCTGCCGGTGGACGGCCCGGACGCCGTCTCCCCGCACACCCTGCGCCACTCGTACGCCACGCACCTGCTCGACGGCGGCGCCGACGTCCGGGTGGTGCAGGAACTGCTCGGCCACGCCTCGGTGACCACCACCCAGGTGTACACGTTGGTCACTGTGGAACGGCTGCGTGAGGTGTACGCGACCGCCCACCCGCGGGCCCGCGGCTGACCTCTTCGGACCGTCCGGCCAGCGCGGGCCGTCCGACACGCCGACCCGGTACCGAACGCGCTGCTGGCGCGTGGCGTACAGTCGGCATCGGCGCGAACCTCAGGGGCGACAACCGGGGGTGCGCAGCGGCGCCGCGAGGGACGTCGGACGGCTCCGACGCCAGGGTGGTCGTCGGGAGGGGGCAACGAGGACATGGCAGGCAACGAGGACCGTGCCGAGACCTGGACGTCGGAGCTCCGTGAGCAGCAGGCGACGCTCGGCGGCGACCTCGGTCCGGCCGACCCGGCCGCCTACACCATGCGCAAGCCGATCCCCGAGCCCATGCCGACCGACCGGCACGGCCCGGCCCGGATCATCGCGATGGCCAACCAGAAGGGCGGCGTCGGCAAGACCACGACCACCATCAACCTGGGCGCCGCGCTCGCCGAGTACGGCCGCAAGGTGCTGCTGGTCGACTTCGACCCGCAGGGCGCCCTCTCCGTCGGCCTGGGCGTCAACCCGCACAACCTCGACCTGTCGGTCTACAACCTGCTCATGCAGGACGACGTCACCGCCGAGGACGTCCTGATCAAGACCGACGTGGCCGGGCTGCACCTGCTGCCGGCCAACATCGACCTCTCCGCCGCCGAGATCCAACTGGTCAACGAGGTCGCCCGGGAGATGGCCCTGGCCCGGGTGCTCAAGACGGTCCGCAAGGAGTATGACTTCATCCTGATCGACTGCCAGCCCTCGCTGGGCCTGCTGGCGATCAACGCGCTGACCGTGGCGCACGGCGTGCTCATCCCGCTGGAGTGCGAGTTCTTCAGCCTGCGCGGGGTCGCGCTGCTGCTGGACACCATCGACAAGGTGCGCGAGCGGCTCAACTTCGACCTCGAGCTCGAGGGCATCCTCGCCACCATGTACGACAGCCGCACCACCCACTGCCGCCAGGTGCTCCAGCGGGTGGTGGAGGCGTTCGGCGACAAGGTCTACCAGACGGTGATCACCAAGACGGTGAAGTTCCCGGAGTCGACCGTGGCCGGGGCCCCGATCACCACCCTCGACCCGGCCTCCTCCGGCGCGCGCAACTACCGCCAGCTCGCCCGCGAGGTGATCGCGGCCCAGGCGGACCGGTAGGCCGAACGCCGGGTGTCCGGGCCGTGGACTACGGTTTTCCGGTGACCGCACCACCCCTCGACCCGCCCGCCCAGCGCGGCGCCGGCGATGCCGTGGCCGCCGCCGAGCTGGCCGCCGAGGTCGACGGCGTGGTGCCCGCCGACCCGGCCACCGTCGAGGAGGCCAGCGGCTTCACCGTCCGGCTGGACAACTTCACCGGCCCGTTCGACCTGCTGCTCCAGCTCATCAGCAAGCACAAGCTCGACGTCACCGAGGTGGCCCTGCACAAGGTCACCGACGAGTTCATCGCGTACATCCGGGCCATGGGCGACCGGTGGGACCTGGATGAGACCAGCGAGTTCCTGCTGATCGCCGCCACCCTGCTCGATCTGAAGGCGGCTCGGCTGCTGCCCGCCGCCGAGGTGGAGGACGAGGAGGACCTGGCCCTGCTGGAGGCGCGGGACCTGCTCTTCGCCCGGCTGCTGCAGTACAAGGCGTACAAGGAGGCGGCGGCGCACCTGGCCGAGCTGGAGTCGGTCGGTGGGCGCCGCTACCCCCGTGCGGTCACCCTGGAGCCCCGGTACGCCGAGGCCCTGCCCGACCTGGTGCTCGGCATCGGCCCGGAGCGGCTGCTCAAGCTGGCGCTGAAGGCGATGACCCCGAAGCCGGTGCCGGAGGTGTCGATCGCCCACGTGCACATGGTCCGGGTCAGCGTCCGCGAGCACGCGGAGATCATCTCCGAGCGGCTGCGCCGGGCCGGCACGGCCCCGTTCTCGCTGCTCTGCGCCGACTGCGAGATCACCCTGGAGGTGGTGGCCCGGTTCCTCGCCCTGCTGGAGCTCTACCGGCAGGGGCTGGTCGCCTTCGTGCAGGAGCAGGCCCTGGAGGAGTTGACCGTGCGCTGGACCGGCTCCGCCGACGGCGACACCGAGCTGACCATCGACGAGTACGCCGGCTCCCCGGAGCCGGCCGCCCCGCCCGCCGGCGATCCGGCCACGACGCAGGAGTGACCCCGATGAGCGACGAGGAGCGCCACGACTCCCTGGCCGACCAGGCCGCCGCCTGGATCCCCCCGTGGGAGCGTCCCGCCCCGCCGAAACCCGAGCCCACCGAGCAGCAGCAGCCCGAGCCGCCGGCACAGCGGCAGCCCGAGCCGGCCGCCGAGGCGGAGGCCGAGCCGGCCGACGCGACGCCGGCCCCGTCGGAGACCGCCGCAGTCCTTGGCCGCGAACGGCCCCTGGAGGGGCCGACCGCTGCCGAGATCTCCCCGCCCGCCCAGGTCGCGGCGGATCTTGGCACGGAAACGCCCCTGGCGGGGCCGGTCGATACCAGGATCGCCGAGGAGGCCGAGCCGACCGGCGGGAGCGACGGTGCGGTGGGGGAGGAGTCGTCCGCCGACGAGCCCGGACCGCTGGCGGGGGAAGGGGACGCGGCGGGCATACCCGAGAAGCGGGGGCGGCGGCGGGCGGCGCCGGCACCCGAGCCCGCGCCCGAGCTGGACGACGCGGAGCTGCGCGGCGCCCTGGAGGCGATCCTGCTCGTGGTGGACCAGCCGGTCAGCGAGCTGACCCTGGCCCAGGTGCTGGAACAGGCCCCGGAGCGGATCGGCCCCATGCTCGACGACATCGCCGCCGGCTACACCGCCGCCAGGCACGGCTTCGAGCTGCGCCGGGCCGCCGGTGGCTGGCGTCTCTACACCCGCCCGGAATACGCCACCTACGTCGAGCGGTTCGTGTTGGAAGGGCAGTCGGTACGGCTGACCCAGGCCGCGCTGGAGACTCTCGCCGTGGTCGCCTACAAGCAGCCGGTGACCCGGTCGCGGATCTCCGCGATCCGGGGTGTCAACTGCGACGGCGTGATCCGTACCCTGGTCTCCCGCGGCCTGGTCGAGGAGTGCGGCACCGAAGCGGACAGCGGTGCGTTCCTCTACCGGACCACCACCATGTTCCTGGAGAAGCTGGGGCTGAACTCGGCGGACGAGCTGCCGCCGCTGGCCCCCTTCCTTCCCGACGACGTAGAAGAGCTTGCCGATGCGACGTGATGACCGTGCCCCGAAGCCCGACGCCCCCGTGTACGAGGGTGCCGAGCGCCTGCAGAAGGTGCTCGCCGCCGCCGGGGTGGGCTCGCGGCGCGCCTGCGAGGACCTGATCTTCCGGCGCCGGGTCACCGTCAACGGCCGGGTCGCCCAGCTCGGCGACAAGGCCGACCCGACCCGGGACGTCATCCACGTCGACGGCGAGCGGCTCCAGGTCGACACCCGGCTGGTCTACCTGGCCATGAACAAGCCGCGCGGGGTGGTCTCCACCATGGCGGACGAAAAGGGACGCGCGGCGCTGTCGGACTTCCTCGGCAACCGGGTGGAGCAGCGGGTCTACCACGTCGGGCGGCTCGACGCGGACAGCGAGGGCCTGCTCCTGCTCACCAACGACGGCACCCTGGCCCACCGGCTCATGCACCCCTCGTACGGGGTGCAGAAGACCTACCTGTGCGAGGTGTCCGGGCCGATCCCGCGCAGCCTCGGCAAGCGCCTTCAGGCCGGCGTCGACCTGGAGGACGGGCCGGTGAAGGTCGACTCGTTCAAGGTGGTGGACACCCTGGGCAAGACCGCCCAGGTGGAGGTGAGCCTGCACGAAGGGCGCAAGCACATCGTCCGGCGGCTGCTGGCCGAGGTCGGCCACCCGGTGGCCCGGCTGGTGCGTACCTCGATCGGGCCGATCCGCCTGGGTGACCTGCGCGCCGGGCGCACCCGGCGGCTGACCAACGCCGAGGTCGCCGCCCTGTTCAAGGCGGTGGGTGACTGACCCTTCGATCGGGGTACCGCTCCCGGTAGGCTTCGACGCGGCCCGCGGGCCGGCGGGTGGCGTGGATCGCCCCCGGCGGCGTACCGCGCGGCCGGCCCGCGCGGCGCGGGATGATTGACGATGAGGAACAACCGCTCAACGGCACCGGGGACAACCGGCGACCCGCGAGGTACGGGCTGAGGAGGACAACGGTGGAGGAAAACGTACCGGCCGGGCGCTGCGTGGTCGCTGTGGACGGGCCATCCGGTTCGGGTAAGTCCACCGTGTCGCGGCGGCTCGCCGTCAGCTTCGGTGCCCGCTACCTCGACACCGGCGCCATGTACCGGGCGCTCACCTGGGCGGTGCTGCGCTCCGGCGTCGACCTGACCGACACCGAGTCGGTGACCAAGGTCGCCGGCGAGGTCGACCTGCGCATCGGCACCGACCCCAAGGGGTACGGCGTGACCGCCGACGGCGTCGACGTGGCCAAGGCGATCCGCGGTCCCGAGGTGACCGGCGCGGTCTCCGCGGTGGCCGCCGTGGGCGCCGTCCGCGAGCTGCTGGTCGCCCGGCAGCGGCAGGTGATCGCCGAGGCCGGCCGGATCGTGGTCGAGGGCCGCGACATCGGCTCGGTGGTGGCGCCCGACGCCGACCTGAAGGTCTACCTGACCGCCTCGGAGGCGGCCCGCGCCCAGCGGCGCAGCGCCGAGGACGCCGCCGACGTCGCGGCGACCGCCGCCGACCTGGCCCGCCGGGACAAGCTCGACTCGACCCGCAAGGTCAACCCGCTCCAGCAGGCCGCCGACGCGGTCGTGCTGGACACCACCGAGCTGGGCATCGACGAGGTCGTCGCCCGGCTGCGCGCGCTGCTCACCGAGCGGGGTGTGGCATGAGCGAGGACTTCGGGGGCTGGGTCGAGCTGCGCGAGCCGGAGGTCGAGCCCGGTGAGCCGACCGGCCCGCAGCCGGTGGTGGCCGTGGTCGGCCGCCCCAACGTGGGCAAGTCGACGCTGGTCAACCGGATCATCGGCCGCCGTCAGGCGGTCGTCGAGGACATCCCCGGCGTCACCCGCGACCGGGTCCCGTACGACGCGCAGTGGAACGGCCGGGCGTTCACCGTGGTGGACACCGGCGGCTGGGAGCCCGACGCCAAGGACCGGGCCGCGGCGATCGCCGCCCAGGCCGAGGCGGCCGTCACCACCGCCGACGTGGTGCTCTTCGTGGTCGACGCCATGGTCGGTTCGACCGATGTGGACGAGGCCGCGGTGAAGATGCTGCGACGCAGCGCCAAGCCGGTGATCCTGGTGGCGAACAAGGCCGACAACACCGCCATCGAGATGGAGGCGACCGCGCTCTGGTCGCTCGGCCTCGGTGAGCCGTACCCGGTCTCGGCGCTGCACGGCCGGGGCTCCGGCGACCTGCTCGACGCCATCATGGACGCGCTGCCCGAGGCGCCGAAGGTGGTGGAGTACCGCCCCCGCGGCCCGCGCCGGGTGGCTCTGGTCGGCCGCCCCAACGTCGGCAAGTCCAGCCTGCTGAACCGCTTCTCCGGCGAGGAGCGGGCGGTGGTCGACTCGGTCGCCGGCACGACCGTCGACCCGGTCGACAGCCTGGTGGAGATCGGCGGGGAGACCTGGCAGCTGGTGGACACCGCCGGCCTGCGCAAGCGGGTCGGCAAGGCCAGCGGCACCGAGTACTACGCCAGCCTGCGGACCGCCGCCGCGATCGAGGCGGCCGAGGTGGCGGTGGTGCTGCTCGACGCCAGCGAGGTGATCAGCGAGCAGGACCAGCGGATCCTCACCATGGTCGTGGAGGCAGGCCGCGCCCTGGTCATCGCCTTCAACAAGTGGGACCTGGTCGACGGCGATCGCCGGTACTACCTGGACAAGGAGATCGACCGGGAACTGCGCCGCATCCCCTGGGCGCTCCGGCTCAACCTGTCGGCCAAGACCGGCCGCGCGGTCGACAAGCTCGCCCCGGCGCTGCGCAAGGCGCTCGCGAGCTGGGAGACCCGCATCCCCACCGCGCAGCTCAACCAGTGGCTCACCGCCCTCGTCCAGGCCACCCCGCACCCGGTGCGCGGTGGCCGGGCGCCGCGCATCCTCTTCGCCACCCAGGCCGGGGTGGCCCCGCCGCGCTTCGTGCTGTTCACCACCGGACCGCTGGACGCCGGCTACCAGCGCTTCGTCGAGCGCAAGCTCCGCGAGGAGTTCGGCTTCGAGGGCACCCCGATCGACATTTCGGTACGCCCGCGAAAGAAGCTCGGCCCGGGCGGTCGCGGCAAGGCCCACGGCTGACCCGTCCTCCCGTACGACCCGACGCCGGGTGGCGCCGTCCCGACGGCCCACCCGGCGTCTTCGTCTCCCCCCTCAATCCAGCCGCCTAGGACGCTTTAGGGGAGGTGGCCTGGAGCGCGCGGCACGGGCAGGGCCCTGTGCGCACCGTGCGAAGATCCTGCGCTAAGCTGTAGCGGCTGCCGCGGAGAACACCGCGCGGGGGCATCGGGACGTGGCGCAGTTTGGTAGCGCACTTGACTGGGGGTCAAGGGGTCGTCGGTTCAAATCCGGCCGTCCCGACAGCGAGAGGGTTTCCGCAGGTCAGCGACTTGCGGAAGCCCTCTTTTCATTGCTTGGCATGGGTGCCTGGTCTAGCACGCCGCTGTTGGACTCCTTGACTCGGGCAGGTTGTCATGCCACTTCTCGATCTTCAGAAGCTCACCGTCGGACTGTCCCGGACGTGGGCCGGGTTCCTTCGGGACTGGGACCGGTCGCTGCGGGCCGGGAACTACCCGGAGACCACCCGCTACAACTACCTCCTCGCTGCCGCGCAGTTGGGCCGGTATCTGGGGGAGGCTTCCCCGGATCCGGACGCCGATGACGCCGCCGACGACCCGTGTGCGGTGACCCGGGCGCACGTGGAGGCGTTCCAGGCCTGGATGATCGACACCAGGTCGGCGTCGACGGCGCTGAACAAGCACAAGGGACTGCAGCAGTTCTTCAAGTGGCTGCTCGTCGACGAGCAGGCCATCGACCGGTCGCCGATGGAACGGGTTCGGCAGCCGAAGACACCCCGGAAGCTGATCCCGGTTCTGCGCGACGAGGACACCAGCAAGCTCCTCGACGCCTGCAAGGGCAAGGGCTTCGCCAACCTGCGGGACGAGGCGTTGATTCGGTTGTACTGCAACACTGGTGCCCGGCTGTCCGAGGTTGGCGGCCTCCTCGTGGCCGATGTCGACCTGAACACCGAGTCGGTGCACTTCCACGGCAAGGGTGCCAAGGACCGACGGGTCCGGTTCGGGCCCAAGACCGCGCGGGCGCTGAGCCGCTATCTACGGGCCCGGGACAAGCACAAGGGCGCCGCATTGGCTCAGCTGTGGCTGGCCGAGCGCGGCGTGGCCCCCTTGACCCCGAACGGCATCAAGATCCGGCTCAAGCGGCTCGGTCAGGCAGCCGACGTGCCGGACCTGCACGCACACCGGTGGCGCCACACCTTCGCCCACGAGTGGAAGCGTGCCGGGGGAGACACCGGAGATCTCATGCTGCTGCTCGGCTGGACATCCGAGGACATGCCCCGGCACTACGGTGCTAGCGCCGCCGCAGAGCGGGCGCAGGAGACGCAGGCACGGCTGGGCATCGGCGAACGAGTGTAGGAGCAGGTGCCGCACCCGGCCCTCCCGGACGGACCGAGAGGTCAGGTGCGGCAGCGCCGAGCGCGATTCGCGGCGCACACTTCCCCGCTATGTGATCGACGATCCGGCCTGCGCGTGCGCTGCGTCGAGATCGGTCGACTGGTCTGCTCCGCCGACGCCGCCGAGCGCAACGCCCGCATCCGCCACGGCGTCTGTGCTCAAGGGCGCGTCCCCAACGAGTTCTCCGAGGCGACGGCCGAGGTCAGTCGGTCGGTGGGAACCGCCGACGCAAGTGAGACTCCTATGCTTTCTGGGTTCGGCGCTTCCTCGCCGCCGCCGATCGCTCGGCCAACTGCAGCATGTATGCCGTCCGCGCGTGCCGTGCCATAGCGGTGCGGATGTCGGCGGGCAGGGTGCCTTCGGGGTCGACTTGGCGTTCGAAGCGGTCGAGGAAAGCTTTCGTACCGGCGGCTGTTCGAGTCGTGCGGTCGGTGGTGGCTGCCCAGGAGGCGTGTGCGGCGATGCGGGCCCGTCGCCGGCGCTGCTCCGGTGTCAGGCCTGCCGTTCGCCGCTTTCCTGCCGCGTCGGGCGGTTCGTGGGTGTCTCCGCGGTCAGACACGTTCACCGATCCCCATCCGGGCCTGGACTCGCTGAGCGCGTTCGGCTGCCGCGCTGGCACCGTAGTGGCGAGGCATGTCCTCGGACGTCCAGCCGAGGAGCAACATGAGATCGCCGGTGTCCCCGCCGGCCAACTTCCACTCGTGGGCGTAAGTGTTTCGCCACCGGTGTGCGTGCACGTTGCTGACTCCCGCGCGCTGACCGCGCCGTGTGAGCATGAGCTTGATGCCGTTGGCGGACAACGGCTGCGCGCCGCGCACGGCCAACCACAGGTCGGGCAGCCCGAAGGCGCGGTGGCTGCCACGGACCCGCAGATAGCGGCTGACCGCCCGGGCCGTCTTGGGCCCCAGCCGCACCCGCCGGTCTTTGGCGCCCTTGCCGTGGTAACGCAGGGTGTCGAGCGACAGGTCGACGTCGCCGAGTTGAAGATTGGCCACCTCGGAAAGACGTGCTCCAGTGTTGGCTAGCGTCCGGATGATCGCCTCGTCGCGGACCTGGACGAAGTCTTTCCCCTTGCAGGTGTCCAGCAGTCTCTTGGTGTCCTCGTCGCGGATGATCGGGATCAACGTGACCGGCGTCTTTGGTGGGCGTACCCGCAGCATCGGCGACTGTTCGATCTCCTCCTCGTCCAGGGCCAACCACTTGAAAAACTGCTGGAGGGCCTTGTGCTTGTTGAGCGCGGTCGAAGCCGATCGGGTCTGCACCATCCATGCCTGGAACGCCTCGACATGACGCCGGGTCACCGCTGTTGGTGTAGCTGCTGCTTCCCCCACCTCGTCTTGGCGGCCGTCGTCGGCCAGGTATCGACCGAGCTGGGCGGCGGCGAGCAGATAGTTGTATCGGGTGGTCGATGGGTAGTTCCCGGACCGCAACGACCGGTCCCAGTCCGTGAGGAACGCCGCCCACGCCGGAGGCAGCTCCGCCACCAGCCTCGTGAAATCCACTTTCATGACGGGGCTCCCTCGGGCTGCGAGGCGGTCGAGCGGCTAGTCATGTCGCAGCCCTCCGGGTGAAGACCAGAAGATCCACGGAGTAGTTGAGCTTGCCGTCGCCGACCGGCGAGTTCTTCCGCGCTGCCACGGCCTCGGCCTCGGTGGCGTAGTAGAGGAATTCGTCACCGTCGCCGGGACCGGGAACGGCGACGATCTGCAGGACGTGGGTCAGGCCGGCGGTATGGGCGGCGGGCAGCAGCTCGCCGAGGTGCTCGGCGAAAGTGGTGCCGGGCTGGCCGGGCGCTGCGGAGCTCACTGCGGCGATCGCACAGGTGTCGGCGGTCATGATGAGCCGGCCCGCGGCGAACAGGTCGGCGATGCTGGCCGAGGTCCTGACGGCGTGCCGCGGGGGCCACCGTAGGACGACGAGGCTGATGGGTTCGGTGAGCGCGTCGAGGTCTGCGACCTCGCTGGGGTCGGTGATGGACAGGTACGAGCGGGAGGCGTGGGCGCTGGCGTATTCCAGCTGCGGGTCGCTGTCGAAGTCGACGACCGCGTCGCCGCGTCGGGTGTACACGAGGACGAGTCGCTGGGCCAGGCGCGACGCCAGGCGGGCCCCGGGGTCGGTGGCGGGTCCGGCGTCGTTGCGGTCATCGAGCCGCCAGACGGCGAGCGGGACATCACCACCGACGAGGACTGCGTCGCCGTGGTTCTTCGATGCGTCGTCTTTGCAGGGGTTCGGGCGTGCCACGCCGGTTGGCGTGGGGTCTGGAGAAGCAGTCATGTGCGGGTAGCTCCCACGCTGACTGGCCGTGTTCGCACCTACCAATGGCTTCGGTGACCCGGCTCGGACCACCGACTACGGCGGCCGGGCACCCAACAGCGCCCAACAGCGCCGGCGGCTCTGTTGAGTGGCGCTGCCCAACAGATCGCGCTGGTTCACCCAACAGTTCTCGGCGTCGACCCAACAGTCCTCGCCGTTGGCCCAACAGCGCGGGCATTGGCCCAACAGCGGTTCCCCGCGCGTTGTTGGGTAGCCAACAGCCGGCTTCTCACGGTCGGCGCCGACAGCCTCCGGCTTCGGGCTCGGTGCCGACCGACACCCAGATCCGTCTGCTTGCCGATGAGCCTTTTCCAGCTGATCTTGCCGTTCAGGGCGGGTGTGGCGGGCCCGGAGATCGATGAGGACGAGGCTCCAGGTAAGACAGCAGTCGACCAAGATCCGATGCCCCGACCGGGAGCCTCGCCTGTGCTGTCTTACCCCTCCACGATCCCGCTGTCCAGCCGCACCCTGAACCACCTCGCCGACCTCATCCGAGCGCACCGCACCCAGCATCGATCCCGGTGGCGGCGTCTCGACCCCGGGCGACAGGCACTGCTTGCCCTGGCCCACCTGCGCAACGGTGACACCTACACCCGGCTCGCCGCCGGGTTCGCCGTCGGTGTCGCCACCGCCTGGCGCAACGTGCAGGAAGCGATCACCCTGCTCACCGCAGCCGCCGAGGACCTGGCCACGGCGATGCGGCGCATCCGCCGCCTGGCGTACGCGATCCTGGACGGCACCCTGATTCCGATCGACCGGGTGGCGGACCAGAGACCGTACTACTCCGGCAAGCACAAGCGCCACGGCGTGAACGTGCAGGTCATCGCCGACCCGGCTGGCCGGCTCGTGTGGGCCTCACCGGCACTACCGGGCTCGGCGCACGACCTCACCGCCGCCCGCGTCCACGGCATCATCGACACGCTGACCAGCGCAGACGTGATGACCTTCGCCGACAAGGGCTACCAAGGCGCTCGGGGCAGCGTGCGCACACCGTTCAAGCGGCACCGCTTCCGGCCGAAGCTGTCACGCCGCCAGAAGACGGTCAACCGGACGCACGCGAGAATCCGCGCTCGCGGCGAACGAGCCATCGCCACGCTCAAGACCTGGAAAATCCTGACCAAGCTGCGCTGCTGCCCACGCCGCGCCACCGCGATCGTGCAGGCCATCCTCGTCCTGCACCACGTCGAAGCGAACCGCTACACAGGATGAAAATGGCTCGATCTTCTCAGCCAACAGCACCTAACAGGGCTGTGAGCTGCGCTGTTGGGCTCTCCCGCCGGTCGATGTCGGATGCCATGTTCCGGTTGGCTGTTGGGCGGACATGGCCCTTGAGCAGGCCCAACAGGCATCACCGCCGATTGAGGTGGTCTTGGACTGTCGGGTGGACGTGCGCGGATAGAGGCCTCGCACCGCCATCAGGGGGTGCGGTGCCGAACTCCTCGCAAGGGATGCCATGTCTGCTCGATCCTGGCCGTCGTCTCCGCTGGCTGCGGCCGACCGTGCCTTTACGCTGCTGGTCCAGCCGCCGACCCATATCGGGTTCGACGGTCGCGGGTTCGCTGGCCTGCCTGATGAGATCTTGCCGTTGGAGCGGCTGCGAACGATGCTGCTCTCGCCGCAGACCAGTGTCGAGGTCCGCGACGCGGTGTGGCGTGAGCTGGTCATCCGCGCTCGCCGGGACGGCCCGGCCTGGGTCGTGGCCGCGGTGGGGATCGCCATGCCCGGCCTGCGTCATGTCGCCGGGCTCCTTGCAGCGGGATGGCGTGGCGACACCCGTGATCTGGACGCGGAGCTGCTGGTCGGGTTCGTCGAACGGCTCAAGACCATAGACCTCGAGCCGCGCCGGGTGGTCGGCCGGCTCATCGACGCCGGTCTGCGGGCCGCCCGCAAGGCCCGTGACGCCGACTCCGACGCCCAGCTGATCCATGTCGACGCGACCGGGCCGATCGCGCCGATCCAGCCGTGGGACCACCCGGACCTGGTCCTCGCGCGTGCGGTCGCGGCTGGCGTCATCGACGCCGACGAGGCGAACTTGATCGCCGCAACCCGCCTGGAGCACTGCGGGTGCCGGAAACCCCATCCGTGCAGGTCATGCGGCTGGTCCGTACTGGTGGATGATGCCGCCCGTTACCAGTCGACCCGTAGCGAACCCGACCGCTGTCTCGGAGCCCGGGAATCGATCATCGAAAGGGGATGGAGAGCGCGTTCCGTCCGGCGGCGGTTGGGTCCAGAGAGTCACAGCCAGCCACGCGTTTTGGCGCTCATGCCCATCTGGAAGCGGGTGGTGGCGCCGAGGTCTTCCATCAGGGCGTGGATCCGGCGCTGCGTGGTTCTGATCGACCAGCCTTGCGATCTGGCGATACCTTGGTCGGTCAGCCCTGAAGCGAGCAGCATCAATAGATTTCTGGTTTCCTCGTCCGGTCCGTTCGCGCCGTCCAGCGGCCCGTCGACGGACAGCGGCACGCCCCGCTCCCACTCCGCCTCGAAGAGCGTGATCAGCGCGTCGAGGAGGGAGGATGGATGGATCACGTAGGCGAGGCCGTTCTGCTCGCTGGAGCTGATTGGAATGACGGCCATCCGGTCATCGACCATGAGCATTTTGAGCGGCAGGTCCGGCCTTACCCGCGCTTGTTCACCCTCGCGCAGCGTGGCGAGTAGGCCGGCTCGTAGCCGCCCGGGCCAGGCGACGGCGTTCCGGCTGTAGATCACCCGATACCGGATGCCCCGGCGCAGCCGTTGGCCCTCGTTCTCCGCATTCGCGCCGGGCGTGCTGACGTAGGGCGGCTTGTCGAAGCCGCGTACCTGCGTCTTGGCGCTGTTCTCGATGTGCGCCACTCTGCGACGGATGTTGTCCTGGCCGACAAGCACCTCCAGTGACTGCTCCGGATGGATGTAACGAGATGCGGCCCGGTGCGTCTCCATCAGTGCCTGTGCGGCGTCGCGCGCTTGCCACAGTTTCGACTCGACCGCGCCGATCAGTTCGCCGATCGCTGCGTCAGGTGGCGTGGCGAGATAGCGCACCGGCCGTCCCGGAAGCCGGCTGACCAGACCGCGCTCGGTTAGCCGGACCAGTGCACCTCTGGTCTGAGCCGGGGACAGCCGGGCGGTTGTGGCAAGTTCGTCCGCGCTCGCTCGAGGGTTGCCCACCAGCGCGACGTACACGGCACTCTCCGCCGGCGCGAGGCCCAGTGCTGTGAACATGTCGCCCTCCAGGCTTCCGTTGTTGGCGGGGCTTTCCAATGCGAGGGCGGCGGCCCGGCTGTTCTGCGTGATGCCGGATGCGTGTCCCGGCAGCCGCTGACCATCGTGCTGGCTGGCATGAAACCGCCACCTGGCAAGTATTGGTCAGCCGGCCATCTTGCGCCAGCGGCTGGCGCGCTGCCAGCCTAGCTGCGGCGGTTCGTGATCAACCCCCTCCGGCCGCCCCCCGGCTCAGGGACATCATCAGAGGAGCCCCCTTTGCTAACCCCATTCCCCCGCAGATTGAAGCTGACAGCTTTGGCGTCCGCGCTGGCGATCCTGACGGTCAGCCCGCCGGCGTTCGCCACCACGGTGGACGCCACCCCTGGCGCTACCAGCACATCGCACGCCGGCGCCGGATCCGGTCCGAGCGTCCCTCGCACCGTCACCCTGATCACCGGGGACACGGTTACGATCACCACCGCCGCCGACGGCACGGAGAGCAAGGAGGTCACGGGACCGGACGGTGAAGCCGTCGGGTTCAAGATCCACCAGGTCGGGAAGAGCACCTACGTCTACCCCGACTCCGCCCTGCCGTACGTCTCCGCCGGGCGCCTGGACAAGGAGCTGTTCAACGTCACGCAGCTGCTCGCCGACGGCTACGATGACGCGCACACCGACCATCTCCCGCTGCTCGTCAGCTATACCGACAGCGCCGCCCGCGCCCGCGCCCAAGCGCTTCCCGCTGGAGTCGCGAAGGTCCGCACCCTCAGCAGCATTCAGGGCGCCGCGCTGACCGAGAGCCACAGCCACGCTGCCGACTTCTGGTCCGGGCTCACCGGAGGGGCCGGCGCGCAAAGTGCCGCACGCGTCACCGGCGGCGCCCAGCCCTCCTTCACCGGTGGTATCGCCAAGGTGTGGCTGGACGGGAAGGTCAAGGCCGCTCTGGCCGACACCACCGCGCAGATCGGCGCCCCGGAGGTGTGGGCGGCAGGCAACACCGGTCAGGGCGTCGACGTCGCCGTGCTGGACACCGGCGTGGACAACAGCCACCCGGACCTGGCGGACCGCATCGCCGGCTCGGCCAGCTTCGTGCCCAACGAGGGCGTCTTCGACGACTACGTCGGCCATGGCACGCACGTCGCCTCCACCATCGCTGGCACCGGCGCCGCCTCCGACGGCAAGGAGAAGGGCGTCGCCCCCGGCGCCCGCCTGCACATCGGCAAGGTGCTCGGCACGAAGGGCGGCCAGGATTCGTGGGTCCTGGCGGGCATGGAGTGGGCCGCCCGCGACCAGCATGCCAAGATCATCAACATGAGTCTCGGAGCCGGCCCGACCGACGGCACCGACCCGTTGAGCCAGGCCGTCAACCAGCTCAGCGCGGAGACCGGCGCACTGTTCGTCATCGCGGCGGGCAACTACGGCGCCCCGAACACCGTCGCCTCGCCGGGCGCCGCCGACGCCGCGCTCACCGTCGGCGCCGTGGACAGCTCCGACCAGCTCGCCGACTTCTCCAGCCAGGGCCCGCGCGTGGACGACGGCGGGCTCAAGCCGGAGATCACCGCACCGGGAGTCGACGTGCTTGCGGCACTCTCCCACAACGCCCAGGATGGGGACCACCAAGGCCCGTACCGGACGATGAGCGGCACCTCGATGGCCACCCCGCACGTCACGGGAGCCGCCGCGCTGCTGGCCGCAACGCACCCGGACTGGACCGGCCAGCAGCTCAAGGATGCCCTGATCAGCTCCACCAAGACCACCCCGCAGTACACCCCCGATCAGGCCGGCGCCGGCCGCGTGGACGTCGCGGCCGCGGTGCGGGACACGGTGTTCGCGACCGGCAGCGCCTACGCCGGCCTCGACCCGTGGCCGCACCAGCCCGGTGAGAAGCGCGACAAGGATGTGACCTACACCAACACCGCCGACGCCCCGGTCACCCTCAATCTGGCGATCAACGTGCCTGACGCGCCTGCGGGTCTGTTCACCCTGTCCGCCACGCAGGTCACCGTGCCCGCGCACGGCACCAGCAAGGTCACCTACACGGCCAACCTGGACAAGGCCCCCCTGGACAGCCACTTCAGTGGCATGATCAACGCCTCCGACGCAGACGCCGACGGCAAGGTCCTCGCCCACACCCTCATCGGGGTCGGCAAGGAAGGGGAGAACTACAACCTCTCGATCACCGCCAAGGACCGCAGCGGCAACCCACTCTCCGGGCAGCTCATCGTGGTGGGAAAGACCTTCGGCAACGTCTACGCGCTCGATGAGTCGGGGACGGGCACCATCAAGCTTCCGGCTGGCACGTACGCTGCGTGGCTCAATATCGACCAGCAGGGAGCGCACGGCCCGCACTCCCTGGGCAGAGCGATGCTCGCCGCTCCCGAGATCGTCCTGGACCGGGATCGAGCGGTCACGCTGGACGCCTCAAAGGCGCGGCAGCTCACGGCCGTCACTCCCAAGAAGACGGTCGACACTCAGTTTTCGCTGCACCTGTTCCGGTCCTTCGGTCCCGACGGCGGCTGGCTGGATCGCTCGATACCCAATGGCAGGTACGACAGCGTGTGGGCGCTGCCCACCGGTCAGAAGGTCACTGAGGGTGAGTTCCAGGTTGCCGCGCGCTGGCGCAAAGAGGAGCCCATGCTGACGGTGGCCTCCGGCGCGCGGAACTTCGACGACCTGTGGCTTCAGCATGCCGCAACGCCGCTGCCCAAGGGCCGGATGAAGCTCGACACCGTCTTCGCCGGAGAGGGCGCCGACGCCGACTACGCCGGGCTGCAGGCTCAGGGCAAGATCGCCGTGGTGCGGCACAACGACAACGTCGGGCAACAAGAGCAGGCGGACGCGGCATCGAAGGCCGGCGTGCGGCTGCTGCTGGTCGTCAACAACGGGACGGGTCGGCTGGCACCCTGGTTGAACCCCTTTGTGTTGCCCAGTTCTTCTTGGCTTCCGCAGGTCACGGTAGCCACTCTCACCAGTGACGAGGGCGAAGAACTGATCTCCGAGATCCAGCACGGCCCGACCACGTTGACCGTGGATTCCAACCCCACCACCGACTACTCGTACGACCTCTTCCATGTCTACGACGGCGCGGTGCCCGACGACCCCACCTACCAGCCGGCGGAGGAGGACTTGGCCCACGTCAATGCCTCCTTCCGCAACTACCAGCAGGACAGGGCGACCGAGGAGCGCAAACCCTTCTGGCACGGACAGCTAACCGGCTCCCTTATTGCGCACGAGGTTCCGGCCCAGGGTGAGCGCACCGAGTGGGTCTCCACGGAGGAGGACACCCAATGGCTGGAGCAGAACATAATCCCCTTTGAAATCCAGGAAGGTACCGCCGTGCTGCAGTACAAGGCGGGCAGCACCACCGATGTGCACTGGTTCGGCCCGGTCGAGCGTCCCCGCCTCATTCCCGGGAGGGCGTATCACGACCGGTCTGGCGACTCCCTCAGCGCGTCGGTCCCGGCCTGGGGCGACTCCGGTCCGGGACACATTGGCACCGCCATCGAGAACTTCGGAGTCGAGAGCACGGTGAAGCTGTACCAGGGCGACACGTTCCTGTACGAGAGCTTCGCCGACTGGCTTGATTTCCAGGGACTCAGCCCTGAGCGCCTTCCCTACCGGCTCGTCTCGGAGAACTCCCGGGGCCTCTACTGGACGAACCCGTACTCCACCAGCACGCGGACCGAGTGGGGGTTCACCTCGGCGGCCGAGGACACCAATCTGCCGTTGATTCAGCTCGACTACGACGTCAACACCGACACCGTGGGCAAGGCAAACCGGAACACCGACCTCACAGTCACTCCCTCCCACCTCCCGGGAGGACCGAGCTCCAAGGCGATCGGCGACGTCACCCTTGACGTCTCCTATGACGACGGCGCCACCTGGCAGCAGGCAGCGCTCAAGCACATCGGTGACGGCTGGAAGACCACACTGCACGCCCCGGCCGGCGCCACGTACGTCACCCTGCGTGCCTCCGCGCACGACAACCAGAGCAACAGCATCACCCAGAGCATCACCCACGCCTTCGGGCTGAAGTAACCACCCTCAGTCCGTCACTCGGGCGGGGCCGCCACCCGCGGTCCCGCCCGAGCGGCAGTCCCGCCCGGACACGCCTACACGCCCCGGCGCCGCGCCCACTCGATCGCCTGAGGTTTCAAGACTCGGTCGCGGGCCCTGGGCTGGTCTTATGCGGCGCGGTCGTACTCGTTGATCAGCCCGCTGAGGACCGGCCGGCGCGCGATGCGTCAGTGGTCGGCATTGACGGCGGGCCGGGCTGAGCGCGGTGGAGTCAGGTGCAGGGCCAGGTGCGGTCGCCACCCGTTGTAGTGCTCGGCGTACGCGGCCAGCACGGGCCGCAGGTGTCGGGCGCCGAAGATGAGCATCCGGTCGCTGACCTCGCTGCGGACGGTGAGCACGAACCGCTCGCGTACGCGTTGGCACGCGGACAGCGTGGTGGGGATCTTGACGGCGCCGTTGCGTCGTTGGATCGGAAGACGCGTTAAGCCGGTGCCGGGTGGGCGGTCAGCTCGCCTGCACGAGTGAGGCGTAGGAAGATCCTCAACGGGCTGATCAACGAATACTCCCAGGTGGCGTAGCTCTGACCGACTTTTCGAGCGGCACAGTCACCCCAACCACGTGGACCTGGCGGGTGGCGATCTCGACAAAGAACAGCACGTAGATCCGCTTGAGCGCCACGGTGTCGACGGTGAAGAAGTCACATGCCAGGATCGTGTGGGCCTGGGCGGTCAGGAACTGTTTCCAGGTGGGTCCGGATCGCCGGGGTGCCGGGTTGACCCCGGCGTTGTGCAGGATCTTCCACACCGTGCTGGCCGCGACCCGGTAGCCCAAGCCTGTCAATTCACCCTGGATCCGACGTGCCCCCAGGTCGGGTTCTCTGCCGCAAGCCGCAGCACCAGGTCACGGACCTGCTTGTCGACCGGCGGCCGGCCAGGTCGGGCATGCGAGTGCGTCCACCGCCGGGTGACGAGTTCACGGTGCCACCGCAGCAGCGTGGCCGGGGTGACGAAGAAGGCCGACCAGCGCGGGCGGGGCAGCAGCCGCGACAGCGCCGCCAGCACCATCCGGTCGGCCGGTTGCAGATCGGGGCGGGTCACCTGTCGGCGCAGCACGGCCACCTGATGGCGGAGCACCAGGATCTCCACATCCTTCGCCCCACCGTCGGAGGCGATCTGGAACAACATCTGCAGGATCAGGCGAAGCAGCAGGTGCAGCAACGACGCGCTCATGCCGACGAACATGCCGGCTGCGCCAGGCTCGAGCTCGCACAGAACCGCACTTCAGACGGCCGAACCGAGTATTCGAGCCACACAGGCTGCGCGGGCGGACGTCGGTCTGTGTCGATGGTCGGGTCGCTCGAACCGCCCCGTCACCGCTGCTGTGGCCACGAAGGTCTCCATGCCGGAAAGAGAATCAACGGCCGCAGTCTGACACCCGCGATGCCTTCTCCAGCAGTTCCGGCTCGACGCCAAGCTCCATCATGGACTGCCCTCCCCCGAGATCAGGGCGAGCTTACAGTAGCCACGCCAAAAAGCACCTGGAGTCGGCTCCGCCCGGCGGGAGTGTTCTCGTGGTCGCCGGTCAGGTTATCGCAGAAAATCGGTTCCTTGCCGCGATAGCGACGTCACGGTCTGAAGCTCAGATTGAGTCCGAGATGCCCGCAAGCCAGGAGGGGTCGGGCTCTGAAATCACAAATCTCCGGACCCCCTACTTGCTGGCGATGGAGCCGTCTGCATTGAGTCCGAAGGTGCGGATTGCCTCCGCTCGGGCCGCCTTGCCTTGCTGGATCAGCAGGGCAATAAGTCTGTCGGCAGCAGAGTACGTTCCGGCGTCGACCTCAGCCCGCAGCTCGTCGGTGCGTCCCTGCTCGGCCAGCAGATCGATCAGCCGCATGGCGGCGTACACGTGGCCGGCGTCGGCGCGGGCGCGCAGTTCGTCGGTACGGCCCTGTTCGGCCAGCAGGTCGGCCAACCGCCCGGCGGCGTACCGGTCGCGGGCGTCGGCGCGGGCCCGCAGTACGTCGATCGCCTCCTCGAGGCGTCCCTGTTCGGCCAGCAGATCGGCCAGCCGCCCGGCCATCTGCCCGACCAGCGGCACGGTGCCGTACCCCTCGTGGGCGTCGGCGCGGGCCTGTAGTACGTCGATCGCCTCCTCGAAGCGTCCCTCCTCAGCCAGCCGCTCGACCAGCCGCTCGGCTAGCGGCACGGCGGCGTACCCCTCGCGGGCGTCGGCGCGGGCCTGCAGTACGTCGATCGCCTCCTCGAGGCGTCCCTGCTCGACCAGCAGATCGACCAGCCGCTCACCCAGCGGCTCGGCCAGCGGCACGGGGCGCGTTCCGATACCTGGCTGCTGGCCGGTTGCGTATTCGTGCCCCTCGTGGGCGGCGGCGCGGGCCCGCAGTACGTCGATCGCCTCGTCGGTGCGGCCCTGCTCGACCAGCAGGTCGGCCAGCCGCATGGCGGCGGACGCGTCGTCGGCGGCGGCGCGGGCCCGCAGTACGTCGATCGCCTCGTCGGTGCGGCCCTGCTCGACCAGCAGGTCGGCCAGCCGCATGGCGGCGGACGCGTCGCCGGCGGCGGCGCGGGCGCGCAGTTCGTCAAGGCGTCCCTGCTGCGCCAGCAGGTCGGCCAGCCGTCCGGCGGTGAACAGGGCGGCGAACTCGTCGTCGGCGTCGGCGCGGGCCTGCAGTACGTCGATCGCCTCCTCGGTGCGTCCCTGCTCGACCAGCAGATCGGCCAGCCGCCAGGCGGCGTACGCGTCGTCGGCGTCGGCGCGGGCCTGCAGTACGTCGATTGCCTCGTCGGTGTGTCCCTGCTCGACCAGCAGATCGGCCAGCCGCCCGGCGGCGTACCCGTCGCCGGCGTCGGCGCGGGCCCGCAGTACGTCGATTGCCTCGTCGAGGCGTCCCTGCTTGACCAGCAGATCGGGCAGCCGCCCGGCGGCGAACTCGTCGTCGGCGTCGGCGCGGGCCTGCAGTACGTCGATCGCCTCCTCGGTGCGTCCCTGCTGGGCCAGCAGGTCGGGCAGCTGCCCGGTGGCGTACACGTCGCCGCGGGCCTGCAGTACGTCGATCGCCTCCTCGAGGCGTCCCTGCTCGACCAGCCGCTCGACCAGCGGCACGGCGCCGTACCCCTCGTTGGCGTTGGGGTGGGCCCGCAGTACGTCGATCGCCTCCTCGAAGCGTCCCTGCTCGACCAGCAGATCGACCAGCTGTCCGGCGGCGAACCCGGCGGCGTACATGTCGTCAGCGTCGGCGTCGGCGCGGGCCCGCAGTACGTCGATTGCCTCGTCGGTGCGTGTACCGCTCGGAAACCCGGTTTTGGCCTCTGAGGTGCGGTTTTGTGCGGCCCAGCCAGCCGACCGCGAGGCATGGTGGCGGGCATGTTCCTGTCCTTCGGGTACCTGCTCTTGTGTCAGATCCTGCGGCTCGTGCTGCAAGGCCTGCGTCGCGAGCGGTCCAAGGATCTCGAGATTCTTGTGCTACGTCATCAGGTCGCGGTGCTGCGCCGGCAGGTCGCACGCCCGGACCTCGAGCCCGTCGACCGGTTGGTGCTGTCAGCCCTGTCGCGGCTGTTGCCTCGGTCCCGCTGGTCGACGTTCTTCGTTACCCCCGCCACCTTGCTGCGGTGGCACCGGGAGCTGGTCGCCAGGAAGTGGAACTACCCGAAACGACGACCAGGGCGTCCTTCGATACGGGCGGAGATCCGCACCCTGGTGCTGCGCCTGGCCGAGGAGAATCCGACCTGGGGCCACCGCCGGGTGCAGGGCGAACTGCTCAGGCTTGGCTATCGGGTCGCGGCGAGCACGGTGTGGAGCATCCTGACCGCTGCCGGCGTTGACCCGGCTCCGCGGCGCGGCGGGCCGACCTGGACTCAGTTCCTGACCGCCCAGGCCAAGGGCGTCCTGGCCTGCGATTTCCTGCACGGGACACGATCGGGCTGACCCGCATCTACGTCCTGTTCCTGATGGAGGTCGAGACCCGGCGCGTACACGTCCTCGGTGTAACCAAGCATCCGACAGGGGAGTGGGTCACCCAGCATGCCCGGAATCTGCTGCTGGATCTTGGCGACCGAGTCGCCCGGTTCAGGTTCTTGATCCGAGACCGTGACAGCAATTACATCGCAGCGTTCGACCAGGTCTTCATCGCCGAAGGCATCGAGATCCTGCGCACTCCGCCGCGGGCGCCTCGGGCGAACGCGTACGCGGAGCGGTGGGTTCGCACAGTCCGCCGGGAGTGTCTCGACCGGACGCTGATCTACAACAGGCGACATCTACTAGCCGCCCTCGACGAGTACGTGGCCCACTACAACGAGCACCGGCCGCACCAAGCCCGGCACCAACAACCGCCCAACGCCACCGACATACCGCCACGACCGGTCGTCGACCTGACCGCTGCACGGGTGCGGCGTAGGAAGATCCTCAACGGGCTGATCAACGAATACTCCCAGGTGGCGTAGCTGTGACCGACTTTTCGAGCGGTACAGGTTGCCGGGCCGATCCGGGCCAGACTTTGTGGGCACCGCGGTTACACCGCGGTCCAGGCCATCCCCGGTGTCGGACCAGTCCTGGCGGCCGTGTTCGTCGCCGAGATCGGCGAGGTCGACCGGTTCCCCGGCCCGGCGCAGCTTTCCTCCTGGGCCGGGCTCACTCCCCGCCACCGCGAGTCCGACCTTGTCGTGCATCGGGGACGGATCACCAAGCAAGGCTCGACGTTGGTGCGGTGGGCGGCGGTCGAGGCCGCTCACGGCGTCCCGCAAACCGCCGGCTGGTTGACCTCCACGCGCGCCCGCATCGGCGAGCGACGCGGCGGCAACATCGCCACCGTCGCGGTGGCCCGCAAGCTGCTCACTCTCGTCTACTACGGCCTGCGTGACGGGCACATCCGTGCCCTCGCACCGGCCCAGGCGGCGGCGTGAGCAGGTTCGGACGTGACCGGACGCGTGGTCGTGCCACGTCTGGCCCCCGTCGGCCGACGGCGAGGCCGCCCGCTTGATTGACCCCGTCCGGTCACGGTCGCACACCACCATGCCCCCGAACCCGCGGGGCGAATGGATGACCGGCAGCCGAACCACGGCCTGCCCCTTCCGACAGCAGTCGGAACCTGGCGACGCGACCACACCCACAACACCGACTTCCGGCATCACCACGATGGCGTCCACGGCGCCGGCGTCAAGGCCAAGCCCTACGGGTGGGCCTGCGGCCCAGCCCTGACCCCGACGCCGCACACGCGCCTGCCCGGAAACCATGCCAGAAGACGGGCAAAACAACGTCACCGGGTCAAAACCCCAGCCTTGACCGGCCCCGCTCCTTCATGGATGACGTGGAGAAGTTGCACCACTGCTACTACCTGTTCTACTCCCAGTCCCAGCACTTCAACCCGGACCTGCTGTGACCGCGCCCGACAGCGGCCCGCTTCGTTGGCTGCACACGGACTCCGACCTGCGCGTCTTCCTGACCTGGTGCGCCAGGACCGGTCGGTCGCCGCGTCAGCGACGGCCGCGCGGGTGCTGCGGCGGCTTTGGATCCTCCGGTGGTGGCGGTGGTAACTCGCGGCCCACCTCGTTTGCCGGCGTCGGCTGCTTCGGGCCGCGCCCGTAACGCACTACCCAATACGCGATGAACGCCACAATCACGACGATCAGAAAGAAGCATGCTATCCCCCCGGTGATGCCCATATCGCGAAATTATCGTGTTGTGCACAGCGGGGGACTCGGTTTCGAGGATGCTCGATCAGGTGGGCGGCGGCCTCGACCAAAGGTGACGACCCGGCCACCGGCGGCCGGCCCATGAGGCGAGTGCCCGACAACCGGGTCCGCGCCCGTTGCGTGCCCGATGTTGAGGTCTCCCGGGCAGCTGGGTGACTATTTGGTTGACGATCGGGACGGACGCCAGCGGACTGTCGCGGACACTGGGGGATCGTCCTGGCAGCTCAGCGGCTTCGGAGCCGCAGGTCAGCGTCCGGTGTTGGTTGCCTGGGGGTCAAGGGGTCGTCGGTTCAAATCCGGCCGTCCCGACGGCGTGAGGGTTCCTGCAGGTCACAGGCTTGCAGGAACCCTCTTGCTATCGATCTAGCTCGATCTCTTCTCGAGCAAGTTGCTGCTGGAACCCTTTACTCGCCGGTCTGGCGAGTTGATCTCGGGTGAGGCTTCCCCTGAATGGCATGGTGCATCGGGTGCATCGGCGTTGTCGCGCTCGTCGCTGGACTCCTTGACCTAGGAGCATTTTGCGACAAAGCGAATGTGTCGCCTGCCACGAACATGGCATCAACAGGCGAGTTACCCGACGTGGTGAAGTGCAGGTAAGGGGCGCCGGACGCCCAGCAGGAGCCCGAGGGCGGCGCCGATGAGCCCGTACAGTCCGGCTTCGGCGGTGAGCATGAGGCGGGAGACTGCCTGGGCCGTGCGGCATTGCTCGCCCGGCGGCGCCGCATCGGCCAGCAGGCCCGCTGGGGCGGCGGAGAAGCCGAGCCAGTCTCGTCCGCGGATGGTTGGCCGCCCGGACGCTGTCAGGGTGTGGCTGAGCCGGCGAGTCCGACCCCGCCGATGCGGCGAGCCCCTGCCTGGTGGTGATGACGGTGGTTGCCGTGGGCAGGATTGCCCGCCCCGCGTCGTCGAGGTTGTCGGCGTGATGGTCGTGACTGAGAAGTACCGCGTCGAGCGGTCCGAGTGCCGACGGCTGGACGGCGGGGCCGGCCTCCTTGCCGGAGGCCGTGCCCCAGCCGAACGAGTAGCGGCGTCCGGGCGGATCGAAGGTGGAGGTCGGTGAGCAGGCGCCATCCGGCCGCCTCGATCAGCACGGTCGGCCCGCCGATGTGGGTCAGCCGGGCCTCACCGGGCGTGCCGCAGCGCCCAGTCGAGTGCCGTGTCGGCGATCTGTTCCCAGCCGGGCTCGACACAGGTCCAGTGCGATCGGCCGGGGAACTCGATGTAGTCGGTGATCGTGCCTTCGCCCTTGTAGTGGTGGGCGTTGGACTTGTTCACCGACGGCGGCAGGACGTGGTCGGACCCTCCGGCGATGAACAGCAGCGGCGCCCGGTCGGCGTTGCGGAAGTCGACCCAGGTGTCCTGCTTGCCGGGTTGGAGATTGGCCAGCAAGCCGTCCCACACCCAGCTGCCGGGCGTCGGGATGGCGTACCGGTCGTAGGCGGCCTTCGAGTCCTCGGCCGACAGGTTGT
>NZ_JBIAIL010000041.1:0-59399 GCF_042871425.1 Micromonospora sp. NPDC005806 | reverse complement strand
ACCACCGGCAAACGCCAGACCAGCAACACCAAGCACGCTCTTACGCAGCATCGTGTTCACGGGAAGCTCCATTCGGGGGTCGGCGCACACACCGATAGGGGGTCGGCCCGTGCGCAAGCACCGTCAGGCGCTCAAACAAGGGGGAAAGTCTTGGGGGGTCCGGCGTGCGGGGCGGGGGCCTCTTCGCGGCGCCGGGACCATGTGCAACGACCAGCGGGCCACCATCATTCCGGGGCCCGCGCACCCCGCCAGGCAGGGTGGTCTTCCAAGGCCGTACACGGGATTCAACGACCCCCACCCACCGACCATTCCGGCCCCAGGATGCCGCCGGTCACACCCCGAAACCGGACACCCGGCTACACACGGCACCGGCCGTGACGAACATGCCGGCACACGATCCGGACAACTTCCCCGAAACTGTCGCCTCCGCGCCCGTGGAGGCCACGCTTTCCCTGAAGTTGCGCGGATCTTGAAACGGGACGGGCCGCACCTTCGGACGGCGCCGCACCACGACGCGGGTGTGGCCCGCCGTGACCGGCGCAGGGATCAAGCCTGACCGCCCGGAGCCGGGCACGGCGGGCCACACCCGACAACCCCAACCAGAGACAACCGCAACCACAGAGCGACAGCAAGCAAGAATCAGCGATCATCCTCGGAGACGTACCAACCACCCCGGTACACCGTCCCTCGAGGCGGCTCGACCGGCACGGACCGGGATCGGCGCGACCGGCGTACCCGGCCGACCACGAACCAGCCGACCGCGCCCACACAGGCCACGATGACGACGTTCTGAAGCGTGCCGACGTACGACTCGACGACGTGCCAGTTCTCCCCGAGCAGGTATCCGGCGAGCACGAAGGTGCTGTTCCAGATCAGGCTGCCCAGGGTGGTGTAGAGCAGGAAGACGGTGACCGGCATCCGTTCGACGCCGGCCGGGATGGAGATGAGGCTGCGGAAGATCGGAATCATCCGGCCGAAGAAGACCGCCTTGACGCCGTGCCGGAGGAACCACGCCTCGGTACGGTCGACGTCCTCCAGCTTGACCAGCGGCAGCTTGGCCACGATGGCACGCATCCGGTCCCGGCCCAGCGCCGCACCGACGTAATAGAGGGCGAGCGCGCCCAGCACCGAGCCGAGCGTGGTCCAGACGATCGCCCCGACCAGGCTCAGCCGGCCCTGGCTGGCGGTGAAGCCGGCCAGCGGCAGGATCACCTCACTGGGGATGGGCGGAAAGAGGTTCTCCAGGGCCACCGCGAGACCGGCGCCGGGGCCACCGAGGCGTTCCACGAGGCCGGTGACCCAGCCGACGGGTCCGTCGCCGGCAGGCTCCGCAGCCCTCGCAGCACTGACGCGGGGGCCGACCAGGAGCTGCGCGTTTCCGATCATCCGACAACGTTACGGGGCGTGGCGTCCGGCGACCACGGATTCATCGCCCCTCGGTGCCGGAGACGACGGGAACCGCCCTCTGCTGCGGGGATCGCCGGGAGAAACCGGAGACGGTGGCGCTTCGCCGGCTCCACCCGTGGCGGCTACCCGGTGTCGACCGGCGGTCGGGGAGCTGGGCGCCGGACGGGTCGCCGGTGGCCCCGGCCGGCGCCGGCACGGGCGACGCTCCACTGAGTACGGCCTGCCCGTGTCGGACCGGTCACCTACGGTGGAGCGGCGGCGCCGTAGGGCGACGCGGCGTGGCTGGACCGAGGGCTCAGCCCTGGTTGCGGCCGTTGCCGCGCATTTGCTCGTACGTGTCGAGCAGCTGCTGGAGAGCGTCGACCGTCCCGGCGTCGATCTTGTCGTCGGCGGCGGCCTCGTCGATGCGCTCGCGCAGGTCCTCGACCCGCTTGGCCCGGTCCTTGGGCTTGCCCTGGTCCAGCTCGGCCGCCTTCTCCCGCAGGTCGTTCGCGGTCTTCGGGTCGATCTGGCCGTTCACCTCGGCCTGGTCGAGCACCTCGGCGAACTGCGCGGCGAGCTCGCGGAGGGTGACCGGCGCCGGCCGGGTGGTGGTGGGCTCGGTGGTGGCCGGCTCGGGCGATTCCGTCGCGGGTTCCTCGGCGGGCGCCGAGGTGACCGGCCCGGCGTTCGTCGGGGGCTTGGAGTCGTCGTTGAGCAGCAGCGTGCCGACCAGGCCGAGCAGCAGCACCAGCCCGGCCGCGACCAGCACGCCGATGAGCCGGTTCGACCGGGCGGGCGGGCGCGACGCCGGCGGCGGGACAGGACGCACCGGCGCGGCCGCCCGGTCGATCAGGGTCGGCGAGTGCTCGGGCGGGGTCAGCGTGGGCATGATCGCGGTCGGCGGGTCCGCGGGCTGGCCGGCGCCGAACCGGGCGGCGAGCTGGGCGGCGGTGGGCCGGCGGGCCGGGTCCACGGACAGGCAGGCCAGGGTGAGGTCGGCGACGTCGGCGGGCAGCCCGGGGATCCGCAGCGGCGGCACCGGGGGTCGCCGGGCCTGCACGTCGTACACGTCGTCCCAGGTCTGCACCGGCAGCGGGGCCCGCCCGGTGAGGGTGCGGTAGAGCAGCGCACCGAGGGCGTAGATGTCGCTGGCCGGGTTCGCCGGTCCGGGCGTCATCCGCTCCGGGGCGAAGTAGGCCGGCGTACCCATCATCAGCTCGCCGGTCTGGCCGGCGAGGGGGTGGCGCGGCCCGGCGAGGGTGGCGATGCCGAAGTCGAGCACCTTCGCGCCCGTCTCGGTGAGCATCACGTTGCCGGGCTTGATGTCGCGGTGCACCACGCCGAGCTTGTGCGCGGCGGCCAGCGCGGCGGCGACCTGCCCGGCCACCCGGACCGCCTCCGGCCAGGCGAGCGGGCCGCCGGCCAGCCGGTCGGCCAGGGTGTGCCCCTCCACCAGCTCCATCACCAGGTAGGGCACCAGCGAGCCGTCGGGCAGGGTCGCCTCGCCGTAGTCGTACACCTGGGTGATGTGCGGGTGGGTGAGCCGGGCCGCGGCGCGCGCCTCCCGCTGGAGGGTGGCCCGCAGCTGCGGGTCGGCGGCGAGCTGCGTCGCGAGGGCCTTGACCGCCACGGGACGGTGCAGCACCTCGTCGTCGGCGCGCCACACCTCGGACATCCCGCCGAGCCCGATGTGCTCGCGCAGGACGTACCGATCGTGCAGACGCAGCGAGGGTGTGAACGGCGACATGGTGGTCCAGTCTGCCTGGCCCCCCGCCGGACCCACCAACCCGGTGCCCGGTTCGGTGCCGACCGGGCGTTTTCTGGGGCGAACGGGGTGCCGTCCGGGTGGTGCCAGCCACCCGGACGGCACGTCGAAGGAGGTCAGGGACGGCAGGGCGGCACCGCGGCCGGTCGGGGCTCCATGAGGTCGGCGAGCCGGCGCAGGGCCCCGGCAGCGGCCAGCCGGGTGGGCGCCAGCCGGGGCGTACGCGGCCGGTCGGGGCGGACCGGGGCGTCGGGCCGGGCGGAGTTGACGTGACGCGTGACCGCGTCGACGGCGAGGACGAAGCCGGTGGTGTGTTCCATGGTCAGCTCCTGGGGACGGGACCGGTGGAGGTGCGGACGACGAGGTCGGTGGGGAGCAGGAGGTGGCCGTCGACCGGCGAGGCCGGCGGCTCCAGCAGCAGCTCGGCGGCGAGCCGGCCCTTCTCCTCGGCCGGTTGCCGGACGGTGGTGAGCCCCGCGGTGGCCGCCTCGGCGATGTCGTCGAAGCCGGTGACCGAGACGGGGTGCGCCAGCCGCGGGCCGGCCGCGGCGAGTGCGTCGAGCACCCCGAGGGCCAGCACGTCGGAGCAGGCCAGCACGGCGGTGGGTGGTTCGTCGCCGGTCAGGGCGGGGGCGACGGCGGCGGCGCCGGCCGCGCGGCTGTTGCCGGTGGCGTTGAGCACGGTGATCGTGGGCCAGGCCACGCCGGCGGCGGCGAACGCGTCGGCGAAGCCGGTGAGCCGGCCACGGGTCGTCGGGTGGGGAGCGTCTCCGGGCTCGGCCAGCCGGAGCGGCCCGGGTGGGGCGTCGGGCAGCACGGTGTCGCCGAGCAGGGCCACCCGTCGGTGGCCGAGGGCGGCGACGTGGGCCGCGACGGAACGGGCGGCGGCCCGCTCGTCGATGCCCACGTACCGATCGGTGGGGCCGGCGTCGGCGCGGGGGGCGGTGGTGACGTAGGGCAGGCCCCGGTCGCGAATGGCCCGCAGGGCCCAGTCCTCGTCACCGACGCAGTAGACGCAGAACCCGTCGACGGCCGCGTTCTCGACGGCGGCGCGGACCCGGGCCCGGTCGGCGGGCAGCGGGACCAGCAGCAGGCTCGTGCCGTGCCGCTCGGCGGCCTGGCTGACGCCGGCGAGGAAGCGCACCGCGAAGGGGTCGGTGAAGGCGTACGACAGCTCGGAGGTGAAGAGGACACCGAGCGCGCCGACGAAGCCGCGGCGCAGCGAGCGCGCGGTCGGGTCGGGGCCGGGATAGCCGAGGCGCTGCGCGGCGTCGAGGATCTTCGCCCGGAGCGCCGCGGAGAGCTGGTCCGGCCGGCTGTAGGC
Organism: Micromonospora sp. NPDC005806; assembly: GCF_042871425.1. Classification (NCBI taxonomy): domain Bacteria; kingdom Bacillati; phylum Actinomycetota; class Actinomycetes; order Micromonosporales; family Micromonosporaceae; genus Micromonospora; species Micromonospora sp. NPDC005806. The sequence goes on along the minus strand of NZ_JBIAIL010000041.1, from coordinate 54,921 downwards.
GTTGGACACGGTGCTCCGGGACACGCCCACCTCGTTCGCGACGTCCTGCAGGGTCGGCTTCACGGTCTCCCCTTCTGGATCGATTCAGTACTGGATCGATCCAGAGGCTACTCGCACCGGTCGGTGACGGTCAATGCCAGGCGCGAAAGCCGGCCGGGGACGCCCGGTCAGGCCGGGTAGAGCTCGTCGCGGATCCGGGCGAGGATCTCGGGGGTGCGCTCCGGCGGCGCGGCCTCGACGCAGAGCCGCTCCATGGCCAGCGCGTAGTAGTCGAGGTCGTCGCGCTTGTCCAGATAGATGGCGCTGGTGAGCTGTTCGATGTAGACGATGTCGGGCAGGTCTCCGTCGCCGAAGCGGAGGATGCTGAAGGCGCCGCTGGCGGCGGCGTGCCCGCCGGCCGCGAACGGGACGACCTGCAGCTGGACGTGCGGCGCCTCGGTCGCCTCGATCAACGCGTCCAGTTGGCCGCGCATCACCTCGGGTCCGCCGATCGGTCGGCGCAGGGCCGCCTCGTCGAGCACCGCCCAGACCTGGGGCGGGTTGCTGCGGCGCAGCAGCTCCTGACGTTCCATCCGCAGGCTGACCCGGCGATCGATCTCCTCGGGCGCGGCACCCCGGTGGCCGAGCAGGATCACCGCCCGGGCGTAGTCGGGGGTCTGCAGCAGGCCGGGGACGAACTGCACCTCGTACGTGCGGACCAGCACGGCAGCCGCCTCCAGACCCAGGTAGGACTGGAACCAGCCGGGCAGTACGTCGCCGTAGCGGTGCCACCAGCCGGGGCTGTTCGCGTCGCGGGCGAGCTTGAGCAGCGCGTCCCGCTCCTCCGGTGCCGTGACGCCGTAGAGGGTGAGCAGGTCGGCGACGTCGCGTTCCTTGAAGCCGACCCGACCCAGCTCCATCCGACTGATCTTCGACTCGGAGGAGCGGATCTCCCAGCCGGCGGCCTCCCGGGTCACTCCGGCACCCTCGCGAAGCCGGCGCAGCTGGGACCCGAGCAGCATGCGCAGCACCGTCGGCCCGGTGGCTGGGCCTCCTTCGGCGGGCACCATCGTCACGTGCGTGTCCTTCGCATGTGGACTGTCGCCGGCCGGGCGCCCTGGCCCGGCCGACGTGTAAGCATGCCATGGACCCTGAGTGAGGTGAACTCCTCCGGACGGCCGAGTCGGTCCGGTCAGCGGGACGGGCGGTCGACGATGAGGTTGTCGAAGTCGCCGTCCCGAGCACCGAGCACGAACGCGGCGATCTCGTCCACTGTGTATATCAGCGCCGGACCCTCGGGATGCCGGGAGTTGCGAACCGCGATCCCGGCGCCGCCGGGAAGTGGGGCCAGTTCGACGCAGTTGCCGCTCGGGTTGCTCCGGCGACTCTTCTGCCACTGAAGCGGCGGTAGCTGATTGGTGGGTACGCCGTTCTGAGGCTGCTGCATGGGGCATCTTTCTGTGGAAGAGCCAGCCGATGCCGCGGGGAGGGGCGGTGGTGGCGACCGAGGGGTATATCGACTGTGGACTGAGATGCACGTGCATCTGCTATTGCATCTGCATTGGACAGCGAGCATGATAACGCACGTGCGGTGTACCCATCCGTTCACTGTGGGTTACCCCGATCCCGGTTGCCAGCAGGGAAAAAGCCGGGTCACCGACGAGACCGAGGGATGCGGTGAGGAGGGCGCGTGCCGGATCCGATGACCGTCGCCTCCGGTATCTCCGCCGTCGGTGCCCTGGTCTCCGCCTGGCAGCTGCGCCGCCGGGCGCTGCGCGCGGAAACGGAGATCGAGCTGCTCCAGGCCGAGTTGGAGGCCGAGCGGCACGCCGCCAGTCACGACCCGCTCACCGGGCTGCCCAACCGCCGCGCCTTCTTCCGGCTGGCCGCGACGCTGCTGACCGACGCGGCCGGCAAGCCGGTGGTCGCGATCGTGCTGGACCTCGACGGCTTCAAGCAGGTCAACGACCGCCACGGGCACGCCGCCGGCGACCAGGTGCTGATCAGCGTGGCCCAGCGGCTGTCCGCGTTCGCCGGGGACAACCTGGTCGCCCGGCTCGGCGGCGACGAGTTCGCCGGGCTGCTGGCCAGCCCAACCGTGGACCGGCGGTGGATCGAGCACGCCACCCGCCGGCTCTGCGAGGCGCTCGCCGCGCCCATCCCGCTCGGCACCCGGACGGTGCAGGTGACCGCCTCCGTGGGGCTCGCCCCGGTGCACGGCCCCACCCAGCTGGCCGAGGCGCTCTGCCGGGCGGACGCGGCGATGTACCAGGCGAAGAGCGTCGGCGCGGCCCGGGCGGCCCGCCAGCTCGTGGCCGAGTACTGAGCGGCCGGTCAATCCTCCCAGCGGCCGAGGTCATGCAGCGCGGCCCGGGCCAGGCCAACCAGTCCGAGCGGCGACAGCAGCCCGGCCACGATCCGCAGGGCGCGCACCCGGTCCGCGCCCGGGCGGCCCGGGTCGGCCGCCTCCGCCGACCAGCTCCAGATGTCGTCCAGCGCCCGGACGCCGAGGTGGTACGCGAGCCGGACCGGGTCGAGCTTCACCGGCCCGTAGCCGGTCCGGAAGGCCGCCTCGTCCACCCGCCCCTCGGGCGCGAAAGCCGGCCCGCCACCGATGACGAACATCAGGTCGCGTTCCCGTGGGGCGAGCACCGCGTCGTCCCAGTCGATCAGCCAGACCTGCCCGTCCGGGCCGAGCAGCAGGTTGCCCAGATGCGGGTCGCCGTGGCAGACCACCAGCTCCGCCGGCCGAGCCCGCAGCTCCGCGCCGAGCCGGTCCATCGCGGCCAGCAGCCGCGCGAGGTCGGGGGCGACGGCGCGCCAGTGGACGGCCGTCTCTCGGGTCCACCGGTCGGCGGCGTCGTCCACCGCGCGCAGTTGGCGGTCCGTCCGCCGGACCGCTGCGGCAACCGAGGCGTGGGTGTGGTCCTCCCGGGGCAGCCCGGCCAGCTCGTCGGTCACCGGAACCGCGTGCACGGCGGCGAGCAGGGCGCCGTACCCGCGCCAGTGGGCGGGGCGCAGGCCGCCGGCGGGGGCACGCTCGTCGGAGACCCACGGCACCACGGTGAGCCGGCGCCCGTCGTGGACCGCGCCGAGCCGCCCGTCCCGGGTGGTCAGCGGTGCGGCGATGCCCGGTACGCCCTGCCGGGCGAGCCGCGCCGTCACCACCGCGCCGGCCGGGGTACCGCCGCCGGTGAGCTTGACCGCGTACTCGCGGCCGTCGGCCGTGGTGGCCCGCCACAGCCGGGCGGCCGGGTCTGCGCCGAGGTCCACCGGCACGGCGGTGAGCAGGGTCAGGCCGAACTCCTCGGCGACCCAAGCGGCGAGCCGCGCGTCCACCCGCCGCCCGTCAGCGCCAGCCGTAACCGACGCGCAGCGCCTGGCCCACCCGGTCGAACCGCCGCCGGTCCAGCACCGCGCCCTCGCGGCGGATGCTGTCCTCGCGCATGGTGAGCACCCGGTCGAGGCGTACCCAGCTCGGGCGCTGGTCACGGTCCCACTCCCCCGGGCCGAGGGCCAGCCAGTGCCGCTGGCCGTCCCGCTCGCCCTGGCTGGAGAGCATCAGCCCGAACAGCGTCCGGCTCTGCCGGCCGACCACCAGCACCGGCCGGTCCTTGCCCTGGCGGGGGTCGTCCTCGTACGGCACCCAGGTCCAGACGATCTCCCCCGGGTCGGCCTGACCGTCCAGCTCCGGGGCGTACGCCAGCTCGCGCCGCTGCAGCGCGGACACCTGGCGCCGCCGCGCGACCTGGGCCGGGATCGGCCCGGCGGTCCGGGTCGGCGCGGACGCGCCCCCGGTGAGCCGACCAAACCGGGACGCCACACTCCTCAACAGACCTGCCACGGCCGGCAGCTTATCCCCTACGCACACCGGGCGCGCGGCCGCGGCGCGGGGCGAAACCCGGTGGCCGGGCGGGGCCGTCCCCGGCGACGATCCTCCGGTGACCGTTCCGCGCCACCAGATCAGAGCCGCCTTCACCGCCGACACCGTCACCGTCTACCAGGCGTACGGCCCGGAGATCGCCGACCCGGCGCTGGCCGCGGGCCGGTTCGTGCCGCCGTTCAAGCGGGCGCGGATGACGTGGATCAAGCCGTCGTTCCGGTGGATGATGTACCGCTGCGGCTGGGCGCTCAAGCCCGGGCAGGAGCGGGTCCTGGCGGTCGAGATCAGTCGGGCCGGCTTCGAGTGGGCCCTCGCCCACGCCTGCCTCAGCGGCTACGACCCCCGGCTGCACGCCGACCGGGCCGCCTGGCGCCGGCAGCTCCGGACCAGCCCGGTCCGGGTGCAGTGGGATCCGGAACGGTCGCTGCGGTTGGCGCCGCTGCCGTACCGCGCGGTGCAGGTGGGCCTCGCCGGCGACGCGGTACGCCGCTACCTGGACGAGTGGCTGGTCGACCTCACCGACGTCACGCCGCTGGCCCGGGCGGTGCACGCCCGGCTCACCGCCGGCGACGAGCCGGGCGCGGCCGCACTGCTGCCGGTCGAGCGCCCGTACCCGCTGCCGGCCGAGGTGGCCCGAGTGGTCGACGCCAGTTCGGACTGAAGCGCGGAGGGCGCCCGACCGGCCGGGCTGGTTGACTCGACCTGGTCGGGAGCAGAGGTGGTCGGCATGACCTTCGAGGTACGCACGCGCAGTCTGCCGGAGCGGCCGGCGGCGATCGGCTCGGCCGGCCCGTTCACGCTGGTGGTGGACCGGCCGGCGGAGGGCGGCGGGGACGGGCTCGGCTTCAACGGCGGGCAGCTGCTCTACCTGGCCGTCGCCGGCTGCGTCTCCAACGACCTGTTCCGGGAGGCCCAGGCGCTGGGGATCACCCTGCACCGGGTCGAGGTGACCGTGCACGGCGACTTCGCCGGCGACCCCGCCGTATCGACGGAGATCGGCTACGACGTACGGGTGGACGGTGAGGCCAGCGACGAGCGGCTGCGGGAGCTGGTGGCGCGAGTCGACGCGATCGCGGAGATCCCCAACTCGCTGCGCCGGGGCACCCCGGTGCGGCTGCGGCACGCCGAGGTGACCGGCGACGCAGGCTGACGCGCCGGCTCAGCCCGGTCAGGCCGGGCGGCGGGCCAGGACCAGCGTGGTGCGCAGGCCCAGGCCGAGCAGGGTCCGAGTGGCCAGGCCGGTCCCGGCGCCGACCTCGACCAGGGCGCCGGGCACCCTGCCGTCGTACACCCGGATCGCCTCGACGATGTCGGGCAGATAGCCTGGGCGGGCTTCGTCGTAACCGCCGGCCACCTCACCGAAGAGCTGCGACATGATCGCCATCTCGCAGGGCGGGCCGGTCGCCACCCACCGTTGGAGGAGCCGTGCGCCCCGAACTGCCCCAGGATCTCCCGGTGATCGAGCGCCGCGCGGTCCGGCTGGTGGTCCTCGACGCCGCGGACCGGGTGCTGCTGTTCCACACCCGCGACCCGGAGCACCCCCGCCTCGGCACCTGGTGGGAGCTGCCCGGCGGCGGGCTCGACCCCGGGGAGACGTACCTGGAGGCGGCGGTGCGGGAGCTGCGCGAGGAGACCGGAATCGTGGTCGCGCCGGCCGGCCTGGGCGCGCCGACCTGGCGGCGGCGGGCCAGCTTCATCCACCGGCAGCTGCGCCACCTTCAGGACGAGGTGGTCGTGCCGGTACGGCTGCCCGGGCCGGGACCGGACGTGGACGAGGCGGACCGGCTGGACTACGAGGTGGAGGACTACTTCGCCTTCCGCTGGTGGCCGGTCGCGGAGCTCGTCACGGAGCGGCCGCGCTGCTACCCGGGGCGGCTGCCCGAACTGCTGCCGGAGTTCCTTGCCGGCGAGGCGATCGACGAACCGTTCGAGCTGTGGTCATGACGGACGCCGCGGCAACCGGCACAGTGGAGCGGTGAACCCTCTCCGCGCACCCCTGGCCCGGTACGCCGAACGGTTGCACCGCGCCGCGGGCGACGGGCACCACGTCGCGTCGCCGCTCGGCGCCTGGCTGCTGCTCGCGCTCACCGGCCCCGCCGCCACCGGCCACACCCGCAAGGAGCTGGAGGTGGCGCTCGGCACCGACGTGGACGACGCCGCGGCGGCGGCCCATGCGCTGCTGGAAGCGCCCCACCCGCTGGTCGCCGCGGCCACCGCCCTGTGGGAGCGGACACCCCTCGACGGGCTGGCCGACTGGCGCGCGAGCCTGCCGGAGCGGACGCGGACCGGCCCGCTGCCCGACCAGGCTGGGCTGGACGCCTGGGCGCGGAAGCACACCGACGGGCTGATCGAGAGGTTCCCGATCAACCTTCGGCCGCAGGTCCTGCTGATCCTGGCCAGCGCGTTGGCCACCCGGGTGTCCTGGGTCGACCCGTTCCAGGTGGCGCCCGCCGACCAGCTCGGCCCGGGCAGCGCGTGGGCGGGGCGGCTGCGACGGGTGCTGCGCTCCCCCGCGCGGGGGCACACCAGCTGGATCGCGGCCACCGAGCGGGCCGGGGACGTCGCCGTGCACGCCGCGCCGGCCCGGCCGGTGTCCACCGACGGCGGGGAGGCCGGCCTGCTGGTGGTCTCGGTCGCCGCCGCCCCGGACGTGCCGGCGGTGGACGTCCTCGCTGCCGCGCAGGAGATCGCCACGGTGGCCGCCACCGCCAAGGAGGGTGCCGGACCAGGCCGCCGATCGCTGTTCGACCTGCCGTTGGGCGACACCCCGCTGTGGACGCTGCGCGAAGAGACGGTACGCACGTTCGCACGCGACCGCCGGGAGGAGCGGGCGACGGCCGTCCTGCCCTGCTGGTCGGCGGAGAGCCGGCACGACCTGACGCCGGCCGGGTTCGGCTTCGACGCCGCCGCGCGGGCGCTCGGCACGCTCATCGGGCTGGCCGCACCGCAGTACGACGCGGCCCAGTCGGCGGTGGCCCGGTTCGGGCGATACGGCTTCGAGGCAGCCGCGGTGACCGGGCTGATGGACTGGATGAGCCTGCCGCCGGAGGGCACCGCCCGCGTCGCGGAGCTGCGCTTCGGGCACCCGTACGCGGTGGTGGCGGTGACCACCGACCGCGCGGGCCGGCCGTGGCACGGCCTGCCGGTCTACTCGGCGTGGGTGGCCGAGCCCGAGGAACTGCCCACCGACGAGCTGGCCGACCCGCCGCAACAGTGGTGAGCGCGGGGCCCCCGGGCCGTACCGCCGGCGGCCCCGCGCGCTGCGCCCATGAGAAGGGAACCCTGCTCCACCGCAGGCGTGAAGGGGGGCCCTTCCTTACGTCAGGCCGCGATCGGCTCCCGCTCGGCGGCCCGGGCGGCGAGCCGCCGTTCCCGCTCCTGCGCGCCGACCAGGTCGTCGGGCAGTGAGTCGGGCACCTCGGTGTCGAACCGGCGCAGCGTCCTGATCAGGAACCCGCCGCCGGTGACCAGCGCCAGCATGATTCCGAACAGCAGGTAGGCGAACCCGATCCCGCGCCCGGGGCCGACCCCGATGAGGCCGCCGACCGAGCCGGCGAGCGCCCCGCCGGGCGCGAGCAACGGCTCGAGCAGCGCGGTCGCCGCCGGGGCGAGCAACGCGAACCCGATCGGCAGGGTCGACCAGGAGATGGTCTGGTTCAGCGCGAACACCCGGCCGTGGTAGCGCTGCGGCACCTTGACCTGCACGATCGTGGCGTAGATGTCCTGGGCCGTGGCCATCGCCGCGGTCATCAGGAACAGCCCGACGGTGACCACCACGATGGAGGGGCGGACGCCCACCAGCGCGCAACCCGCGGCGGTGCCGAGGTTGCCGAGCAGCACCCCGATCATCCGGCGCTGCCGGGGGCCACCCCAGACGGCCATCACCGTGCCGCCCGCGATCGCGCCGAGCGCCTCCGCGACGGCGACCTGCGCCACCTGGGCCACCGTGCCGAAGGACAGCACGAGCGGGGTGGTCAGCACCAGCGCCGGCGCCAGGAAGATGTTCCCGAGCGCGAAGTAGCCCAGCATCAACCGGAACCCGCGGTGGTTCCACGAGTAGCGCAGCCCGTTGACGATGGCGGTCGGCAACGGTTCCCTGGGCCGCCAGCCCAGCGAGTCCGGGAAGCGGATGAACAGCAGGGTCAACACCGCGAACAGGTAGCTCGCCACGTCGACCAGCAGGATGCCCTTCAGGTCGATCGCGGCGAGCAGTCCGGCCGCGATCATCGGCATCAGCAGCAGGGCGAAGCCGTTGGTGAGCTGGGTGATGCCCATCGCGTGGCCCAGGAAGCGCTTCGGCACCAGTTGGGGCACGGCCGACTGCAACGCGATCCGCTGGAACGAGGCGGCCACCTGGCTCAGCGACACCAGCGCGTAGATCTCCCACAGGGCGAGGTGCCCGGACCAGAGCAGCCCGGCCAGTACCAGTTGGAGGCTGCCGGAGACACAGCTGGCGATCATCATGATCCGCCGCCGGTCGACCCGGTCGACCAGCGCGCCGGCGACCGGCAGCGTGAGCACCCCGCAGAGCAGCGCCAGCGCCCAGAGCAGGCCGAGGTTGGCGACGGAGCCGGTACGGGCGTAGAGCCAGATCGGCAGCGCGAAGCTGGTCAGCGCCGACCCGGTGGTGGAGACGAGCTGACCGGCCGACACGGCCAGGAACCGCCGCATGCTCGGCTGCACGGTCCGGTCGGCCGGCTCGGCGTCCGCGCCGCGGCGCTGCCAGTCGTGCAGCGCCCAGGCCGCGTCCGCCCCGCGCGCCTCGGGTTCCAGGGCGGTCGTGTCCCCGTCGGCCAGCGCCGGATGCGTCGCCGTGACGATCTCGGCGAGTTCGTCGGCGCGGTGCTTGAGGAAGAAGTGGCCGGCCTCGTCCAGCACCACCAGGCCGACGGTGTCGCTGAGGAACTGCCACTCCGCGTACCGCTCCGCGTGGTACTCGGTGACCGGGTCCTCCGAACCCACCACCGAGATGATCGGCGCCCGGAGCTTGCGTACCTGGCGGTCGAGCAGCCCGGTGAAGTACTCCTCCGAGGCCCGCGAGTCGGCCCGCATGTTGCTGATGATCCGGTCGGCCTGCTCGGGGTCGAGTTCATCGGTGTCGACGCCCATGCCCTTGAGCCAGCTCGCGTAGTGCTTGTTGCTCCGCAGCGCCTCCAACCGGGTACGCAGTGCCGAGAAGAGCCCCTTGGGACGGGCGAACGGGAACATGGCGCCGATGTACACCGCGTCGAGTTCCCGGCCGGCCGCCTCGAGCTTGCGGGCCACCTCGGCGACGATCGCGCTGCCGACGCCGCAGTGCCCGTAGAGCACGAGCGGACCGGAAATCCGCTCCCGCACCTCCGCCGCGACCCGACCGGTCAGCTCGTCCAGCGGTACCGCCAGCTCGTCGAGGCCGACGTCGTGCCCGGGGATCGCCAGCGAGTACAGCGCGACGCCGTCGGGAAGCGCGTCGGCCAGCGGTTGGTAGACGATGGCGCTGCCGCCGCCGTACGGCACACAGACGTAGGTCAGCGTCCGCCGGTCCGCCGGCACCCGGGTCAGCTCGTAGAGCAGGCGGCGCGGACCGTCGTCCTGCGCCGGTCCGTCCACGAATTCGGTGAGGTCGCGGATGGTCCGGTGCTGGAAGAGGTCCATCACGCCGACCGGGCGACCGCCCAGCTCGACCTTGCGGATCCGCGCGACGACCTGGGTGGCCAGCATCGAATGCCCGCCCAGGTCGAAGAAGTCGTCGTCGATGCCGAGCGTCGGCACCCCGAGCACCTCGGACCAGATCCCCGCCAGGGATCGCTCGGTGGAAGTGCGGGGTTCGACGAGCTCCGCGGCCGACTCCCGGGTCACCACCGGCGCGGGCAGCGCCCGCCGGTCGAGCTTGCCGTTCGGGCTCAGCGGCAACGCGTCCAGCGCCACGAACGCCGCCGGCACCATGTACTCCGGCAACCGTTGCTTCAGCGCCGCCTTCAGGTCGGCGGCCGACGCCAGCCCGACCACGTACGCGGCGAGCCGCTTGTCGCCCGGCGTGTCCTCGCGGACCACGACCGCGGCCTCGGCCACCCCGTCCTGCTCGCGCAGCGCGCTCTCGATCTCGCCCAGCTCGATCCGCAGGCCGCGCAGCTTCACCTGGTGGTCGATCCGGCCGAGGAACTCGATCACCCCGGACGGTGGCACCGCGGCGCCGTCGTCCTCCGGTGTCGGCTCGGCCGGCGGCCGCCAGCGGACCAGGTCGCCGGTCCGGTACAACCGCGCCCCCGGCTCCGGGCCGTACGGATCCGGGACGAACCGCTCCGCGGTCAGCGCGGGCCGACGGTGATAGCCGCGGGCCACGCCGACGCCACCGATGTACAGCTCACCGCTGACCCCGGGCGGCACCGGGTTCAGCCGCTCGTCGAGCACGTACAGGCGCAGGTTGGCGATCGGGCCGCCGATCGGGACGGTGGTCAGCCCCGCCAGCTCCGCCGGCCGGCAGGGCCACCAGCTGACGTCGATCGCCGCCTCGGTCGGTCCGTACAGGTTGTGCAGTTCGCAGCCCGGGAACCGGCGGGTGAACTCGACCGCCGACGCCAGCGGCAGTTCCTCGCCGCTGCAGATGACCCGGCGCAGGGCGGCGCACGCCTCGGCGCCTTCCTCGGCGAGGAACGCGGCCAGCATCGACGGCACGAAGTGGGTGGTGGTGACCCGCTCGGCGGTCAGCAGGTCGCGCAGGTAGCCGGCGTCCTTGTGCCCGCCGGGCCTGGCCAGCACCAGCCGGGCACCGGTCTGCAACGGCCAGAAGAACTCCCACACCGACACGTCGAAGCTGGCCGGTGTCTTCTGCAGCACCGCGTCGTCCGCGCCGAGCCGGTAGGTCCGCTGCATCCAGTCCAGCCGGTTGACGATGCCCCGGTGGGTGTTCGGCACGCCCTTCGGCCGGCCGGTGGAGCCGGACGTGTAGATCACGTACGCGACGTTGTCCGCGGTGGCGGTGGGCGCCGGATCATCCCCCGGCTCCGTACGCCACTCGGCCTCGTCGTCGAGGGCCAGCACCGTCGCGCCGGTGTCCGGTAAGACGCCGCGCAGTCGGTCCTGCACCAGCACCACCGGGGCGGCGGCGTCGGCGACCATGAACGCCAGCCGGTCGGCCGGGTACTCGGGGTCCAGCGGCAGGTAGGCCGCGCCGGCCTTGAGCACCCCGAGCAGGCCAGCGACCAGCTCGACCGAGCGCTCCGCGCACACCCCGACGAGGCTCTCCGGGCCCACCCCGGTCCGGCGCAGCCGATGCGCGATCCGATTGGCCATCGTGTTCAGCTCGGCGTACGACACCGAACGCCCCTCGAGGCGGAGCGCGACCGCGTCCGGGGTGCGGGCGACCTGCTCCTCGACCAGTCCGTGCAGCGTCGCGTGCGCCGGGAACGGGGTCGCGGTGGCGTTCCAGGCGTCGAGCACCAGCGTGCGTTCGCCGTCGGCGAGCAGGTCGAGCCCGGAGACCGGGGCGTCCGGCGCGGCGACCGCGGAGCGCAGCAGGGTGGCGAACCGGTCGGCCATCCGCTCCACGGTGGACCGGTGGAGCAGGTCCGTGTTGAAGACCAGCTTGCCCCAGAGGCCGCTGGCCACCTCGACCAGGTGCAGCTCGATGTCGAACCGGGTCGCCCGCAGCTCCATCGGCGTCCAGTCGAACTGCACGTCGGCGTCGGCGGCGGCCGTCTCGAACCGCCCCATCTCGTAGTTCTGCAGGACGAACATCGCCTGGAACACCGGCGAGCGGCTGACGTCGCGGGGCACGCCGAGTTCCTGCACCACCCGGGCGAACGGCACGTCGGCGTGCTCGAAGGCGTCCAGCACCGCCGGGCGGACGCGGCCGAGCAGTTCGGTGAAGCTCGGGTCGCCGGCCAACTCGGCCCGCAGCGGCAGCATGTTGATGAACATGCCCACCACGTTCTCCAGCTCCGGGGCGGAGCGGCCGGCGACCGAGACACCGACCGCGAAGTCGTCCTGGCCGCAGTGCCGGGCCAGCAGCACCTGCCAGGCGGCCAGCAGCGCCATGAACAGCGTGCCGCCGTCCTGCCGGGCCAGCGCGGCCAACCCGTCGACCGCCGCCCGATCGACCCGGAACTCCACGAAGTCGCCGTGGTAGGTCTGGGTGGCCGGGCGGGGGCCGTCGAGCGGCAGCTCCAGTGGGGGCATCCCGGCCAGTCGGCCGGTCCAGTAGTCCAGGTGCCCGCGGGCCTGCGGGCCGGCCAACGTCCGGGCCTGCCAGTGCGCGAAGTCGCCGTACTGGACCGGCAGCTCGGGAAGCTGTTCCACCGACCCGTGGTAGAGCGCGATCAGGTCGCGCAGCAGGACGTCGACCGACCAGCCGTCGGAGATGACGTGGTGCTGGGTGAGCAGCAGCACGTGGTCGTCGGCCGCGAGCCGCACCAGCAGGGCCCGCATCAGCGGCCCGGCGGCGAGGTCGAACGGTTCCACCGCGGCCCGGTCGACCAGCTCCTGCGCGGCGGCCCCGTCGGCCGCCTCGACGATCCGCAGCGGCACCGTCACGGTGTCCTCGACCAGCGCGACCGGTCGCCCGTCGGCGTCGGCCGGGAACCGGGTGCGCAGCGACTCGTGCCGCCGGGTCAGCCCGTCCAGTGCCGTCCGCAGCCGGTCGACGTCGAGCCGGCCCCGCACCCGCAGCGGCACGGCCATCAGGTACGCCGCCTCGCCCGGAGCGATCTGCTCCATGAACCAGACCCGCTCCTGGGCGTAGGACAGCGGCGGGTCGACGTCGTCGGGTCGGCGGGGGATGCGAGCCGCGGGTGCGGCGGTCCGGCGCTTCAGCCGCCGGGCGATCAGCGCCTCGCGGGACGCGGCACGGTCGGCCGGCTCGGTCCGGGCGGTCACGGCTTGGTCCCCTCCTCGGCGGAGAGCAGCGCGGCCACCTCGTCGTCGGAGAGGTCGTCCACCTCGGCGGCGATGAGCTGTTCGATCTCGGCCGCCAGGTCGGCGACGACCGGATGGCCGAACAGCGCCCGCATCGGCAGGTCGAGGTCGAGCTCGGCCCGGATCCGGGCCATCGCCCGCATCCCGCGCAGCGAGTTCCCGCCCAGGGCGAAGAAGTCGTCCTGCGCGCCGACCTTCTCCACCTGGAGGATGTCGGCGAAGACCTCGGCCACCAGCGCCTCCGCGTCGGTGCGCGGCGCCACGTACGCCTGGCCGGCCCGCTCCGGCGCCGGCAGCCGGGCCCGGTCGAGCTTGCCGTTCGGGGTCAGCGGCAGGTCGTCGAGCCGGACGAAGGCCGCCGGCACCAGGTAGGCGGGCAGGGTGCGGGCCAGGTCGGCGGTGAGGGTGTCCGGCTCGGCGGGGCCGACGACGTAGCCCACCAGGTACGGCTCGCCCTGGGCGTCGGCTTGGACCAGGACCACCGCCCGGTGCACGTCCGGCCGGGCCAGCAGGGCCGCTTCGATCTCCCCGAGTTCGATCCGGTGGCCGCGCACCTTGACCTGATGGTCGGAGCGGCCCAGGTATTCGATGGTCCCGTCCGGCCGCCACCGGGCCCGGTCGCCGGTGGCGTACATCCGCCGGCCCAGTGCGCCGAAGGGGCAGGGCAGGAAGCGTTCCGCCGTCCGCGCCGGCCGGCGCAGGTAGCCGCGGGCCACCTGGTCGCCGGCGACGTACAACTCGCCGGTCACCCCGACCGGCACCGGTCGCAGCGCCGCGTCCAGCAGGTACGCCTCGATGTTCCAGCCGGGACGGCCGATGGTGACCGGGCCGGGGGGCAGCGGATCGCCCGGTGCGATCCGGGCCGCGACGCAGCCGACCGTGGCCTCGGTCGGGCCGTACTCGTTGATGACCGCGACCTCGGGGTGGGCGGTGCGCCAGGCCGCGAGCTGCTCGCTGGTCAGCGCCTCGCCGCCGATCACCAGGTCGGTGGTCGGGGACACCTCGCCGACGAGCAGCGGCAGGTGGCTCGGCGTCGCCTTGAGGAACGCGGGCCGGCCGCCGGCCCGGGCCGCGGCGGCGTCGATCGCGGCCAGCCGGATCGTGCCGCCGGCGGTCAGCGGGCCGAGGAGTCCGGTCACGCTGAGGTCGAAGGAGATCGGCGAATGCAGCAGCGTAGTGCCGGCGAGGCCGGGGTAGGCGTGCCGGGCCCAGGCGAGGTAGGCGTTGACCGACCGGTGTTCGACCACCACGCCCTTCGGCTGCCCGGTCGAGCCGGAGGTGTAGATGACGTAGGCCGGATGCGCCGGGTGCAGTGGCGCGAGCCGGTCGGCGTCGGTCACCCGCACCCGGTCGCCGTCGGTCAGCGGTGCGTCGTGACCCACCTCGCCGGTGAGCACGAGCGCGTCGCCGGGCACCAGCGCGGCGGTGGCCGCCGTGGCGAGCACCAGCGCCGGCGCCGCGTCGTCGAGCAACTGGGCGATCCGCGCGGCCGGGTGGCCGGTGTCGATCGGCACGTACGCCGCGCCGGACTTGAGCACGGCCAGCACGGCGACCACCAGCTCCGGCGCGCGCGGCACCGCAAGCGCCACCAGCGCCTCCGGGCCGACGCCGCGGGTGATCAGCGTCCGGGCGAGCCGGTTGGCCCGCGCGTCCAGCTCGGCGTACGTCATGGTGACGCCGTCGCAGACCAGCGCGGTCGCCGCCGGTGTCCGGTCGACCTGGGCCTCGATCAGCGCCGGCAGCGTGCGCTCGGCGACCGGGCGGGCGGTGGCGTTCCACTCCCCCACCACCAGCGCCCACTCCGCCTCGGTCAGCAGCGGCAGCTCGGAGACTCGCAGCGCCGGGTCGGCGACCGCCGCCTGGAGCAGCCGGACGTACCGGTCGACGACCGCCTCGGCGGTGGACCGGTCGAACAGCGCCGTCCGGTACACCAGCCGGCTGGTGCCGGTGGCCAGGTCGAACGCGAGGTCGTCCTTGGTGGTGCCGAGTGGCACCGGGTCGAAGCCGGTGTCGGGGATGTAGTTGATCGCGGCCTGGAAGATCGGCTGCACCGCGGGGTCCCGCTGCGGCGCGACCTCCTGCACGACCAGCTGGAACGGGGTCTGGCCGTGATCCATCGCGTCCATCAGCGCGTCCCGGGCCCGACCGAGCAGCTCGGTGAAGGTGGGATCGCCGCTGACGTCGCAGCGCAGTGCGATCGGATTGACGAACATCCCGATCAGCGGGTTCAGCTCGGGCAGGTCCCGCCCGGTGGTGGAGACACCGACCACCACGTCCGGGCTGCCGGACAGCCGGGACAACAGGGCGCTGAACGCGGTCAGCAGCACGGCGAACGGGGTGGCCGACGCACCCCTGCCGAGCGCCGCCACCCGGTCGAGCAGCCCGTCCGGGAGGTTGAAGTGCACCTCGTCCCCGGCGAAGCCGGGCTTGACCGGTCGGGGGCGGTCCAGCGGCAGGTCGAGCACCGGCGGGGCGTCGGCGAGCCGGTCCCGCCAGAACGCGAGCTGGTTCGCCAGCCCGGCGCCGGAAAGCTGCTCGCGTTGCCAGGCCGCGTAGTCCGCGTACTGGATGGGCAGCTCGGGCAGGGCGGCGGTCGTGCCGGACACCGCGGCCCGGGACAGGGCGTCCATCTCGCTGCGGAAGACGGCCACCGAGTGCGCGTCGAAGACCGCGTGGTGCAGCACCAGGAGCAGCCGCCAGGCGGTGTCCCCCAGGCGCAGCAGCCGAGCCCGCCACAGCGGCGGCCGGTCCAGCGGGATCGCCGTCCGGGACAGTTCCCCGGCGAGCTCGGCGGCCCGGGCGGCCCGCTCCTCCTCGGGCAGCTCGCGCAGGTCGTCGACGGGCAGCTCGACCGGCTCGACCGCGCGCACCACCTGCACCAGGGTGCCGTCGTCGAGGCGCAGGTAGCTCCGCAGCGCCTCGTGCCGGGCGAGGACCTCGGCGAACACGCCGGTGGCCTGTTCCCGGGTCAGCCCGACGGGGAACAGCCAGGGGCTGGACACGTTGTAGACCGGTGATCCGACGTCGAGCTGGTTGGCGAACCAGACCCGCTCCTGGGCGTACGACGCGGGGAAGGTCCACTCACGAGGCTCGGTCATCAGCTCGCCTCGCGCAGCGACCGCGGACGCATGTCCGTCCACACCTCGTCCACGTGGGCGAGGCAGTCCGCCCGGGTGCCGGTGAACCCGGCGTCGTGCCAGCCGGCCGGGATCTCCCGGCCGGCCGGCCAGATCGAGTACTGCTCCTCGTCGTTGCGCACCACGACGAACCGGTCTTCGCTCATTTACTGCTCCTGCTGCTCGATCGGATCCCGCCGGCTGTCCGGGCGGTACGGCTCGGCCATCGCGACCGCGATCCGGCGAGGTCCGGTGAACGGCTCCCGGCCGTGCGCCGCGGTCATGTTGTCCACCACCAGGACGTCGTCGGTGCGGTAGTCGAAGCGCACCGACGCCGCCCGGTACGCGGCCCGGAGGTGGTCCATCACGTCGGCCGGGATCGGCTCACCGTCGCCGTAGTATGTATTGGTCGGCAGCCCGTCCTCGCCGAACATGGCCAGCAGGGCCTCCTGAAGGTCCTTGGCCAGGGTGGACACGTGGAAGAACGTCGCGTGGTTGAACCATCTGGGGACGTCGCTGCCGGGCCGGCGGTGGACCGCGTCGCGGACCGTCCGGGTCCGCAGGCCGTTCCGACCGATCCACTCCGCCTCGATCCCGTTCGCCGCGCAGTAGCCGGCCACCTCGTCCCGGTCGTCGGTGTTGAACACCTGCTGCCACGGCGTGCCGAAATCGGCGTGGAAGTTGCGGACCAGCATCCAGCGCCGCCGTTCGAACTCGGCACGGATCTCCGGGTCGATGTTCCGGTACACCTGCCGGACGTCGGCCAGCGGGGTGGCGCCCTGCGTGCCGGGCGGCTGGATGCAGTAGAAGAACAGGGTCAGCGGCCAGCCCGCCTGGTACGAGTTCTCGTTGTGCAGGAAGATCTCCTCTTCCGGCGGGTAGTCGGTCGAGGTGTAGACCCGGCCCTTGATGGAGTGCCGGGGCGAGGACCGTTCGGTGTAGGTCAACGGCTCGCCGGACAGTGCCCGCACCACCCGGTCGAACCCGTCGACGCCGCCCACGTCGAAGCCGCGCAGCAGCAGCCCGCCGTGCTCGACCAGGGCGGCGCGCAGCTCCGCGCGGCGGCTTTCGATCAGCTCCAGGACGGGCGTGCCGTCGCTCTCGACGGTCACCGGCAGACCTGCGGCGACAGTGTCGGTCATCTGGGTCTCCTTTCGTGCGCTCAGCCGCGGGGCAGCCGGGGGATGGTCGGGGTGGCCGGGTCGGCGGCGGGGGTCGCCGCGGGCTCCTCGGCCCGCATCTGTTCGATCAACGCGGCCAGCTCGGCGATGGTGGGCCGTTCGAACAGGCTGCGCATCGGCAGCCGTACCCCGACCGCCTTGCGCATCGCGGCGATCAGTTGGACCGCGACCAGCGAGTTGCCGCCGAGTTCGAAGAAGTCGTCGTCGACGCCGATGTCGTCCACGCCGAGGTTGTCCCGCCACACCGCGGCGATCGCGGCCGCCAGCCCGCCGGCCGGGAGGGCCGAGCCGCCGCCGGTGGTCGACGTGCCGACCGCCGGTTCCGGCCCGCTGTCGGTCACCCGGCGCCGGGTCCGGGTCAGGACGTCGTCCACGGACCGGGTGGTGATCACCACCTGGGGTCCGAGCCCCGCCGCCAGGCTCCGGTGGAAGGCCTCGGCCCCCTCGGCGGGACTGATCGCCCCGGTGGATCCGGCCGGCGCGACGTCCGCCGGCTCGACCCGCACCGCCGCCGGCGCGGCCGCGGCGAGGTCGCCGGTCACCGCCGCCCGGTCCACCCGGCGCAGGACGAACTCGCTGATCGCGACGAGTTCCCGGCCGTCGGGGTCGACAAGCGACAGGTCGGCCACGACCACGTCCCCGGTGGTGGTTGCCCGGTGCCGCAGGTGGCTGTAGAAGGTGGCCGGCAGTTCGCCCCGCACGACCACGCGACCGTACGACAGCGGCAGGTAGTTCCCCTCGCCACGGGCGCGGCCGAACGCGGTGGCCACGTCCAGCATCGCCGGGTGGAGCCCCCAGGCCGCCAGGTCACCGGCGGCCACCGGCGGCGCCTCGATCCGGGCCAGTTCCTCACCGTCGCCCACGTGGTGCTCCCGCAGCACGTCCCAGCGCGGCCCGAAACTCACCATCCCGGTCCGGGGCGGGCCGGAACCCTGCCCGTCGTCGATCCGCCGGCACCGGGCGAGCACCGCGGCGAGGTCCAGCACCGGGGCGTCGCCCGCCGCGGTCCAACCCGCCGATCCGCGTACGTGGGTGCGGGTGCGTCCCCCGGACCGGCTGCGGACCTCGAACGTGCCGTCCTCGGTGGACAGCTCGACCCGGTACTGCGCCACGGCACCCTCCGGCACCGCGAACGGCTCCAGGAAGGCCACGTCGGTCAGCTCGACGACCTGCCCGGCGCCGGGCGCTGGCACGGCGTTGGCGACCGCGGCGCGGGCGCACTCCAGGTGTCCGGTGCCGGGCACCACCGGCACACCCGCGATCCGGTGCTCGTCCAGCACCCAGTGGGTGGTGGCCGAGACGACACCGTGCACGACGACCCCGTCCGGACCGCCGACCCGGGTGGTCAGCACCGGGTGCGTGACCGGCCCGGTCTCCTGGTCCGCCCGACGGAGCGTGGCGGAGGTGGTCTCGACGGCCATCCCGACCTCCGCCCAGCCGCCCCAGTTCTGCGACAGCACCGGGGCCCGCCAGCCCTGACCGGCCCGGGCGTACGCGTCGAGGAAGGCGTTGGCCGCGCAGTAGTCGACCTGACCGAACCCGCCGGCCAGCGCGGTGACCGAGGAACAGAGCACCACGAAGTCCAGCGGCAGGTCACCGAAGACCTGGGCCAGGGCGAGGGTGCCGGCGAGCTTCGGCGCGAGCACCCGCTCGGCGTCGGCCCGCGCCTTGAGCTCGGCCACCCCGCCGCCCGGCAGGCCGGCGGCGTGCACGATGCCGTCCAGCCCGCCGAACGCCGCCTCGGCCTCGGCGCGTACCCGCCGCAGGTCGGCCGGGTCGGTCACGTCTGCGGCCAGCACCAGCACCTCGGCCCCGGCGCGCTCCATCCGACGGATCGCGGCGACGGCCCGACCGACCCGGTCGGTGGGCGCGCTGCCGTGCACCGCCAGGTAGCCGTCCCATTCCTCGCGGGGCGGCAGCCCGGAGCGGGCCAGCAGCACCAGCCGCGCCCGTACCCGCGTGGCGAAGTCCTCGGCCAGGGTGATGCCGAGGCCGCCGAGGCCGCCGGTGATCAGGTAGCGGCCGCCCTCGCGCAGCGCCCCGGTCTCGGCCGCACCGTCCAGGCGGACCGGCTCGAACCCGGACACCCAGCGGCGCATACCGCGCAGCGCCACCTCGGCGGGCCCGTCGTCGGCCGGTCGGCGCAGCTCGGCCACCACCGCGGCCACATCGGTGGCGGCCGGGTCGGCGTCGATCAGGCGGACCCGCAGCCCGGGCTGTTCGACCGGGAGCACCCGGGCCAGCCCGGCCAGGGTGGCGTGCTCCGGTCGGCGCAGGTCGCCGCCGACGGGGTCGCCGACGCCCGAGGTGACCAGGTCCAGCCGGACCGGCTCGGCGCCCTCCTCACCGGCGGTCAGCCCCGCCGCGGCGAGGGCCTGGACCAGGTGCAGCGCGCTGAAGAACCCGAGGTCCTGGGCGGCCCAGGCGGCGGCCCCGTCGGTGCCGGCCGGCTCGCCGTCCAGCGCCCACGCGTGCACGACCCGGCCCGGCGCACCGACGGCGGACAGCGCCTCGACCAGGGCGTCGTGGTCCTCGCGTACCCCCGGTCGGAGCTGGAAGCCGTGCGGCGTCGGACCGAAGCCCGGTCCCGGCCGCACCTCGACCAGCTCGGCGCCGGCGGCGCGAAGCGCGTCGGCCACCGCGGCACCGCGCGGGCCGTCGACGAAGGCCAGGCAGCGGCCGACCGGCGCGGTACGCGGGTCGGGCGGGGCCTGGCGCCAGGTCGGCACGGCGAACCAGTCGGCGAGTTGCCGCGGCCCGCTCGGCGGTGCGGCGGCCACCATCGGCTGGTCCGGGTCCGGGTCCACCCAGTGCCGGGTGCGCTCGAACGGGTAGACCGGCAGCGGCACCCGCGACAGCACGGGGCCGTCGTCGTCCGCACCGGGCAGGGCCCGCACCGGCGTGCCGCGTACCCACAGCGCGCTCAGCGCCCCGGACAACGTGGCCAGGTCGCCCGTCGACTCGGCCGGGCCGGGCAGGCTGGCCAACGGGGCGAGGGCCCGCTGCGCCGATGCGGCCCGAGCCACCTGCATGCGGGCCAGGCCGGCCAGCTGCCGGCCAGGCCCACACTCGACCAGCGACCAGGTCCCCTCGGCCAGCAGGGTCGCCACGCAGGCGCCGAACCGGACCGGCTGCCGCAGGTGGGTGGCCCAGTACCCGGGATCGGTCGCCTGGCCGTCGGTGATCCAGGTGCCGGTCACGTTGGACAGGAACCGGGTCCGCGGGCGGCCGAGCGGGACCGCGGCGACCACCTGGGTGAACTCGGCCAGGATCGGTTCCATCATCGGTGAGTGGAACGCGTGCGACGTGCGCAGCTTCTTGGTCTTGCCGGGCAGGCTGTCGGCGAACGCCGCGACCGCCGCGGTCTCGCCGGCCACCACGCAGGCGCCGGGCCCGTTCACCGTGGCGATGGTGACCCCGGCCGGCAGCCGGGCGGCCACCTCGGACTCGTCGGCGGCGACGGCGAGCATCGAGCCGGCCGGCATCGACTGCATCAGCCGGCCCCGGGCGGCGACCACCCGCAGCGCGTCGGGCAGCGTGAACACCCCGGCCAGGGTGGCCGCGACGTACTCGCCGATCGAATGCCCGATCATCGCCGCCGGGCGTACGCCGAGCAGCTCCCAGGTGACGGCGAGGGCGTACTCGACGGTGAACAGGGCCGGCTGGGTGTACCGGGTCTCGGTCAGCTTCTCCTCGGCGTCCGGGTCCCGGCCGAGGATCAGGTCACGGATGTCCAGCCCGAGGTGCGGCTCGAGCAGCTGGGCGCACTCGTCCACCACCCGGGCGTACCCGGGCTCCTCGGCGTAGAGCCGGGCGCCCGTGCCGGCGTACTGGGCGCCCTGGCCGGAGAAGAGGAACGCCACCGGCGGCGCGGCGCCGTCGACGACGCCGCTCTGCCGGCGCCGCTTGTCCCGCAGCGCGGCGACCGCCTCGGGCAGGTCCTCGGCGACCACGCTCACCCGGTGCGGATACTCCGGGCGACCGACGCGCAGCGTGTGCGCCACGTCGGCGAGGTCGTCCGTGGCGTCCGCCAGGTGCTCGGCGAGCTGGTCGACGGCGCGGTCCAGCGCGGTCGCCGTCCGCGCCGAGAGCCGCAGCACCCGGGGACGGCGGGACCGGGACCGCCGGGCCACCGACAGCCCCTCCGGCGCCTCCTGGAGGATCACGTGGGCGTTGGTGCCGCCGATGCCGAAGGAGCTGACGCCGGCCCGCCGGGGTCCCCCGTCGGTCTCCCACTTGGTCAGGGCGCTGGCCACGTGGAACGGCGTCGCCGCGAAGTCGATGGCCGGGTTCGGCCGCTCGTAGTTGATGGTCGGCGGGATCAGCCGGTGTTCCATCGCCAGCACCGTCTTGATCACCCCGACGATGCCGGCGGGCTGGCTGAGGTGGCCGATGTTCGACTTCACCGAGCCGAGCGCGCACCAGCCCCGCTCGCCGGTGCCCCGCCCGTACACGGCGGAGAGCGCGGCGACCTCGATCGGGTCGCCCACCGCGGTGCCGGTGCCGTGCGCCTCAAGGTAGGTGACGGTCCGCGGATCGATCCCGGCCGTGCCGACCGCCTGGGCGACCGCGGCCATCTGACCCTCGACGCTGGGCGCGGTGAACCCGGCCTTCTGCGCGCCGTCGTTGTTGATCGCGTTGCCGAGGATCAGCGCGCGGACGGCGTCCCCGTCGGCGATCGCGTCGGAGAGCCGCTTGACCAGGGTGACCCCGACTCCGCTGCCCCACACCGTGCCGTTCGCCCCGGCGTCGAACGGCCGGCAACGTCCGTCCGGCGAGGTGAACCCGTCCATGCCCAGGTAGCCGATGCCGTGCGGCATCTCCAGGTTGACCCCACCGGCGAGCGCCATGTCGCACTCCCCGTTGCGCAGCGCCTCGCAGGCCAGGTGGAGCGCGACCAGGGAGGTCGAGCAGGCGGTCTGCACGGTCAGGCTGGGCCCGCGCAGGTTGAGCCGGTAGGAGGGGGTGGTGCTCACGTAGTTCGGCGAGTTCCCGGTGCTGATGGAGACCACGCTGCTCGGCGAAGCGCTGACCCGGCGGTTGCGCATGATGTTGTCGCGCAGGTAGCCCTGGCTGCCGGTGCCGCCGTACACGCCGACCGACCCCTCGTAGCGGCCCGGGTCGTAGCCGGCGTCCTGCAGCGCGACGTAGCACGCCTCGAGGAAGAGCCGGTGCTGCGGGTCCATCACCTCGGCTTCCCGGGGGGTCAGCCCGAACACTCCGGCGTCGAAGCGGTCGAAGCCCTCGATGACCGGCGCCCGGGCGACCCAGCCCGGATCGTCCACCTCGGAGAGTTTGGCGCCGCGGGCCAGTTGCTCCGCCCGGCTGAACGTGGTGACCGACTCGACGCCGTCCACCAGGTTGCGCCAGAACTGCCGGACGTCGTCGGCGCCGGGCACGCGGGCGGCCAGCCCGACGATGGCCAGCGGCTCGACCCCGTCCTCGGGAAGGATGTCGGAGAGGTTGTGGAGGACCACGGCGATTCCTCTATCTTTCGGCGCCGCTGACGCGGCGGGACGGTTGACGACGGACTCGGCGGCGGACCCCGACCGGCGGCACGGGCCGCGTCACGGTTCGGCCCGCCCGGGGGCGCGGGTGGGGCGCCGGGACTGCCGGCCGCGCGCCCGCGACCGGCGGTCCGCGGCGCGTTGCAGGGCCAACTGGATCCCGTCCGCGTTCTCCGCGCCGTCCAGGAAGGCGGCCAGGGCGCGGACGTTGGGATAGCGGAACAGGTCCACCAGGGCGATCTCACGACCGATCGCCTCGGCGAGCCGGTGCTGCAGCTCGGCCATGGCCAGCGAGTGGCCGCCGAGGTCGTAGAAGCTGTCGGCGGCGCCCACCCGATCGACGCGCAGCGTCTCCCGCCACACCCGGGCCACCAGTTCCTCGGTCGGACCGGTCGGCGCGACCGGATCGGCCCCCGCCGTAGGGGCGGCCGGGGTCGGGCCGGCCGGGGCGGGCGGCGGGGTCGGCCGGACCGCGCCCTGCCGGACCCGCACCAGCGCGGCGGGGGTCGGCACGGAGTCCGCCGGTCGTGCGGGCCCGGCGGTGAGCGCGTCCAGCACCGCCAGGTAACCGTCGAGCAGGTCGGCGATCCGGGCGGCGGCGAACAGGTCCGGGTTGTAGACCGCGTCCAGCGCCAGCACGCCGTCCCGCTCGACCAGGTAGAGGGTGAGGTCGAACGGCGAACCCGGCAGACCGGCGGACACCCGCTCGGCGACCAGGTCCGGCAGCTCCAGGGCCGGTTCGGCGAAGTTGAACACGTTGAACAGCACCTGGACCAGCGGTGGGCGGGCCGGGTCCCGGGGTACCGACAGCTCCTGGACGATCCGCTCCAGCGGCGCGTTCGGGTGGGCCAGCACGTCGAGCAGCTCCTGCCGGCAGGCCAGCACCTGGTCGGTGAAGCTACGCGCGCCGTCGGGGCGTACCCGCACCGGCGCGATGTCCACGAAGAACCCGACGAGGTCGGCGACCGCGGCCAGCCGGCGATCGGCAACCACCACCCCCACCACGTGGTCGTCGCGGTCGACCAGTCGCCGCAGCACCTCGCCGAAGGCGGCCAGCAGGACGGTGGACGGGGTGGCGCCGAGCCGGTTGGCCAGGTCGCGTACCCGGGCGTCGAGCGCCGGTGGGAACGGCGCGGTGGCGAACGCGCCGGAGTAGGTCTGGGCGGGCGGGCGTACCCGGTCGGCGGGCAGTTCCAGCACGGTCGGCGCGCCGGCCAGGTGGGCGGTCCACCAGGCGAGGTCGTCCGCTCCGCGCAGCCGGTCCCGGGCCGCCCGCCAGACCGCGTAGTCGGCGTACGTCGCGGGCAGCGGCTCCAGCGGCGGCGCGCCGTCCCGGGCTGCCCGGTAGGCGGTGGCCAGCTGGTCGTAGAGCACCGCCTGGGACCAGCCGTCGAACACGGCGTGGTGGAAGGTCATCGCCAGGACGTGGTCGTCGACGTCCAGCCGGTACAGCTCGGCCCGCCACACCGGCCCGGTGGCCAGGTCGAAGCGGGTCGCCGTCCCGGCCTGCAACCGGTCCCGCAGCGCGTTCTCCCGGTCGGCCGGAGCGACGCCGGACAGGTCGACCACGGTCAGCGGCACGTCGGACGGCGGGTCGCAGACCACGTGCGGCGCGCCGGCCACCCGGGTGATCCGCCAGCGCAGCACCTCGTGCCGGTCGGCGACGGCCCGCAGCGCGGCGCGCAACGCGGTCAGCTCCAACGGGCCGCGCAGCCGCTCCGCCATCGCCGTGTTGTAGGCCGCCGAGTCGGGCGCGAGCTGGTCCAGGAACCACAGCCGGCGCTGGGACGGGGACAGGGTCGGTGGCTGACCCGGGACCAGCTCCGGCTCGCCGAGCGGCGGCGCGCCGGCGACCCGGGCGGCCAGACCGCCGAGGGTCCGGCTGTCGAAGACGTCCTCCACCGAGACGTCCCGGCCGATCTCGTCGCGGAGCAGGGCGACCAGCCGCATCGCCGACAGCGAGGTCCCGCCGGCGGCGAAGAAGTCGTTTGCCCGGTCCGTGGTGGGCCCGCCGAGCACCCGCCGCCAGGCGTCGGCGACCGCCCGCTGCTGGGCCGCGCCGCGCGCGTCGGCGGGCCCGCCGGCCGGCGGGGCGTCGGCGCCGACCGGCGTCGCGCCGGACGAGCCGGTCGGCGCGGCGAACGCGGCGGCGGCCAGCTCACCGAGGCGTACCGCGTCGCGCTTGCCCGACGGGGTGAGCGGCAGCTCGTCCCGCCGGAGCAGCCGCCGGGGCACCATCACGTCCGGCACCCGCTGGCGCAGGAACTCGAACAGCTCGTCGTCCGACGGCGATCCGGCGGGCGTCACCACGGCGACCAGTTCGGTGCCCGCCGGGCCGTCGACCGGCACCACCGCCGCGTCGCGGACCTGCGGGTGCCCGCCCAGCACCGCCTCCACCTCGCCGAGTTCCACCCGCTGGCCGCGGACCTTGACCTGCCGGTCGATCCGGCCGAGGAAGAGCAGTTGCCCCTCGGGCAGCCAGACCGCGCGGTCGCCGGTGCGGTACAGCCGGGCGCCCGGCTCGCCGGAGAACGGGTCCGGCACGAACCGCTCGGCGGTCAGGCCGGGGCGGCCCAGGTAGCCGCGGGCCAGGCCGATCCCGCCGATCAGCACCTCGCCCGGGGTGCCGGGCGGCACCGGCGCGCCGTCGGCGTCGACCAGATGGATCCGGTGGTTGGGCAACGGCCGGCCCATCGGCACCGGCCCGTCCCACGATCCGCTCGCCCGGTAGCCGGTGACGCAGACGGTCGCCTCGGTGGGGCCGTAGCCGTTGGAGAACCAGCGGGTCGGTCGCTCCATCGGCCCGGCCCAGCGGGCGATCTGCTCCGGGGCGGGCGCCTCGATTCCGGTGAAGACCGTACGCCAGTGCGGCAGCCGGTCCGGGTCCAGCAGCGGCAGCAGCGCGGCCGGCAGGCACCCCCAGGTGACCCCGTGCGCCTCGGCGAAGCGCTGCAGCCGGGCCGGGTCGACCCGGTCGGCGTCCGGCACCAGGGCGATCTCGCCACCGGCGACCAGCGGGATGAACAGGTCCTGCACCGACGCGTCGAAGCCGAGCGGGGCGAAGCCGAAGGCCCGGCAGCTCTCGTCCGCGCCGCTGTAGGCCCCGAACGCCGTCACGTGCGCGACGACGCTGCGGTGGCTGACCACGACCCCCTTGGGCCGGCCGGTCGACCCGGAGGTGTAGAGCACATAGGCGGCGTTGTCCGGCCGGGCCTGGCAGGCGACGGCCGGAGAAGCGCCGACCGGCTCGACGGGGACGTCCACCAGGCGCAGGTCCAGCTCGGGCAGCGCCTCGCGGCCGGCCTTGTCGACCACCACGGCCGCCAGCCCCGCGTCCCGGGCGATCTCCCGGAGCCGTCGGTGCGGGTGGGCGCGGTCCAGCGGGACGTAGCACCCGCCGGCGAGCAGCACGCCGAGCACCGCCACGAGCAGGCCCGGCCGCCGCTCGGCGCAGATCCCGACCCGGGTCTCCGGGCCGACGCCGTGGCCGCGCAGGGTGGCCGCCAGCGCCCCGGCCCGGTCGACCAGCTCGGCGTAGCTGAGCACCTCCTGCCACTGCCGCACGGCGACCGCGGCGTCGCGGCGGGCGGCGGTGGCGAGGATGAGGTCGGCCAGGGTGGCCTCGGGATAGCCCCACACCGGTCCGACCGCGTACGGGTCGATCGCCGCCGCGCTGGCGGGAGCGGCGGTGAGCGCCTCGGTCATCGGGTCACCTCCGTCGTCGCGGCCGGGGCCGGGTCGACCACCTGGATCCGCAGTTCGGACTGGTACCGGCGGCCCTGACCGTCCGGAACCCAGGCCTGGTCCGGGCCGGGCAGCGACTCGCTGACCACGACCGTCACCCCACCGCCGGCCTGCTGCCGGGCGGCGCGGACCATCGCGCACAGCGACGATGCGAACAGCGGGCTGGACAGGTCCACGTAGCAGGGCTTCGTCTCGGTGGAGAGCTTCACGTAGACCTGTTCCGGCAGCCCCAGCGACCGGCGCCAGCGCCGCACCGCGAGGTACCGGCCGAGGCTGCCGGTGGCGTCGGCCAGCCCCGACTCGTCGATGGTGGTCCGCCAGGTCTCCCGGACGGCGACCAGCCGGTCGATCGTGACGCGCGGCGTGTGCGGCCGGGCGCTGACCAGCTTGAAGCCATCGGCGGCGTGCATCGACAACAGCTCGCTGAACACCTCCAGCAGCGGCCACGGTCCGTGCCCGGCGCCGTCGACCACCAGTTCCCCACCGACGGCCCGCACCCGCAGGGCGGTGATCGGCACGCAGTCCGGCTTGGCCCCGGGGGCCGGCACGAAGGCGAGTTGGACGTCCGTGGGGTGCTGCAGGGCGAAGGTCACCCGGGCCGTGTGCCGGGGCATCGACGGCGGAAAGAGCAGCCGTACCCGGCCGGGGCCGAGGTCCGCGGCCAGCCACTCCGCGAGCCGCTCGGGGGCGTCGTGGCCGGAGACGAACACCGAGTTGTCCAGCGTGGACCAGGCGGTGTGCAGCTCGCCGAGCACGACGGTCGCCTCGCCCCGGTCGATGTCGTCCACGTCGGCGGCGCAGATCTGCAGGTCGGGACTGTGGATCCGCCCCGCCGACCAGCCGGGGCGGGTGGCCGGGAAGAGGTCGTCGACCCGGGCGGCCAAGTCGGCGGCGGACAGCTCCACCCGCCGGGTCCGCCCCACCGGGTGGTCGTCGAGCCCGGTCAGCCGGCCGAACCGGGCCGCCAGCTCGGCCACGACCGCGTCGATCGGCCGCTCCCCGGCCCCGAACAGCGGCCCCTGGGCCAGGAACCAGAAGTCCGCGAAGGACACCTCCGGTTCACCCGTCTCGGCGGCCAGTTCCTCGTAGAGGCCCCGGAACGCCGTCCCGTACGCCCCGGCGATCGCCACGGTCAGCCAGCGGGCCGCCCGGAGCAGCACGTCCAGCGGCGCGGCCACCAGGTCCAGCACCGCCCGGCCGAGCGTCACGTCGAGGTTCCGGACGGTGTCCTCGTAGCAGACCGCCCGGCCGGCGTACGTCTCACCCGCCCGGTGCAGGGCGGGCTGGCCGGTCAGCGTGGTGAAGTCGGCGTGCAGCCGCTGCAGCGCCCGGTGCAGCCGGTCCGGGTCCCCGGCTGCCGCCGCGACCTCGTCCCGCGCCGCCCACAGCCGGGCGAAGTCGGCCTCGACCGGCCCGCGCACCTCCGCCTCCGCGATCCCGGCGATCAGCTCGCGCAATCGCGCCTCGGCCGCGCCGCTCATCGGCAGGGACACCCCCCACCAGGCCAGCCCGCGCTCGACCAGCCGGTCCAGCGTCAGGTAGACGGTGTCGTCGGTGCGCAGCCCACGCGGCGCGGCCGGCTCCTCCGCCACCAGGCACCGGGCGATCTCGATCACCGGGGTCCGACCGTCCAGCCGGGCGACCACCGCCGCCTCGGCGGAGCTGAGGACGACCGGTGGCGCGGCGGGACGGGCCACCCGGCGTTCGTCGGCAAGGCGGAACGGCGGATGCAACGCGGCCGGCAACCACCGGCGGACGGCCGGATCGGCGGCGACCCGGTCGCCGAAGGCCGCCAGCGCCCGCCACTCGAAGGAGACCATCCGGCGCCGGACCAGTCCCGGTCCCGCCGTGACGATGCTCGTCGGGGTCCGCTCGGTCAGCGTCGCCCAGCAGATCGGCCCGAAGAAGCCGATGGTGTCGTTCTTCGCCGTGTACCGCTGCCAGTACCGGCCGATGGCCTGCTCGCGGGCGCGTCGCTTGTCGTGGCTCCGCTCGTCCGGGCCGCCCCGGCGCACCGAGTCGAACGCGCTGAGCACGTTGAGGTTCTGCCAGGTCACCGCCTCCCGGAACAGCGGGTCGCCGGCCAGGTCGTAGACCGCCTTGCTGGTCTCGGCCACCGCCGCGGCCAGCACCGGCAGCAGCTCGGCCTCCGGCACCGTGCCGTCGAGGTAGGCGTCCGCCGTCGCGGCCAGCTCGGGCGCGGTCAGCCGCAGCACCCCGTCGGCCGGGAAGCCGGCGGCCCGTAGCACGCCCTCGCGCCACACCCGCCAGCCACCGCTGCCGAGCGGGATCAGGTGCTCACCTTCCGGGCCCGGCGGCACGGTCTCGGCCGGACGAACGGCGCCGGTCGCGGTGGTCGCCGGGGCACCGGTGGCCGCGAGCAGGTCCGCGCCGACCAGTGCGGCCACGTCGACCGCCCGCTCGGTGACGAACAGGTGGCCACCCTGGACGGTACGCAGCGTGCAGCCGGCGGCGGCGTGCTCCGCCCAGGCGGCCATGGTCGCCGCGTCGGCGTCCGGGTCGTCGGTGCCGGCCAGGCAGACGATCGGCACCGGCACCGGCGCGTCCGGCCGGTACGTGTACCGGTTGAGCCAGTCGAAGTCGGCCCGCAGCGCCGGCAGGATCAGCTCCAGCAGCTCCGGGACGTCGCGCAGTCCGGCCGGCAGGCCGCCCAGCTCGGCGATCCGGCGCAGGAACTCCTCGTCCGGCAACTCGGCGATGGGGGCCAGCGTGTCCGGCAGCTGCGGCGGACGGCTTCCGCCCAGGTAGAGCCGGCTCGGCAGCCGCGCGCCCAGGCGGCGCAGTGCCCGGACCACCTCGAAGGCGAGCAGGCCGCCCATGCTGTGCCCGTACATGGCGTAGGGCCGGTCGGCCCGCTGCCGGACCGCCTCGACCACGTCGGCCAGGTCGAAGGTGGGCGGTTCGGTGATCCGCGCCTCCCGCCCGGGCAACGCCAGCACGGCCAGTTCCACGCCGGCCGGCAGGGCCGCCGGCCAGTCCCGGAAGGTGCTCGGGCCGGCGCCGGCGGGCGGCAGGCCGAGCAGCAGCGGACCGGCCGTGGTCGGGCGTCCCAGGGTGACGAACCACGGTGCCGCCGGGGGCACCGCGCCACCCGCCGGTCGGATGTCAAGTTGGCTCATGGCCGGCCTCCGCTCTGCCGGGCAACCTCGGGCGGCTCGATCCAGTGCCGGTCACGTTGGAACGGATAGCCGGGCAGCGGCACCCGTCGCCCGTCGGGCGCGGGAACCTCACCGCCGCGCCGCCACTCGGCGGCGCGGTCGCGCAGCTCGGCCGGGGCGTCCGCGGGCACCGCGAGGTCCGGGTCGCGCCCGTCGGCCAGCGACCGCAGCGCCGCGACGGCCTCGGACCGGCCCCGGGCCACGACGGCGGCCCGGTACGGCAGCCGCCGCCGGCCCACCGTCAGGGTGTACGCCGCGTCGGCGGGCGAACCGCCGGCGTCGACGTGCTCCGCCAGCCGGCCGGCGAGCTGGCGCAGCGCCCGAGGGTCACCGGCGCTCAGCGGCAGCAGGACCCATCGCGGCCCGGCGCCGGCCGCCGGGCGCACCGGCGCTTCCTCCACGAGCACGTGCGCGTTGGTGCCGCCCAGGCCGAAGGAACTGACCCCGGCCCGCCGCGGTCCGGCCCATTTCTGCTCGCCGGTCGTCACCAGGAACGGCGTGGCGGCCAGGTCGACGTCCCGGTGCGCTCGCCGGAAGTGCACCGTGCCGGGGATGACCCCGTGCCGTACGGCGAGCACCGCCTTGATCAGGCCGACCACGCCGGCGGCTGCGTCCAGATTCCCGACGCCGGACTTCACCGAGCCCAGGACGCAGTACCCGGACCGGTCGGTGTGCATCCGGAAGGCCCGGGTCAGCGCCTGGATCTCCAGCGCGTCGCCGACCGCGGTGCCGCTGCCGTGCCCCTCGACGAAGCCGACGTCGCCGGCCTGCCACCCCGCTGCGGCCAGCGCCTCCGCCACCACGGCGGCCTGGCCGGCGACGCCGGGGGCGGTGAAACCAGCCCGGTCGGCGCCGTCGTTGTTGACGGCCCAGCCGGCCAGCACCCCGTAGATGTGGTCGTCGTCCTCGATCGCGTCGGCGAGCCGCTTGAGCAGCACCGCCCCAGCGCCATTGCCGAACACCTGCCCAGAGGCGTCGGCGTCGTACGGCCGGCAGACGCCGTCGGCGGCGAGGGTGCCGCCGGGACGGTGCCGGTAGCCCACCTGCCGGGTGGACACCACCGCCGCTCCCCCGGCGAGCGCCAGGTCGCAGCGGTAGTCGAGCAGGCTCTGCGCCGCCTGGCAGACCGACACCAGCGAGGACGAGCAGGCGGTCTGCACGGCGACCGCCGGGCCGGTCAGGTCCAGCGCGTACGCCACCCGGCTCGGCAGGTAGTCAGAGGTGCTCCCGGCGAGCGCGTCGTCCCAGTCCTCCATCAGGCCACCCGCCGGCTGCACGGCCGGGTTGCCGAGCAGGTGGTGCCGCAGGTAGCGGTTCGCGGCGCAGCCGGCGAAGACGCCGACCTGGGTCTCCGGGTCGGGCCGGGCGTAGCCGGCGTCCTCGAGCGCCCACCAGGCCACCTCGAGGAAGAGCCGGTGCTGCGGATCCAGCCGGGCGGCGTCGGCGGCCGGGTAGCCGAACAGCGCGGCGTCGAAGTCGGTGAGCCCGGCCAGTTGGCCGAAGGCGGGCACGAAGCCGGGGTCGCTGGCGGTCTCGGGCGGCAGCCCGGCCACCGTCAGGTCAGGTACCGAGAACCGCCGTACCGAGTCGACCCCGGCGGTGAGGTTCGCCCAGAACTCGGTCGGCCCGTCGGCGCCGGGCACCCGGCAGGCCAGCCCGATGATCGCGATCCGGTCGTCGTCCGTCATTCCGTCTCCCCTGACCGCGCCCGGCGGCGTCGGCGCATCCGACCGGCGGCACGCAGCAGCGCGCCGTCCTGCTCACCCGCCCCGTCGGCCGGTTCACCGACGCGCAGGTGCGCGGCCAGTCCGGCGACGGTGGGGAACTCGAACAGCCGCACCAGCGGGATCCGCCGCTGCAACGTCGCCTCCAGCCGCGCCTGCACGAGCGCCATCAGCAGCGAGTGGCCCCCCAGGTCGACGAAGGCCGTCTCCCGGCCGACCCGGTCCAGGCCGAGCACCGCGCACCAGGCGGTGGCGATGATCGCCTCCAGCGGGTCGTGGTCGGCGGCCTCGACCACCGGCCCGGACGGCTGCGGAAGGGCGGCGACGTCCAGCTTGCCGGTCACCCCCATGGGCAGGGTGTCCACCAGCACGACGGCGCGCGGCAGCATGAAGTCGGGCAGCCGGACCGCGAGGCCGGCGCGCAGGGCGGTCGGGTCGACCGACGCCTCCGGCGACGGCACGACGTACCCGATGATCTCCTTGTCGCCGGCCCCGGTGCCGCCGGTGCGGGGCCGGGCCACGACGGCGGCCTGCCCGACGCCGGGCAGGGCGGCCAGGGCCGCCTCGACCTCGCCCAGCTCGACCCGGTGGCCGCGCACCTTCACCAGCCGGTCCGCCCGGCCGAGGTAGACCAGCCGGCCGTCGGGCAGCCGCCGGGCCAGGTCTCCGGTCCGGTAGGTCCGCACCCCGTCGTGCTCACCGAACCGGGCGGCGGTCAGGTCCGGCATACGCCAGTAGCCGAGCGCCACGTGCGCCGAGCGGATGACCACCTCACCGGTCAGGCAGGTGGGCCGGCCCGCCGGGTCGAGCAGCAGGACCTCGACGCCGTCCAGCGGGTGGCCGATCGGGACGACCGGGTGGTCCAGCGGCGCGTCCGGCGGGAGGTGGTCCTGGGTGGCGAAGCTGATCTCGGTGGTGCCGTAGCCGTTCACGAACACGGCCGCCGGGGCGAAGTGGCGGCGGGCCAGTTCGACGTCGTGCCGGGTCACCTCCTCGCCGCCGAGCAGCACGGCCCGGATGTCCGGCAGCACCCCGTCCGGGCCGAGGCTGGCGCACAGGTAGCGGTAGACGGTCGGCGTCGAGTGGTAGACGGTGACGCCCCGGTCGGCCAGGGTGCGGGCGAGGTGGCCCAGCCCTTCCCGACGGATGTCCACCGGCACGACGGCGGCGCCGCAGAGCAGCGCGCTGAACGTGTCGGTGACCGCCATGTCGTAGCCGAACGAGGTGAGCACGCTGGTCCGGTCGGCCGGGGTCAGCGCGAAGTTGCGGATGTGGTTGCCGACGCCGAACAGCACGTTGCGGTGGCTCTGCACGACCCCCTTGGGGCTGCCGGTCGACCCGGAGGTGTAGAGCAGGTACGCAGCGTCCTCCGGGCCGGCCGGGGTGGCCAGCCCGGCCGCCAGGTCCGCGAGGTCGGCCGGTTCACCGGCCGGGGCCACTGGTACGACCCGCAGGCCGGGCCGGCCCGCCAGCTCGCGCAACCGGTCCGCCAGGTCGGCGTGCTCGGCGTCGGTGAGCAGCACCTCCGCGTCACTGTCGGCGAGGATGTGGGCCAACCGCTGCGCCGGGAAGGTCGGATCGAGCGGGACGTACGCCCGGCCGGCGGCGAGTGCCGCGAGCAGCGCGACCACCGTGCCGGCGCCGTGCCGGCAGAGCAGCGCGACCTGCCCGCCGGCGCGGGTGCCGGCGGTGGACCGGATGGCGGCGGCGGTGGCGACCGACGCGGCGGCCAGGTCGCGGTAGCTCAGGGCGCCGGTGTCGGCGAGCAGCGCCGGGTGGTCCGGTGTCCGGAGCAACTGCGCGGCGAACGCGGCCGGGATGGTGTCCCCGGGCGCGCGCCCGGTCCGGACGCCGGCACCGCCGTGCAGGTCGCCACGCCGGGGCGCGCGGTGCCGTTCGTACGCGGAGACCGGCAGCAGCCCGGCGGTGCCGGCCCGCTCGTCGTCGGCGAGCGCGGCGAGCAGGGTGACCAGGTCGGCGCGCACCGGTTCGACCAGCTCGTCCGGACAGCCGCCGAGCTCGATCTCCCAGCCCGCCTCGGCGGCCCGGACCGCCAGCGCGATCCCGTCGGCGAAGGGCAGGTCCGGCGTCGGCCCGGCCGGCTCCGCCAAGGGCGCGGCGTCCACTTCGGCACGGCTGGTGGCCGCGGCGGCGAGCGCCTCCCCCACCGGCCGGTCGTCGGTGAGCTCCAGCCGGTACCCGGTCTCCGGGCAGCGGACCGCGACCTCGGCCCGCCCGGTCCAGCGGCGGACCAGCAGGGCCACGGCGACGACCGCCACGACCTGCGGCGGCACCCCGTGGCGGGCGGCGAGGGCGGTCAACCTCCGGCTCGTCCCGGCGTCGACCACGATCCGCGGACGGTGCCCGGCCGGCTCCGGTCCGGGGCTGGTGACCGGCGCCGGGTCCAGCGGGGTCAGGGTCGGGCCCATCAGCGCCCGCCGAGGACCGCCGCGGCGACCTCGTCCACGGTCGACACCTCGGCGTACGGCTCGGCCGTGGCGTAGTCGTCGGCGGTGTAGCAGCCGGAGCCGTGCAGCACGATCTCGCTGCCGGTAGGGACCAGCCCCCGGTCGATCGCGTTGAGCACGCCGGTCAGCGCCATCACGATCGACCACTCGCGCAGCTGCGCGGGATCCGCCGGGAGCGGGCGCGGGCCGGTTGCGAACCAGTCCCGCAGCAGCGGGTAGCGCCGTTCGCACTCGCGCCGCGACACCACGATTCCGTCGCCGCCGAACCGCCGGATGAGGTCGTTCATCGCCGGTGAGGTGACCGGCTCGTGGGTGTAGAAGGTCGGGTCCAGGACCTCGTCCGGGTCGTCGGTGACCTCCGGGAAGTGCGGATCGTCCCGCTGGGTCCACCCGCCGGCCGCCTCGTCCCGGAGGTAGCGGGGCAGGTGCGCGCGGGAGAAGCTGCCGTGCCGCAGGTTGAGCACCATGTCCGGGGTGCCGAGGTGCTGCACGAGCAGGAAACCGGGACGGTCCGCCGGCTCGGCCCGGCCGGTCGCCTCGAGCACGTCCCGGCCCAGGTTGTACCCGAGCAGCCCGTACGCGCTGGAGACGGAGTGCGCGTGCCAGCGCGGCGGGGCCGACGCGGTCGGCGACACGTCGGCCTCGAACGCCGCCCGGGCGGCGTCGGCCACCAGGTAGTTGCGGAGGTCCAGGGAGTACCAGAGGTTCAGCCCGTGCTTGTCGTACGCCTCGGCGGCGTACGCGTCGACGAACGCCCGGCCGAGCGTCTTGACCCCCTCGGGGGCGCCGCCGGTGAACCGCAGCAACGGGTTGAGCGGGCGCAGGGCGGGGTCGCCGGCCAGCCGGTCGGCGCGGAACTTGTGCCGGGTGGACTCCGGCGCGAGGACGACCACCGACAGCTGGTCCGGCGTGACCAGGCCGGCCGCCAACGCCCGCCCCACCGCGTCGCGCAGGGCGACACCCTTGTTGGCGGAGGTGGGGGTGAAGATGCAGATCGCCTCGCCGGTCCGCCGGATGTGCTCGACCGCGCGCGCCACGATGACCATCGAGGCGAAGGTCTTCGTGGTGTGCGTGCCGGGGTTGCCGGTCAGATCCATCAGCTGGACCGGGTGCCCCTGGTACTCCCCGAGCGCCCGCCAGGCAACGGTGGCCGCGGCGAAGAACTCGCGCGTCTGGTCGGTCAGGGCCGGCAGGTCGAAGCCGGGCGCGAAGGCGGGGCTGCCGGCCGGGCCGGCCGGGGTCGCGCCGCACCCGGCGACCGCGGCCGGGATCAGGTCGTAGTAGTCGGTGATCAGGTTGCGGGAGGTGACGATGGGCGGCGTGGTCAGCATCTGGTCTCCTTGGTCAGGCCAGCCGGGCGGCGGCGGGCACGGGTGGCGCCAGCCTCAGCCGTGCCCGTAGCGCGGTGAGTTCTTCGGTGACCTGGTCGAGGGCCGAAGGCGTCCATCCGTCCGCGAGGGCGGGCAGGTGGTCCGCGATCGCGGCGGCGGTGGCCGGCGGGTATTCGATCCGCCCGTCGACCAGCTGCACCCCGTCGCGCCGCCCGACCCGCAGGTTCCAGTCGACGGCGGCGGTCCGGGTGACCTCCGCGGGGAGGTCCAGGGCGATCGTCTCGGCGGAAATCCGGACCGGGTACCCGCCGGGCAACCCGATCGGCCCGGGCAGGTTGGTGCGGACCTCGGCGCCGGAGACCAGGTCGAGCAGCAGCCGGGCCGCGGCGTGCCCGGCGATGGCGTTCAGCTCGCGGCGGGGCAGCGCCCGGTCGGCGGCCAGCAGGGCGGTCACGCCGGCCACCGGGACGCCGTCGGACCAGGCGCGGACCTCGTCGTCGGGGTTCGTCGGGGCGGCGAGGTGCACGTGGTGGCCGAGCATCGCGAGCCGGTCGGCGGCGCCGAGGCCCAGGCTGGCCCGCAGGCAGGCGGCCAGCGTGGCGACGTTGCCGATCCCGCACAGCACGGGCAGGTCGAGGGCGGCCAGCAGCGGGTTCACCACGTCCGGGAAGGCACCGTTGACGAACCGGGTCTCCGGGGACACCCGGGCGACCGCCCGGGCCAGCCGCACCGCGACCGTGGCCTGCAGCGGCAGGGTGAGCCCGAAGCCCGCCTCGGCGACCAGCTTGGTCCAGGCCGAGGGGGCGGTCAGCCGCTCGTACGGCGACTGGCCCGAGGCGCAGCAGACCAGCAGGTCCGGGCGGAGCCGACCCAGCGCCTCGGTTTCGTCGATCAGCGGTTCGGCGGCGAACGAGACTGCGGTGCCGCTGACCGCGGCCCGGATCTGGCAGGCGCGGGCGAGTTCTTCGACCGCGGCGCCGTCGCGGGCCAGCAGGGTGACCATGACCGGTGCGTCGGACCGGACGGGCGGACCGGACGGCGCGAGCGCGGCGAGCGAGTGGGCGAGGGCTCGGGCGAGAGCTCCGCTGCCGACCACCGCGATGTGTCGAGGGATCATCGCGCGTGGACCGGGCCAGCCCCGCGCGGCTCCACCTCGGACCGGATCAAGACATGGAGCATCACCAGCACGCCTCCCCCCAGACAGGCACGCGCCCGCATCGTCGCGGACATGATCGATGTAGTCGCATAGATCGAATCGACGCAACTGCATCCGCGAGGGATACTGCCATGGATTCCCGCGAGTGGATAGACCGTGTCGGATACGGCCCGGAACAGGAATTTCGACCGCCTAAGCCGCCTCGTCCCGGAATCAGTTGCGTCGGAAACCATCTACGCGGCACGAAATACGGCGAGCTGAGCTACGCTGCTGCCCGCACGCCGAACCGGGCCGGGCGGCGGGTATACATCGGACAGTGCCATCGGCGGGGTGGATTACCATCGCGCGAGGGCGCGGTCAGGGTACGCCCGACGCGGCCCTCCCCTCCAACGGAACCGTCCGTGCATGGACACGGGCGGCACGGCGAAAGGCTGACTGATTTGCTTAGGAATCGTCAGTGTTCGTAGATTGATCGTGTGGAACTTCTTCGGCTCCCGCTGGCCGCGAAGCGTCTTGGTTTTCACGCTGTGACGGTTAGTTCTTGGGCTGAGTCGGGGAAGGTTCCGGCGATTTGGGTCGGTCGTGAGCGTCGGTTCTTCTGGTTTGATGGCGAGGCGATGAATTGCTGGCCGGGTCCGGGCAATGCGAGGCCGGTGGCCGGTGAGCCGGAAGCCGCTGCTGGCCGAAGGCGAGGCCTCCCGTACCGCGTGCGCCCGCGCCCTTGTGCGCGCAGGCGTGGAGGAGGAGACCGGCAAAGTTCTGTCCCAGGCGATGCTCGCCGAACGGATCGGCTGGTGCGCCGACCTGGTGGCCGGCATGGTGGGCGCCCTGATCAGCGACCACTGGAACACCGCAGATGTGAATGTGCTGGCCTCCGGGCAGGACGTCGGCGGCGGCAAGCTGCCGTCGAACGCGTGGATGGCGCTGCGGCGGCTGGGTTGGACCGTCACCGCCCCGGAGGGTGTGAAGGTCAATGACCGGATCGTGCGGATGGCTCAGGAGCAGGCTGGGCGAGCGCTGCGTTCGGTGAAGTGGCGTGCTGATCTGACCGCCGGGGTACTGGCAACCTGGCCGGCCGATCCGCGCAAACGTACCCCGCAGGAGTGGGAGCAGGTTCGGGACTCGATTCCCGGCGGGAAGTATCTGCCGTCGAGCCTCATCAAGGGCCGCACCCGGCAGGCCACCACGTTCCTTGCCGCGCATGGCCGCCTGCCCGTGGACGTGTTCGAACTGGAAAACCGCCCGAAAATCCCGCGGACGCTGCTGCTCGCCGCGTGCGACCGGCAGCAGGCCACCATCGAACGCAGCGAGACCGACCCGGGCAGGGCGCTGCTGCGCCTGCAGTTGCCCACCCGTCCAGATCCGCAGGCGTACCGGGACTGGACGTGGGTGGCCTGCCCGATCACGCTACCGCCCACGGTCCCTGCGGACGCGGTGGTGCACCTGCCCACCCTGCGCGTGGCCGGCCGACAGGTGCGCGCCGACGTTGCGTACACGCATGCCGTGCCGAAAGCCCGGCGCACCGGTCACACGGTCGCGCTCGGCGTGGACTGGGGCCTCAACACCCTCCTGTGCGCCGGAGCGCTGCGACTGCACCCGCAGGGGTGGATCACGGCTAAAGGGGCTGGTGGCCAGTTCCGGGCCGCTGGAGTCCTCGCCAAGCAGCACCGCCTGCGCCGCCACAGTGAGCGGCTGCACGCCAAGGCCGACCACTACCAGCGGCTGATCGACGGCCGCCTCGACGAACACCTGAGAGCGAAACACGAGGTGCTCCGCGGCGAGATTCGCCACGTGTCCGAGCGCCGCCAGAACCTGAACGACGCGCTTGCGTGGGCTGCTGCCAGGTGGGCCGTGGACCAGGCAATCGCCGCCGAGGCGAGCGTCATCTATGTGGAAGACCTGCGGTCGATGGAAGCCAAGGGCATGGGCGCCACCCTGAACACGCGCCTGTCCCAGCAGGTACGCGGAAAGATCACCGACCGCATGCGGCACCTCGCCGCCGAGGCCGCTATCGCCGTCGTCACCGTCCCCGCCCGCCACACCTCCAAACACTGCCCGCAATGCCTGACCCCGCTGCGGCACCGCAAAGCACCCGACCGGCCCACCACAGCGGGCTGGAAGTGGGCCACCTGCCCCAACACCGAAAGCTGCGGCTGGCAAGGCGACCGCGACCACGGCGCATGGCGTCGCATCGCCGCCCGTGGCCTCACCCATCAGGCCAAGACCGTCACCGACCGCGGCAGCGGTGCCATGACGATCCGCTCGGTCGTGGACACCCTCGAAGCCACCGCCGTCGTCACCCCCACTGCCAAGGCCAGCCGAGGAGACGGGTCAAAGACCGGCCCTACCCGGCACAAGCCACCACGCCCCGCGCCCCGGCGACGCAGGGCACCCTCCCCCACCCGGCCCCACAGCCAGGCGGGCAAGCGTCCGGAGGGACACGCACCAACGGATCGGCTGAGGCTGCCCCGCGCAGCCCACCGACGCCAGAGCGTGAACACGATCAGCACACCCACCACCGGCCACCGGCCACGAGGAGCAGCACTGGGCGCCGGATTCCACCTCCACGCCCACGCAACTCCACCACGGTGGGAAACGATCCCGGAAACCCAATCCGACTCAGGATCGCTAAGCTGATCAGAGACGCTGCTACGCGTCCGCCAGCCTCACATCCACCGCACCCTGTACGCCGCCATCCGCCACGGCACCCGCCAACACCCCCTGATCAGCTGTCTCCTCGACACGTTGACCAGCAACGCCCAACAGCTGCGCATCGACCCCGAAGGCGGTGGTCCGCCACCGGTAGCGCAGGCCCGAGCACGAACTCGCTCGCACGTACCCGTCCGCTGACCGGCGATGCTGCCAGGCGTCCACTCATTCGGACGGGCCACCTGCCTGAATGGAGTCCTCGCCGTGCCGGATAGCGTTCCGTATCTCCTGATTCGCCGAGGTCGGGTCGCAGCCGATGGCTCGGAGCAGGTCGCTCGCAGCGGTGCGGAGCTGGGTCACCACCGCATCTCCGAAGTCGTTGACTCCGCGGGCTGGGGCCCGGCCGGCGTCCTGCACGGCGTCGCGGATCTTCCGGCGGGTTCCTTCGGTGGGGCGCCCGGCACGGTGCTCACGGCGCAGGAGCTCGACCGCGTCGGCGAGGTGGCCGACGCCGACGGACAGGTCGGGGGGAATCGGCTCGTCGTACTGCAGCGCCAGCGCCGACCGGCGGGCCACCCCTCGGCTGTGTTCGATGACTCGTTCCAGGTACACGGTCGCGCGGGCGAAGCGCTCCACGTCCTGGCGGCGCTGCCATCGGGCAGGCGCCAGGCTGACGACCTCTTCGGCGCCGCTGAGCGCCTCATGCATCCGCTCGATGTCCGGTCCCATGCTGCGTAGTGTGTCCAGCGCGCGCACCGCCCGTTGCTGATCGTGGGTCGCGAGGGCTGCGGAGACCTCCCTCAGCTGATGGGCCAGGCACTGGTAGACGGGGGCCGCGTCGCGGTCGAGGATCCGCATCGGGTTGATCGGTAGCAGCAACGCGACCACCACAAGGCCGACGACAGCGCCGACCGTCGACTCGACGATCCGCGGCCACTCAAGGTTCTTTTGAGCCGGAGCCAGGGTCGCGAGCAGCACCGCCGTGCCGCCGGCCTGCCCGACGGCTGCCCCGCTGCGGCCGAACAACACGAGCGTGGCCAGGATCGCACATCCGACGACGAAGCCGGTCTGCCAGATGCCGGTGCCCAGAAATGTCAGCAGGAAGTCGGTGGTGGCAATGCCCAGTCCGACTCCGATGAGCAGCTCAGCGGTGCGGCGGGCACGCTGGCCGAGCGCGGCGACGATCGTGCCCACCGCGGCGGACGGCGCGAAGACCGGCGAGGGGTTGCCCAGCACATCGTGTCCGATCCACCAGGCCAGAGCTGCGGCGAGTCCCGCCTGCAGGGAGATCACCAGAGCGACTTCAAGGTGATTCAGCCGCAGTCGACCGGCGCGGCCACTTCGACCTCGAATCCGGGCCGCACCGGCCTTCACGTTCTCCGCGGCGCGATCACGCTGTGACCGATTGACGCCTGGTCGGCGGTCGTCAGCACTCACTGAGCACTCGTACCACGCACCGGCCGAACGTATCCGGCCAACCACCATCGGCCACCACGAAGTGGCGGTGCGTCCTCAGCGATCGTACGGTGGTCGGGGGATCGGGTCGACCATCGCGTCGAATCCCTTCGGCAGCTGCGCCACCAGGTCCTGGAACTCGTCGACGGTGACCGTCTCCCGCAGCGTGACGAGCACCGCCCGGGTGCCCATCTCGGCGACCGCCGGGTCCACCGCGGCCCGGTCGGCGACCCGGTGCACGAAGGTGACCGCGCCCCCGGTCACCGCACCCTCGGCCGGGGCGGTGAGGTAGCCACTCAGCTCGTCGGGCAGTTGCGCGGCCAGGTCGGCCGACTCACCTCCGGTCACCCGCTCGGCCAGGGTCTGCAGGACGGCGCGGGAGATCGTGGCGGCCAGCTCGGTGGGCAGCTCGGCGCGGCGGGACACCGCCTCGACGAATCGGGGAAACCGCACGCCCGCCTCCTGTCCTCGCCGGCCGCCCCGGGCCGCCGCGGGCCGGGATACCCGCGGCCGGCGGCGGCAAACGACGGTCACC
The DNA here is from genome assembly GCF_042871425.1 of Micromonospora sp. NPDC005806. Taxonomy (NCBI): domain Bacteria; kingdom Bacillati; phylum Actinomycetota; class Actinomycetes; order Micromonosporales; family Micromonosporaceae; genus Micromonospora; species Micromonospora sp. NPDC005806. The sequence continues at coordinate 14,122 of NZ_JBIAIL010000041.1, read as the reverse complement.
GCCCGACGGGCACCGCCGCGTCGGCCTCCGCCGGGGCGGGCCGGTCCGCAGAGGTCGGGAAGTCCCGGGTACGCCAGACCGGCGAGCAGCGGGTGACCAGCGCCGCCGCGGCCATCCCCACCGAGGCCAGCGCCAGGTACGTCGGCGCCCCCGCCAGTGCGGTCAGCACCCCGCCGAGGGACGCGCCGAGCGGCATCGCGCCCCAGATGACGAACCGGCTGGTGGCGGTCATCCGGGACAGCATCGCCGGGGGCGTGGCGGCCTGCCGGAGACTGACCGCGTTGACGTTGTAGAGCCCGCTGGCGAACGCGTTCACCGCCAGACCGGCGGCGATGCCGAGCGGGTGCGGCACGAGCACCAGCGCGGCGCCGGCCTGGAGGACGGCCGCCCAGGTGACCGCCCGCCCGACGCCGAGCCGGGCGCGGGCCTGGCCGGCCACCGCCGCGCCGAGTAGGTAGCCGACGTTGGCGCCGGCGATCAGCAGGCCGACCGTGGCGGCGGGCAGCCGCAGCTCGCGGACCGCGTACACCAGCAGCATGGCCAGGAAGCCGGCCTGCCACAGGTTGGTCAGCCCGGAGCAGAGGGTCAGCGCTCGGACCACCGGGTCGCGGAACACGAAGCGGATCCCGCCGGCGGCGTCCCGCCACATCCCGCCCGCACCGGGAGCCGAGGACCGGGCCAGTCGGGGCGTACCGGCGAGGAAGAGCGCCGAGGCGACGAAGCTGGCCACGTCGACCAGCAGCGCGACCGGCGCGCCCAGCGCCCCGACCAGCACGCCGGCCACGCCGGGGCCAGCGGTCTGGCCGACCGCCCGGGTCGCCTCCAGGCGGGTGTTGGCGTCGGCGAGCCGCCCGGCCGGCACCACCGCCGGCACCGCGGCGAAGTACGCCACGTCGAACAGGACGGTGGCGCAGCCGGCGAGCAGCGCCACCGCCACGAGCTGAGCGAGGCTCAGCAGCCCGGCCGCCCAGGCGAGGGGCACGCTGGCCAGCAGCAGGGCGCGGGCGACGTCGGCGGCGACGAGCACCGCCCGGCGGGGCAGCCGGTCCACGATCGCCCCGGCGGGGATGCCGAGCAGCAGGTACGGCAGGGTGGTCGCGGCGGTCAGCGCGGCCACCCCGGTGGAGCCGGCGCCGAGCACGGTCAACGCGGTGAGGGGCAGCGCCACGGTGGTGACGTGGGTGCCGAGGGTGCTGACGGCGTCGGAGAGCCAGAGCCGGCGGAAGGTGGCGTGCCGCCAGAGGGCGGCCGGGGTGACGGTCATGCGGGCAGCTTCCGGCGCGTACCCCGGAAGCCGGGCGGGGCAGATTGTCACGGTGACAATCCGGCGGCGGCCGGGCGGCGCGGCGGCTAGATTGTCACGGTGACAATCTGGGACCCGACGGGGCTGTCCGGGGCCGGACCCCGCTACCTGGCGCTCGCCGACGCGATCGGCGCGGACATCGCGGCCGGCCGGCTCTCCCCCGGCGACCGGCTGCCGCCGCAGCGCGAGCTGGCCCGACGGCTCGGCGTCACCATCGCCACCGTGGGCCGCGCCTACCAGGTGGCCGCCCGGCGCGGCCTGCTCAGCGGCGAGGTCGGTCGGGGCACCTTCGTCGCCGCCGCGCCCACCCCGCCGACCGCCGGCGCCGCGCCCGCGCTCGACGTGGCCGCCGTGCACCCGCCCGGGCACGGCCCGGTGCACCGCGCCGTCGCGCCGATCCTGCACCGGATCGCCGCCGACCCCCTCGCGGTCGGCGCCGAGGACGCCGACGCGGTGCGGCACCGCATCGCGGGCGCCCGCTGGATGGCCCACGCCGGCTGGCAGCCCGACCCCGACACGGTCGAGGTGACCGCCGGCGGGCAACACGGCCTCGCCGCCGCGCTGGCCGCCGTCGCCCAGCCCCGACAGGTGGTGGTCACCACCGAGCTGACCAACCCCGGGCTGCTCGCCGCCGCCCGCCTGCTCCGCATCGAACTGGCCACCGTGCCCAGCGACGCGGCCGGGGCCCGCCCGGACGCCATCGACCGGCTCTGCGCGCGCCGACGGGTCGCCGCGCTGCACCTGCACCCCACCCTGCACAACCCGACCGGGGTCACCATGGCGGCCGCGCGCCGCCGGGAGATCGCCGCCGTCGCCGCCGCCCACGACCTCACCGTCGTCGAGGAGGACCCGTTCGGCGCGCTGCTGCCCGACCGGCCGCCGCCCGTCGCCGCCTGGCACGCCCGCACCGTGCACCTGACCGGAATCACCAAGACCCTCGCCCCCGGACTGCGGATCGGCTACCGGTACGCCCCGGCGGCCCTCGCCGAACCGTTGCGCGCCGCCGCCCGCGCGCTCGCCTGGGCGCCCGCGCCGCTGGTCGCCGAGGTCGCCACCCAGCTCGTGCTGAGCGGGACCGCGCACCGGCTCGCCGCCGCCCGAGCCACCGAACTGGCCGGCCGGGCCGCGCTCGCCCGGGACCTGCTCGGCGACCGGGTCACCGCCCCCGGGCCGGCGCCGTTCGCCTGGGTACGCCTGGACCACGACGCCGAGGCGGTCACCGCGCTGGCCCGCCGCCGGGGCGTCGCGGTCGCCGGGGTGGAGGAGTTCGCCGCCCGGCGCGGCGCCCCGCCCGGGCTGCGGGTCAGCCTCAGCGCCGACGAGGACACCGTCCGGACCGCGCTGCGCGCCCTGGCCCGGCTGCTGCCCGGCTGACCGGCCGTCAGCGCAGTACGCCGGTGGACCGGAAATGGTCGAAGATGACCTGGTCCACCGGGGAGACCCGATGCCGGTCGGCGTAGCCGAGCCAGGCCAACTCCTCGATCTCGCTCGCCGGCCGCAGCGTGCCCCGGTAGTCGGCGGCGTAGCAGGTCATCCGCACCAGCGTCCCGGTGGCGTGCCCGTGGGCCTGCGCGGTGAACGTGCCGACGTGCGCCGCCGACCCGGGCTCGATCGCGACGCCCAGCTCCTCGGTGATCTCCCGGGCCAGCGTCTCCAGATCGGTCTCGCCCGCCTCCCGCTTGCCGCCGGGCAGGTACCAGACGTCCTTCCCCCGGGATCGGGTGCTGAGCACCCGACCGTCCTCGATCCGGATCCAGGCCACCTTGTCGATCTCGCGCACGACGCTCCCACCGCTCGACTGCGGCACCACGCTAGTGGACCTGGTCGGTAGGCTCGCGGCATGGCCCGCACCACCCACCCCGGCGCCTGCCCGTTGGACTGCCCGGACACCTGCGTCTGGCAGCTCACGGTGGAGGACGGCCGGGCCGTCGCGCTGCGCGGCGACCGCGACCACCCGTTCACCCGGGGCGCGCTCTGCGGCAAGGTCAACCGTTACCTGGACGCGGTCAACGGATCCGACCGGCTGACCACGCCGTACGTGCGGACCGGGCCGAGGGGCGTCGGGCGGGTCGCCTACCGGCCGGCGAGCTGGGCGGAGGCGATCGACCGGGTGGCCGCCGGGCTGCGCGCCAGCATCGAGCGGGACGGCCCGGAGTCGATCCTCCCCTACTACTTCGCCGGCACCATGGGCCACGTGCAGGGCTGGACGATGGGCCCGCGGCTCTTCGCCCACCTGGGGGCCTCCCGGCTGGACACCACCATCTGCACCGGGGCGGCGCGGGCGGCGCTGAGCTCCATCTACGGCGGCTCGGTCGGCTTCGAGCCGGAGTCGATCGTGGACGCGAAGTTGATCGTGCTGTGGGGCGCGAACCCGCTCGCCACCAACCTGCACCTGTGGCCGTTCGTGCAGCGGGCCCGGGAGCGCGGCGCGTACCTGGTCACCGTCGACCCGCTGCGCACGGACAGCGCGGCGCGCAGCGACGAGCACGTCGCCCCGCTGCCCGGCACCGACGCGGCGCTGGCGCTCGGGCTGATGCGGCACGTCCTCGACGCCGGCGCGGCCGACGAGGAGTGGCTGGCCGCGCACACCGTCGGCTGGCCCGACCTGGCCGCCCGGCTCGGCGAGTGGCCGGTGGAGCGGGCCGCCGCCGAGTGCGGCCTGCCCGTCGAGGTGGTACGCCGGCTCGGCGAGCGGATCGCCACCACCCGGCCCACCGCGATCCGGGTGGGGCTGGGCCTGCAACGGCACCACGGCGCCGGGCAGGCGATCCGGGCGATCTGCGCGCTGCCGCTGGTCACCGGCGACTTCCGCCACCCGGGCGGCGGCGCCCTCGTCATGACCAGCGGGCACCACCGGGTCCCCGCCGACGCGGTCGTCCGGCCGCCCGACATGCCGGCCCCCAAGGCCCGGTCGGTGAACATGAGCCGGCTCGCCGCCGTGCTCACCGGCGAGGCCGACCCGCCGGTGACGTCGCTCGTGGTGTTCAACGCCAACCCGGTGGCCACCGCTCCCGACCAGAACCGGCTGCTCGCCGGCCTGCGCCGCACCGACCTGTGCACCGTGGTGCTGGAGCAGCGCTGGACCGACACCTGCGACTACGCCGACGTGGTGCTGCCGGCGACCATGCAGCCCGAGCACCTCGACCTGCACACCTCCTACGGGCACCACTACACGACGCTGAACCTGCCGGCCACCCAGGCGCCCGGCGAGGCGCTGCCGAACACCGAGATCTTCCGCCGGATCGCCGCCGCGCTGGGCCTCGACCATCCCCGGCTGCGGGACAGCGACGAGGCGCTGGCCCGGCAGCTGCTGCGCGGCGCCCCGGTCAGCTTCGAGGAGCTGTGCGAGCGGACGTACGCCCGGACCACCGGGGTGGCGGTCGGCACGGCCCCGTACGCCGACGGCGGCTTCCCCACGGCCGACGGCCGGGCCCGGCTGCACGACCCGACGCTGACCCGGCTCGGGGTGGACCCCCTCCCCGGCTACACCCCGCCGGTGGAGGCCGCCGATCCGGAGCTGGCTCGCCGGTTCCCGCTGGTGCTCGTCGCGCCGGCCGGCCGGTTCCTGATGAACTCCACCTTCGCCTCGCTGCCCTGGCACACCCGGCGGACCGGGCCGCCCCGGGTGCACCTGCACCCCGACGACGCGGCGGCGCGCGGCCTGGCCGACGGCGATGCCGTGCGGGTGCACAACGACCGGGGCGCGTTCGTGGCGGCGGTGGCGGTGGACGACGCGACCCGGCCGGGGCTGGCGTTCACCTACAAGGCGTACTGGGCGCGGTTGAGCCCGAGGCGGGCCACGGTCAACGCGGTCACCGCGGTCCGCGACACCGACCTGGGCGGCGCGCCGACGTTTCACGACTGCCGGGTCGAGGTCGAGCCGGTCCCCGCCGAGCTGCTGACCCCCGAGCCGCCCCTCGACGTGGAGGCCGCGCCGGCCGCGCCGGCCCGGGAGGTGGCGGCCGTCCCGGCGGGTTGAGGCCGCCGCCGGTCAGCCGACCGCCGGGCTGCGTCGTTCGAGGAGGACGACGTCCCGCCAGCGGCCGTGGTGGCGGCCGACCCGCTCGCGGGTGCCGATGACCCGGAACCCGGCCCGTTCGTGCAGGGCGAGGCTGGCGGTGTTCTCTGGGAAGATCCCCGACTGGATGGTCCAGACGCCGACCGCCTCGGTGGAGGCGATCAGCGCGTCCAGCAGCAGCCGGCCGACGCCCCGGCCCCGGGCGGCGGGGTCGACGTAGACGGAGTGCTCGACCACCCCGGCGTACACCGCCCGGGTCGAGGTGGGCGAGACGGCGACCCAGCCGAGCACCCGGTCGTCGGCGTCGGCCGCTACCAGGCGGTGCCGGGGCAGCCGGCCGGTGTCAAAGGCGCTCCAGGAGGGCGCGACGGTCTCGAAGCTGGCCTCGCCGCCGTCGAGTCCCTGCTGGTAGATGGCCAGCACCCGGTCGGCGTCGGCCGGCCGCATGGCCCGTACCCGTACCTCCTGCATGGGCCGCAGGATATCCAGCGGGTGAGCCACCGGCCGCGGCTCACCCGTCGGCGAGGGCGTCCAGCAGCAGCGAGGCGGTCCAGCTGAACGCCGGCGAACCCAGGCCCTCCCCGGTGTCGGGGTGGAAGTACTCGTGGCAGCCGGCCTGGGCGACCAGGGCGAACATCGACTCGCGGAGCCCGGCGGCCAGGTCGGGCCGGTGGTGGGTACGCAGCCCGCGCCACAGCAGCCAACTGGTGTTCAGCCAGCTCGGGCCGCGCCAGTAGCGCAGCGGCTCGAAGTCCGGCGCGGTGCGGTCGTAGCTGGGCAGCGGGCGGTCCATCCGGGCGGCGAGGCCGAACCGTGGCGAGCACGCCTCCGCGAGCACCGCCCGCACCTGCCGAGCGGGCAGGTCGGGCAGGACCAGCGGCATCAGCCCGAGCACCGTCCGGGCCGGGACGAGCCGGTCGGTGCGCAGGTCGCGCGGGTGGAACGTGCCGGTGACCGGGTCGTAGAGCCGGGCGACCACCGCCTCGGTGATCCGCGCCGCGCGGTCCCGGTGTGGCCCGGGGTCGGCGCCGACGACCGTGGCGATCCGGGCCAGCGCCTGCTCGGCCGCCCCGAGCGCGGAGTTGACCAGCGGGCACTCCACCAGGAACGGATGTCGCCGGGCCAGCCCCTCGTCCCGGTAGCGGCCCGCCCGGTAGGCGGCGACGATCGCGACGTAGCGCGCGTAGTCCAGGTCGGTGGGGCGGTGCGCGGCGTCGGCGTGCGCGATGTCGTGCCGGCGGTACGCGCGCATCACGGTGGCGTCGGCCGGCACCGCGGCCATCGGGACGTCCCAGGCGGGGCTGTTGTCCAGCCCGGACTCCCACGGGTGCACGATGCAGGCCAGCCCGCCGCCGCCGACGTCGCGCCGCCCGGTCAGGTAGCGCTGCTGGGCGACCAGGCGCGGGTAGAGCCAGTGCAGCGCCTGCAGCGACGCCTCGGAGGGGGCTTGGCGGTGTACCAGCCAGGCGGCCGGGGCGTGCACCGGTGGCTGGACGATGCCGGAGGTCGCCGTCGCCGGGGCGCCGTCGGCGCGGCCGGAGTCCCAGAACTCCGGCCCGGGGAAGTAGGAGCCGACCCGCAGCGCGGGGTTGAACACGATGTGCGGCACCCGCCCGTCGGCCCACTGGGCGGCGAAGAGGGTGCGCAGCTCCCGCCAGGCCCGGTCGGGGCGGACGTGCACCAGCCCGAGGGCGATGAAGGCCGAGTCCCAGCTCCACTGGTGCGGGTAGAGGGTGCGCGACGGGACGGTGTGGTCGTGTTCCCAGTTGGCGTCGAGGGTGGTGACGGCCAGCCGGCGCAGCGCGGCGGCGCGTTCGGCACCCGACGGGTCGCCGGCGCGCAGCGACGCGGCGCCCGCGGGGGTGCCGCCGTTCACGCCGCCGCCCGGCTCGGCCGGGTCCGGGCGAGGACCGTGGCGGCCTGCCGCAGGGCGGCCACGGGCTCGCCGCGCAGCCGGCACTCCAGGGCCAGCCAGCCGGGATAGCCGAGGTCGTCGAGGGTACGCAGCAGCGCCGGCCAGTCCAGGTGCCCCGCCCCGGGCTGGTACCGGTTGGAGTCGCTGACCTGCACATGCCCGAGGTACGGCGCGGCGGCGCGCAGCGCCGCGGGCACGTCGTCCTCCTCGATGTTCATGTGGAAGGTGTCGGCGACGACGCGTACCGAGGGCAGGTCGACGGTCCGGCAGAGGGCGACGGCCTCGTCGAGGCGGTTGACCATGTGGTCCTCGTACCGGTTGAGGGGTTCGAGGAAGAGGGCGACCCCCTCGGCGCGGGCGTGCTCGCCCAGCTCGCCCAGGGCGTCGACGAGCACCTGCCGATCGCCCTCGGGCGGGCGGGGCGGCTCGAACGGCGGCAGCCGGCGGGAGAACATGCCCCAGGCGGCCGGGGTCATCGCGCCGATCCCGCCGATCTCGGCGATCACCGAGAGCTGGGAGCGGAGGTTGCGCACCGCGTCCCGGGATCGTTCCGGGTCGAAGTCGCCGATGAAGTGGTCCATCTCGACGCAGACGGTCGGCATGACCACCCCGTCGGCGCGGGCTCGGCGCAGCTCCGGCAGCCGCCGGGCGAACGCCAGGTCGCCCCGGCCGCGCAGCTCGATGCCCTGGTAGCCGAGGGAGACGGCGAGGGCGTACTTGTCGGACAGGCTGGTGCCCGGGAGCAGTTGCTCCTGGCAGGCGAGGGGGATGGTCATGGGAACCTCAGGACTACTTGGAGGACGTCACCGTCACCGCGGTCGAGCAGCGCCAGCGCGTCGGCCACCGCGCCCGCGTCGACGACGTGGCTCACCAGCGGCAGCGGGTCGACGCTGCCCTCGGCCACCAGGTCCATGAAGGTGTGGGCGATCCGGGCTCCGGTCCACCGGCCGGCCGTGCCGGGCGCCGGGTTGGGCCCGGAGACCTGGGCCGCCACCAGCTGGATCCGGTTGTGGTGGAACTCCTCGCCGAGCCCCAGCCCGTGGGCGTACCCCTGATAGAAGCCGGCGGCGACGACGCGGCCGGCGTGGGTGGTGGCGCGGATCGCCTCGTGCAGCGCCGGGTACGACCCGGACAGCTCCAGGCAGACGTCCGCGCCGCGCCCGTCGGTGGCCTCGTGCAGCACGGCGGCGGCCGAGTCCGCGGCGGCGTCGACGATCCGGCGGGCGCCGAACCGACCGGCGTGATCCAGCCGGGTCGGCACCCGGTCGACGGCGACCACCCGGGCTCCGGAGAGGACGGCGAGCCGGGTGCCGAGCAGCCCGATCACTCCCTGCCCGAAGACCCCGACCCAGTCGCCGAGGTGCAGGTCGCCGGCGAGCACGGCGGTCAGCGCGATGGCGCCGGGGCGGGCGAAGACGGCGGCGAGCGGGTCGAGCCCGGGCGCGAGCGGGGTCACTGCGGCGGCCGCCACGACGGCCTCCGCGCGATGCCCCCAGATCCCCCAGACGACCTGCCCCGGGCGGCGGTCGGCGACGTCCGCGGCGACTTCGACGACCTCGCCGACCTCCTCGTAGCCGAAGCCGACCACCGGGTACGCGGGCGCGGCCTGCCGGGGCACGAACATCCGGGTGGCGTCGTCCCAGTCTTTGCTGAGGCGGGGGTTGCTGCCCCGGTAAAGGGTCAGCTCGGTGCCGGCGGAGATGCCGGAGTAGCAGGTGCGGACGCGGACCTGGCCCGGGCCGAGCGGGTCTGGGGGGCAGGGCTCCAGGCTGATCCGCCGGGGCCCGGCCAGAGAGACAACCCAGTTGGCCATGGCGTCGCTCCGAGGGAAGTGCCGGCCCCGATTCTAACCCAAGAAAATCGGCATATGTGGTTAGATGCCCCATCGAGCGGCTGCTCCTCGCCCCCGCTCGCCGCTGGTGCCGATCGGCGAGCTGGCCGTCGCCACGTACGCCGAGGTGCTGAAGTCGGGCCGGGCTGCGCGGGTCGCTGGTCGGGCTGGTGCTGGTCTACACCGGTTCCTCTTCGCCCTGCTCTTCCTGATAGACCGACCCAACCGGTGGACGGTCTCACTGGGGCTGTCGCTGCTCGCCGACGGCGTCGAGGTGCCGAAGACCGTGCTGATGGCCGGGTCGGTGATCCTCACCCTGCCCATCGTGGTCCTCTTCCTCGCCGGCGAACGGCTGCTCACCGAGGGGCTGACCAGCGGCGCCGAGAAGGGTTGAGCGGGCGCACCGCCAGGCGCGGAGGGGTTCTCGCCGACGCCTGGCAGTGCCGCCCATTCGAGCAGAATCGCCCGGTTCACGGGCTAATGTCGATGCAGATCACGGCGATCGGGGGTGGGATGGCGGGGGTACGCGAGACGCTCAAGATCCCCCGGGCCGGGCACCAGCTGCATGTCGAGGTGAGCGGCGGCGAGGGGGTGCCGCTGGTCCTGCTGCACGGCTTCCCCGACAACCTCCACCTCTACGACGAGCTGATGCCGCACCTCGGCGACCGGCGAGTGGTCCGGTTCGACTTCCTCGGCTGGGGCCGCTCGGACAAGCCTGACGGCTACCCGTACACGGCGGACAATCAGACCGGGGACCTCGCGGCGGTGATCGACCACCTCGGGCTGGAGCGCGTGGTGCTGGTGGCCCACGACGCGTCCGGGCCACCGGCGATCGACTGGGCGCTGCTGTATCCGCACCGCGTTGCCGCGCTGGTGCTGCTCAACACCTACTACCACCAGACGGCCGCGCTGCGCCGGCCACCCGCCATCGCGCTGTACTCGACTCCGCTGGTGCGCGTCGCCGCCCGGGCGCTGGCGGGCCGTGGGTCGCCCCTCGCGCTGCGCCTCTACGCCTGGCAGGTGGGCAGGTTCATCCGCGACGACCAACGCCGAGCCCCGCTGGTGCGGCGCCTGTGCGACGACTTCGTCGCGGCTCAGCCGGCGTTCTGGCGGCTCAACGACGACCTGCTCGGCACCGTCCTGACGCGCCGGCGCCGGATACCCGACCTGCGCCGGTTCGACCGGCCGGTGCGGGTGATCTTCGGCGTGGAGGACCGCTCCCTCAACCCGCGGGTCGCGCGCCGCTTCGCCGAGCTCTTTCCGCGCGCCGACCTCCACCTGCTCGGGGACGCGGGCCACTTCGTGCAGGTCGACCAGCCGGAGCGGATCGCGGAGCTCGTCCTCTCCGCCGGTTGACGGGGTGGTGCCTGCCGCGCCTGCTGGCCGGACGTGGCCGACCGGCTCCGCCGGTGGGGGTATCTCCAGCGCAGGGCCGGCTGACTCCCTCGGTCGGGGGCGGGAAGATCCGGTTACGGTGGCCCCATGAGCAAGCCAACCCGTTGGGTGACCGAGACGAACCCAGGACACTCGCAGTGGTACATCGACCGGTTCCGCCGGCTCGCCGCCGAGGGGGCCGACCTGGCCGGCGAGGCGCGGCTGCTGGACGCGCTGGTCCCGCCGGGCGCGCGGATCCTGGACGCCGGCTGCGGCACTGGCCGGGTCGCCGCCGCGCTGGCCGTGCGGGGTCACTCGGTGGTGGGCGTGGACGCCGACCCGGTCCTGATCGAGGCCGCCCGGGTCGACCACCCCGGCCCGCGCTTCCTCGTCGCCGACCTCGCGGAGCTGGACCTGGCCGCGCAAGGCGAGCCGGAGCCGTTCGACGCCGCCGTGTGCGCCGGCAACGTGATGGCGTTCGTCGCCCCTGGCACCGAGCGGGCGGTGCTCACCCGGATCGCCGCGCATGTCCGCCCGGACGGCGTGGCGGTGGTCGGCTTCGGCACCGACCGCGGCTACCCGCTGGCCGACTTCGACGACGACGCGGTGGCGGCCGGGCTCCGGCTGGAGCACCGCTTCGCCACCTGGGACCTGCGCCGCTGGCAGGAGGACGCCGACTTCCTGGTGACCGTGCTGCGCAAGCCCGCGGCTTGACCGCCCAGTCCGAGGACCGGGCCGCGCTCCGGACGGCGGGGCGCGGGCCGGTCGGGCTGGCCGTCAGGCCGGGGCGGCGACCGTGGGGGCGGCGGCCGGGTCGAGCGGGCTGCCGGCCGGGACGAGGCTGACCAGGCTCGCCGGCAGCCGGGCCGGGCGGACACCGGCGTAGCCGAGCATGCCGAGCACGTCGGCGCCGGCCAGCACGTACCGCCGGCCCAGGTCGGTGACGACGGAGACCGCGCCGGAGGCGCCCGGCGCCGCCGCCGATTCGACCACCGCGCCTCGGCCGGGCTCGACCGCCACCTGGTCGGCGAGCCCGCCCCGGCCGGCGGTGGCCCGCGCGGCGGCGGAGAGCTCCGGCGGGGTGACGTCCACCCGGATGTCGCGTACGCCGGTGTCGTCGCCGACCCGGGCGCAGAGCGCACCGCCGTCCACGGCGGCCAGCCGGGGCGGCACGGCCGGCGGGGCCGTCGGCCCGATGGGCACCCGGTCGGGGCGCTTGGGCAGGGCGGCGAACCGGCCGAGGGTGATCGGCTTCGGGTCGCCCTGACCGGTGCGGGCGAGCAGCAGGGCAGCCTGGAGTTCGGTGATGCCGGCCAGGCCGTCCCGCTCGGCCACCGCGTACTGGCGTCCGCCGCCCGAGTTGCGCACCAGGTAGACGTCGCCGGCGGTGGCGCCGGCGACCCGGTCGGACGGCGCGCCCAGACCGGGCACCGCGGGCGGGACCAGGTCGGCACCGGCCGGCACCGTGTTGAGCAGCGCGGCGGCCGCCGGCAGGGCCCGCTCCCGGGTGGCGGCCAGCGCGGCCAGCACCCGGTCGGTGTCGCGGAGCAGGTAGCGCCGGTCGTGCCAGAGCAGGTACAGACTGCCGTCCGGGTGGCGGAGCAGCAACGCCTGCTCGCCGAGCGGCCGGCCGCCGGTCGCCTCCCGCCCGATCAGCACCGCCGAGCGGGCCTCGGTGCGGCCAGGCTCGGTGGCGGCGACCGAGCAGACCGTCCAGGGAGCGGAAGCGAGCCGGCCCGGCGCGGGCAGCGAGTCCGGCGCGTCGGCGATGCCGAGCGGCAGCCCGCGCGGTACGCCGTCGATCGAGCGGCGGGAGACCAGGATGGTCTTCGGGCGCTCCGCCCCGATGATCAGCAGCGCGGAGGCGTAGTTGAGCACCGGGTGCAGCTTCTCCTCGCGGTAGACGAACCGCGCGCCGGACTCCTTCTCCACGATCACCGCGCCGGCGTCCCGCCAGGAGTTGCCGCCGCCGGCGAATAGGCCGTAGAGGGCGACGCCGCCGAGCGCGATCACCGCGACCAGCACGCTGGCCAGTCCCGCGCCGGCCAACCGCCGGAACGGCGACTGCGCCGGGTCGGTCTCCCGCATGACCAGCGCCGCGACCGCCCGCTGGACGGTGAACTGGTACGAGTGGAGTTGGTCCTGCCGCGACGGCATCGGGTCCCTTCCGCCTGGTCGGTCGGCGCACATGATAGACGCTCCGTCGATCCCCTGTGGACCCTGCGTGTCGTCAGCCGGCCGGGGCCGGCCGGACGTGCGTCTCGTACATCCGCACCGCGACGAGCAGGCCGGAGACGGCGGTGAGTCCCGCCACCGCCCAGGTGGCTCCGCGGATGCCGACGAGGTCCGCGAGCAGTCCGGCCGACACGGCGCCTACCGCGAAGCCGGCGTCCCGCCAGAGCCGGTAGACGCCCACGGCGCGGGCGCGCCACGCCGGGTGGGCGACGTCACCGACCGCCGCCAGCAGTGCGGGATACACCATCGCGGTGCCGGCACCCAGCAGCATCGCGGCCGTCGCCCACGCGCCGAAACCGTCGGCGCCGGCGATCAGCCCGAGCGCACCGGCCTGGGTCAGCATCCCGACGACGATGAGCGGCTTGCGGCCGAGCCGGTCGGAGAGCGGGCCGGTGACGAGCTGGCCGAGTCCCCACACTGCGGGGTACAGAGCCGCCAGCAGACCGATCCGGGGCAGGGAGAGCCCGGCGGCGGCGAACAGCACCGGAAACAGGCCCCAGGCGAGCCCGTCGTTGAGGTTGTTCACCAGGCCCGCCTGGCTGGCCGAGCTGAGTGCCGGCTCCCGCCAGCTGACCAGACCCAGGACCTGCCTGGTGCTGAGGCCGCCGTGCTGGGTACGTCCCTGGTGGGTGGCTGCCTCGTGGTGGGCGTGGCCACGCGTCTCCCGGACGAGCAGCGCGGACAGGCCCAGGCCCACCGCGACGTAGGCGGCACCGAGCAGGAACGGGGCGGGCCGCAACCCGTACCGCGCGGCGAGGGCGCCGGTGGCCAGCGCGGTGACGGCCACCGCCAGGTAGCCGGCAGCCTCGTTCAGTCCCATGGCGAGGCCGCGCCGGTGCGGTCCGACCAGGTCGATCTTCATGATCACCGTGGTGGACCAGGCCAGTCCCTGGTTGACGCCGAGCAGCACGTTGGCGGCGACCACCCAGCCCCAGCTCGGCGCCCAGATGAGCAGCAGCGGCACCGGGATCGCCACCAGCCAGCCGGCCAGCAGCACCGGCTTGCGGCCGTACCGGTCGGAGAGGGTGCCGGCGAAAAAGTTGGTGACCGCCTTGGTCGCGCCGAAGGCGAGGATGTACGTCAGGGCGGCGGTGTACGCCGTCAGCTGGAAATCCCGCTCGCCGAGCAGCGGCAGCACGGTGCGCTCGGTGCCGAGTACGCCGCCCACCAGCGCGTTGACCGCGACGAGCAGGAGGAACTGGGCCGCGTTCGCCCGCAGCCCCAGCCTCGGCGCGACGGAAGTCGCTGTCATCTCTTCTCCAGGCGTCAGGCGGGTGACCGGTGGATTCCCCCCGGTCACCCGCGATCGGGCAGTCAGACGGCCGCGTGCAGCGTCTGCCAGGCGCCGTACCCGCCGAGCAGGTCGGAGACGTCCGCCCGGCCGGCGCCGCGGAGCAGGCTGGCCGCGACCGAGGAGCGGTAGCCGCCGGCGCAGTGCACGACGAC
>NZ_JBIAIL010000040.1:0-62461 GCF_042871425.1 Micromonospora sp. NPDC005806 | reverse complement strand
CGCGGACTCGGCCGACCCGAACATGGCCTCCTACCGCATCAGCGTCGACCACCTCGCCGACTGGATCGCCACCCGCGGCTACAGCACCTCCTGACAAACCCGCACAACCACGAAGGGCCCGACCCCCACCCGGGGGCCGGGCCCTTCACCATCTCCACGACCGGTCAGTCCTCGGCGAGAGCGGCGAGGATCGCCTCGCCGTACTTCGCCAGCTTGTTCTCGCCGACGCCGCTGATCCGGGACAGCTCGGCCAGCGAGGCGGGCGGTTCGCCGGCGATCTGCCGCAGCGTGGCGTCGTGGAAGATCACGTACGCCGGCACCCCCTGCTCCTTCGCGGTGGCCGCCCGCCAGGCGCGCAGCCGCTCGAAGACCGACGCGGCGGCCGGGGTGAGGTCGACGACCACGGTGGCCGCGCCGCGGGGCTTGGCCGACCGGCCGGACGCCGGCCGTTCCGGCTCCCGCCGCATGGTGACCGTACGCCGACGGCCCAGCACCTCGCCGCTGGCCTCGGTCAGCGCCAACGTGCCGTAGTCGCCCTCGACGGCGAGCAGACCCTCGGCGAGCAGTTGCCGGACCACGCCCCGCCACTCCGTCTCGCGCAGCTCGGTGCCGATGCCGAACGTGGTCAGCGAGTCGTGGCCGTACTGGTCGATCTTGTCGGTGCGCTTGCCGAGCAGGATGTCCACGCAGTGCCCGGCGCCGAACCGCTGGTTGCGCTCCCGGTCGAGCCGGAAGACGGTGGAGAGCAGCTTCTGCGCCGCGACCGTGCCGTCCCACGACTCGGGCGGTTCGAGGCAGGTGTCGCAGTTGCCGCAGGCGCCGGGCATGGTCTCGCCGAAGTACTCCAGCAGCTGTGCGCGGCGGCAGCGGACCGTCTCGCAGAGGGCCAGCATCGCGTCCAGGTGGGTGGCGAGATTGCGCCGGTGTGCCAGGTCGCCCTCGGAGGTCTCGATCATCTTGCGTTGCTGCACCACGTCCTGCAGCCCGTACGCCAGCCACGCGGTGGAGGGCAGCCCGTCGCGCCCGGCACGGCCGGTCTCCTGGTAGTAGCCCTCCACCGACTTGGGCAGGTCGAGGTGGGCGACGAAGCGGACGTCCGGCTTGTCGATGCCCATGCCGAAGGCGATGGTGGCGACCATGACCAGCCCGTCCTCGCGCAGGAAGCGCTGCTGGTTGGCCGCCCGGGTCGTCGCGTCCAGTCCGGCGTGGTAGGGCAGCGCCGGGATGCCGTTCTGCACCAGGAACTCGGCGGTCTTCTCCACCGAGGCGCGGGAGAGGCAGTAGACGATGCCGGCGTCGCCGGGGTGCTCGTCGCGCAGCAGGCCGAGCAGTTGCTTGCGCGGCTCCCGCTTGGGCGCGATCCGGTACTGGATGTTGGGCCGGTCGAAGCTGGCCACGAAGTGCCGGGCGTCGGTGAGCTTGAGCCGGGTGGCGATCTCGGTGCGGGTGGCGCGGGTGGCGGTGGCGGTCAGCGCGAGGCGCGGCACCCCCGGCCACCGCTCGTGCAGCATCGACAGGTTGAGGTAGTCGGGGCGGAAGTCGTGCCCCCACTGCGACACGCAGTGCGCCTCGTCGATCGCGAAGAGTGCGATGCGCCCCCGTTCCAGCAGGGCGACGGTGGAGCGGACGGCGAGGGCCTCCGGGGCGAGGTAGAGCAGGTTCAGCTCGCCGGCGAGGAAGGCGGCCTCGACCCGGCGCCGCTCGGCGAGGTCCTGGGTCGAGTTGAGGAAGCCGGCCCGGACGCCGACGGCGGTGAGCGCGTCGACCTGGTCCTGCATGAGGGCGATCAGCGGTGAGACGACCACCGCGACGCCGTCCCGGACCAGCGCCGGAATCTGGTAGCAGAGCGACTTGCCGCCACCGGTCGGCATCAGCACCAGCGCGTCGCCGCCGTCCACCACGTGCTCGACGACCTGCTGCTGGGAGCCGCGGAAGGTGTCGTAGCCGAACACCCGGTTGAGCACCCGCAACGCGTCCTCGGTCCGCTGACCGGTGGGGGAGACCATTGGCGCAGTCTACGAGCGTCCGCCGACAGGGTCGGGGAGCGCGCGTCGCCCCGAGCCGAGTCGGCCGGCCGGGCTGTCGAGGGTACGACAGGTTCGGCCGAACAACCCGACAAACCGGGCAGTGTGGTGTTCCGGTCGTCACCCCGTGGAATCCCGGACCGGGTCGCAGCCGTTAGAGTCGCTGACTGACCACGCGCGGCCGACCGGCCGCGGCGCCATGGCTGGGGGTAACGGGTGAGCGAGGCGCGGACGGGAGACCTGGTGCCGACCGGACCGGAGACGGCCCTCGGCCGTCCCGCGCCGGCCGAGGCGGACACCACCCTGGTGGTGGTCACCGGCCTCTCCGGCGGTGGCCGGAGCACCGTGGCCCGGGCACTGGAGAACGTCGGCTACTACGTGGTCGACAACCTGCCCCAGGCGCTCATGCTCGACATGGCCGAGCTGGCCTTCAAGGCCGGCGGCGCGACCCGGCGTACGGCCATGGTGCTGGACGTCAGATCCCGCGCCTTCTCCACTGACCTGGCCGGGGCGATTCGGGAGCTGCGGGAGCGCGGCTTCCAGCCCCGGGTGGTCTTCGTCGACGCCGACGACGAGGTGCTGATCCGCCGGTTCGAGAGCGTCCGCCGCTCCCACCCGTTGCAGGGCGACGGGCGGCTGGCCGACGGCATCGCCGTCGAGCGGGCCCTGCTGGAGGAGGCCCGGGACCAGGCCGACGTGATCATCGACACCAGCCACCTCAACGTCAACCAACTCCGCCGCCGGGTCGAGGAGCTGTTCGGCGGGGAGGACTCCCGCCGGCTGCGGATCACCGTGCTCTCCTTCGGCTTCAAGTACGGCCTCCCGCCGGACGCCGACTTCGTGATGGACGCCCGCTTCCTGCCCAACCCGTACTGGGTGCCCGAGCTGCGCGAGCACACCGGGCGGGAGGAGGCGGTCAGCGCGTACGTGCTGGGCCAGGAGGGCGCGGACGCCTTTGTGGCCGGGTACGCCGACCTGGTCAACGCCACCACCGCCGGCTTCGAGCGGGAGGGCAAGCGCTACCTGACCGTCGCCGTCGGCTGCACCGGCGGCAAGCACCGCAGCGTCGCGATCGCCGAGGAACTGGCCGCCCGGCTGCGCCAGTCCGGCATCGCCGCCAACGCCCAGCACCGGGACCTGGGGCGGGAATGACCCCGACCAGAGTGGTCGCCTTCGGCGGCGGGCACGGGCTCTCGGCGTCGCTGCGGGCGCTGCGGCACTGCGTACCCGAACTGGACCTGGACATCACCGCGGTGGTCACCGTCGGCGACGACGGCGGCTCCAGCGGCCGGCTGCGGGCCGAGCGCGGCGGGCTGCCCCCGGGGGACCTGCGGCAGGCGCTGGTCGCGCTGGCCGGCGATCACCCGGCCACCCGGCGCAGCGCCGCGCTCTTCCAGCACCGCTTCACGCTCGCGTCCGACCCGGGCGAGGCGGTGGGCCTGACCGGGGTCCGCGGCGGGGGCGACTCCCTCGCCGGACACGCGGTCGGCAACCTGGTGCTCAGCGGGCTGACCGAGCTGCTCGGCGACCCGGTGGCCGCGCTCGACCACGCCGGCGCGATGCTCGGCACAGTCGGCCGGGTGCTGCCGATGTCCTGCGAGCCGGTGGACATCGAGGCCCGGGTACGCGGCGCCGACCCGGAGCGGCCCGACGAGGTCCGGACGGTGCGCGGCCAGCACCAGGTGGCGGTCACCACCGGGCGGGTCGAGTCGCTGCGGCTCGCCCCGGCCGAGCCGGCCGCCTGCGCGGAGGCGGTGGCCGCGGTACGCGTCGCCGACTGGTTGATCTTCGGCCCGGGCAGCTGGTACACCAGCGTGCTGCCCCATCTGCTGGTGCCGGGGCTGGCCGACGCGATCGTCTCCAGCCCGGCGTGCCGGCTGGTGACGCTCAACCTGGTGGCGGAGAAGGAGACCCTCGGGCTCTCCCTGCCCGACCATCTGGACACCCTCGGGCGCCATCTGCCTGAGTTGAAGGTGGACATGGTGCTGGCCGACTCCACGGCGGTGGGTGACCCCGAAGCGGTCCGGCATGCGGCAGAATCGCTGGGTGCCCGGCTGGTCCTCGCTCCCGTCGCCGTCACCGACGGCACGCCCCGTCATGATCCAGCCGCCCTGGGCGCCGCACTGGTGCCTGTCCTGGGTGCCGATCGTTAGACACGTACGTAATCACCGGCGACACGCCGGAACCGGTCCGTGAGGGGGCGCACTATGGCGATGACCGCGGCGGTCAAGGACGAGCTGAGTCGGGTCGACGTGCCCAAGCCCTGCTGCCGGCGGGCGGAGATGGCCGCGCTGCTGCGCTTCGCGGGCGGGCTGCACATCGTGTCCGGCCGCGTGGTGGTCGAGGCGGAGCTGGACACCGGCGCGGTCGCCCGGCGGCTGCGTCGGGAGATCGCCGAGGTCTACGGCTACCCGAGCGAGATCCACGTGCTCGCCTCCGGCGGGCTGCGCAAGGGCAGCCACTTCATCGTCCGGGTGGTGAAGGACGGGGAGGCCCTCGCCCGGCAGACCGGCCTGCTGGACGTCCGCGGGCGCCCGGTGCGTGGGCTGCCGCCGCACGTGGTGGCCGCGAACGTCTGCTGCGCGGTGTCCGCCTGGCGGGGCGCGTTCATGGCGCACGGCTCGCTCACCGAGCCGGGCCGCTCCAGCGCGCTCGAGATCACCTGCCCCGGCCCGGAGTCGGCCCTGGCGCTGGTCGGCGCGGCCCGGCGCATCGGCATCACCGCGAAGAACCGCGAGGTGCGCGGGGTGGACCGGGTGGTGGTCAAGGACGGCGACGCGATCGCCGCCCTGCTCACCCGAATCGGCGCCCACTCCAGCGTGCTGGCCTGGGAGGAGCGGCGGGTGCGCCGGGAGGTCCGGGCGACCGCCAACCGGCTGGCCAACTTCGACGACGCCAACCTGCGCCGCTCGGCCCGCGCCGCGGTGGCCGCCGCCGCCCGGGTCACCCGGGCGCTGGAGATCCTCGCCGACGACGCCCCGTACCACCTCACCTCGGCCGGGCGGCTGCGGCTGGAGCACCGGCAGGCCTCGCTGGAGGAACTCGGGGCCCTCGCCGACCCGCCGCTGACCAAGGACGCCATCGCCGGCCGGATCCGCCGGCTGCTCGCCCTGGCCGACAAGCGGGCCCGCGACCTGGGCATCCCGGATACGGAAGCGGCCGTCACGCCGGACATGCTCGTGGTCTGATAGGTCGGTGAGGCGTCACTCTGCGGTCGGGATCACCACCCGCCGCAGCGGGGCGGCGTGCGCTCGGATATGGTCGCTGCGTACGGCAAGGGGGCCGGTACAGGCACTCCTCGCCGTGCTCACCGCCTCGGGCGGTCAGGTCTCCAGGACCGCGGCGGGGTGGCCGAGATGAACCGTCAACGGCCGGCTCCAACGGTCGGCGAACACACCTCCGCCGGCCGTGGTCTGACGCCGGCGGACCAGAACGCGAGGAGATGGGACCTGTGACCATCCGGGTTGGCATCAACGGCTTCGGCCGGATCGGCCGCAACTTCTTCCGGGCAGTGCTGGCGTCCGGCGCTGACATCGAGGTCGTGGCGGTCAACGACCTGACCGACAACGCGACGCTCGCCCACCTTGTCAAGTACGACAGCATCCTGGGCCGCCTCCCGCACGAGGTGAAGGCCACCGACGACGAGATCAGCGTGGGCGGCCACACCATCAAGGCGTACGCCGAGAAGGACCCGGCCAAGCTGCCGTGGGGCGAGGTCGGCGCCGACGTCGTCATCGAGTCCACCGGCTTCTTCACCGACGCCACCAAGGCGAAGGCGCACATCGACGGCGGGGCCAAGAAGGTCATCATCTCCGCGCCGGCGAAGAACGAGGACGTCACCGTGGTCATGGGCGTCAACCAGGACCGGTACGACCCGGCCAAGCACACCATCATCTCGAACGCGTCCTGCACCACCAACTGCCTCGCCCCGATGGCGAAGGTCCTGCAGGACACGTTCGGCATCCAGCAGGGTCTGATGACCACCATCCACGCGTACACCCAGGACCAGAACCTGCAGGACGCGCCGCACAAGGACCTGCGCCGGGCCCGGGCCGCCGCGCTCAACATCGTGCCGACCTCGACCGGCGCCGCCAAGGCGATCGGCCTGGTCCTGCCCGAGCTGAAGGGCAAGCTGGACGGCTACGCGCTGCGCGTGCCGATCCCGACCGGCTCGACCACCGACCTGACCGTCACGGTCGGCCGGGAGACCACCGTGGACGAGGTCAACGCCGCGATGAAGGCCGCCGCGGCCGGCCCGCTCAAGGGCATCCTGGTCTACAACGAGGACCCGATCGTCTCCGCCGACATCGTCACCGACCTGGCGTCCTGCATCTTCGACGCGCCGCTGACCAAGGTGATCGGCAACCAGGTCAAGGTCGTCGGCTGGTACGACAACGAGTGGGGCTACTCGAACCGCCTGGTCGACCTGGTCAAGCTGGTGGGTTCGTCCCTGTGAGTGCGAGGAGTGAGCTTGCGAGCCCCGCAGTCACGAACGGAGGGCTAGCTCTGTGAGCATCCGCAACCTCGACGACCTGCTCGCCGAGGGGGTGTCGGGTCGGCGCGTGCTGGTGCGCGCCGACCTGAACGTCCCGCTCGACAAGCAGACTGGTGGGATCACCGACGACGGCCGGATCCGGGCCGTGCTGCCGACCCTGAGCGCGCTGCTGCAGGGCGGCGCCAAGGTGGTCGTCTGCTCGCACCTGGGCCGGCCGAAGGGCACGCCCGACCCGCAGTTCAGCCTCCGCCCGGTCGCCGGGCGGCTGGGCGAGCTGCTCGGTGCGCCGGTCCACTTCGCCGAGGACACGGTCGGCGACTCCGCCCGTTCCACCGTGGAGGGGCTGGCCGACGGCCAGGTCGCGCTGCTGGAGAACCTCCGCTTCAACAAGGGCGAGACCAGCAAGGACGACGCCGAGCGGGGCGCCTTCGCCGATCAGCTCGCCGCCTTCGGCGAGGCGTACGTCGACGACGCCTTCGGTGCCGTGCACCGCAAGCACGCCAGCGTCTACGACGTGCCGGCGCGGCTGCCGCACGTGGCCGGCCGGCTGGTGCTGCGCGAGGTGGAGGTGCTCAGCAAGCTGACCGGCGACCCGGAGCGGCCGTACGTCGTGGTGCTGGGCGGGTCGAAGGTCTCCGACAAGCTGGCGGTGATCGAGGCCCTGCTGCCCAAGGTCGACCGGCTGCTCATCGGCGGCGGGATGTGCTTCACCTTCCTCAAGGCCCAGGGCCTGGAGGTGGGCAGCTCGCTGCTCGAGGAGGAGATGGTCGAGACCTGCCGCAACCTGATGGAGCGCGAGCCCGGCAAGATCATGCTCCCGGTCGACGTGGTGGCCGCGGTCGCCTTCGCCCCGGACGCCGAGCACCACACGGTCCGGGCGGACGGCATCCCGAACAAGCGGGTCGGGCTGGACATCGGTCCGGAGACGGTGGCCGGGTTCGCCGCCGCCCTCAGCCAGGCGCGGACGGTCTTCTGGAACGGCCCGATGGGTGTGTTCGAGATGCCGGCCTTCGCCAACGGGACCCGCGGGGTCGCCGAGGCGATCGCGAAGTCCGGCGCGTTCAGCGTCGTGGGCGGCGGTGACTCCGCGGCCGCGGTGCGGACGCTCGGCTTGGACGAGTCGTCCTTCAGCCACATCTCCACCGGCGGCGGCGCCTCCCTGGAGTACCTGGAGGGCAAGACCCTCCCCGGCATCGCGGCCCTGGAGAACTGAATGGCGAGCACCACCCGCCGGCCGCTGATGGCCGGCAACTGGAAGATGAACCTGAACCACCTCGAGGCCAACCTGCTGGTGCAGAAGCTGGCCGCGAGCCTCAACGAGAAGCAGCTCACCGACGTCGAGACGGTGGTCCTGCCGCCCTTCACCGACCTGCGGACCGTGCAGACCGCGGTGGACGGCGACAAGCTGCTGATCGGCTACGGCGCGCAGGACCTGTCGCCGTACCAGTCGGGCGCGTACACCGGGGACATCTCCGGGCCGATGCTCGCCAAGCTGGGCTGCACCTACGTGGCGGTCGGCCACTCCGAGCGGCGGCAGTACCACTACGAGGACGACGCGGTCGTCAACGCGAAGGTGGTGGCGGCGCTGGCGAACGGCCTCACCCCGATCGTGTGCATCGGCGAGGGCTTGGAGGTCCGCGAGCAGCTGCGGCACGTCGCGCACTGCTGCGACCAGCTCGACGGCGCGCTGAAGGGGCTCACCCCGGAGCAGGTCACCAAGGTCGTCGTCGCGTACGAGCCGGTCTGGGCGATCGGCACGGGCAAGACGGCGACCCCGGAGGACGCCCAGGAGGTCTGCGGCGAGGTGCGCAAGCGGATCGCCGAGACGTACGACCAGGGTACCGCCGAGCAGGTCCGGATCCTGTACGGCGGGTCGGTCAAGGCGTCGAACACCGCCGCGATCATGGCCCAGCCGGACGTGGACGGCGCCCTGGTCGGGGGTGCCAGCCTGGACGCCGAGGAATTCGCGCAGATCTGCCGGTTCCCGGAGCACATCGCCCGCTGATCGCTCGCTATCCTTGACGCTGCCCGTCCGTCGGTCGGTGCCGCCGTGCCCGACTCCGACGGGCAGTGATCGTAACGAGAGGACTGACCCCCGCCATGCCGATCTGGTTCGCCTACACGATGATCGTGTTGCTGGTCATCACGAGCATCCTGCTCACCCTGCTGATCCTCCTGCACCGCGGCAAGGGTGGCGGTCTGTCGAGCATGTTCGGCGGCGGCGTCAGCTCCAGCCTGGCCGGCTCCTCCGTCGCCGAGAAGAATCTCGACCGTTACACTGTTCTGGTCGGGATCATCTGGTTCGCGTGCATCGTCGGAATTGGGCTCTGGCTCCGGCTCCAGCTGAGCAGCGGCTCCTGAGTCAGCGGGTCTAGTCGTACAATCTGCGCGCGGTCCGTCACGGACCGCGCGCAGTTTTGTTTCTCCGCTGCACCGCGTCGCCCGCCGCCCACCCCGAGCGGCGGTCCCCTCCGACGACAGGAGCGAGCAGCCGTGCCGAGTGGCAACATCATCCGGGGCAGCCGGATCGGGTCCGCCCCCGAACGCTTCGACCAGCGCACCGAGCCGGCCCCGCGCCGGCCGGTCACCTACTGGTGCCGTAACTCCCACCGGGTCCGATTCCTGATCGCCGCGGAGGCCGAGGCCCCCGCGACGTGGGACTGCCCGCGCTGCGGCGAACCGGCCGGCCCCGACCCGGAGAACCCGCCGGGCCAGGTACGCGCCGAGCCCTACAAGACCCACCTGGCGTACGTGCAGGAGCGGCGTACCCCGGAAGAGGCGGAGGCCCTCCTCGCCGAGGCCCTCGACGCGCTGCGCCGCCGTCGCGGCCGCGCCTGACCCGGGTTGGCGCGTCGCACCCGGGTTGGCGCGTCGCCGTGGTGGTCGAGCGCTGCGCCGCCGTCGCGGCCGCGCCTGACCCGGGTCGGCGCGTCGCACCCGGGTTGGCGCGTCGCCGTGGTGGTCGAGTGCTGCGCCGCCGTCGCGGCCGCGCCTGACGGCGGTGAGGAAGGGGACCCTCCTCTACCGCAGGCGTAAGAAGGGGCCCTTCCTTACCGCTCAGCGCAGGCTGCGCAGCCGGGGCGGCACGTCGGCCGCCGCGGCCCGGTCCAGCAGCCAGAGGGTACGGGCGACCCCGTGCACCCCGGCCGCGGGCAGCTGCACCGGCCCGGCCCCGGCGAGGGCCATCCCCACCGCCCGGGCCTTGTCGCTGCCGGCGGCCACCAGCCAGACCTCCTCGGCCGTGTTGATCGCCGGCAGGGTCAGCGTGGTCCGCACCGGCGGCGGCTTCGGGCTGCCGCGTACCGCGCTGACGGGCCGGTTGTCGTGGTGCACCGGGTGCTCCGGGAAGACCGACGCCACGTGCCCGTCCTCGCCGACGCCGAGCAGGAGCACGTCGAAGTGGGGGAGTGCGGCGTGGCCCGGCCGGGCCGCCCGGGCCAGCTCCTGCGCGTACTCGGCGGCAGCCGTCTCCGGGTCGTTGCCCGCCGGCCCGTCCGAGGCCGGCATCGGGTGGATCCGCGCCGGGTTCAGCGGCACCCCGTCCAGCAGCGCCGCCCTGGCCTGCGTCTCGTTGCGCTCCGGGTCACCGGCCGGCAGGAACCGCTCGTCGCCCCACCAGACGTCGACCCGGGACCAGTCGACCGCGTCCCGGGCCGGCAGCGCCGCCACCGCGCGGTAGACCGCCGCGGCGATCCGCCCGCCGGTCAGCACCACCGACGCCTGGCCGCGGTCGGCCTGCGCGTCGAGCAGCTTCACCACCAACCGGGCCGCCACCGCCTGCGCCAGCAGGTCGGGGTCGGCGTGTACGGCGACACTCGCCTCACTCATCCATCGCGCCTTCGTGCTCCGACCGCCCCACGGCGGTCACCTGTGCTGTCCGACCGCCGAGCGGTCCCCACTGCCGTGTCGCTCACTCCTTCGCCGTCGCGCCGGCGTGCGCGGTGATGCCGGCCTCGGCCCGCTGGGCGGTCGCCGGATCCTTCCACACGTGCACTCGCTGGCTCGGACGCTGGTCCAGTCCGGAGAGGCCGGCGGCGGCGCCGAGCGCCTCCGCGTACACCTGGTCGGCGTCGAGGCGGCGCAGCTCCTCGGCCAGCTCGTCGCCGAGCGGGCGGCGGACCAGCGGCAGCGCTCGGTCCGCCTGCCCGGTACGCCGGAAGATCGCCATGTTGTCGTCCCGGCACAGGGCCAACTGGTCACCGTTGCTGCAGCGCAGCTGCACCTCGCGCATCCGGGGGAACTGGTCGGTGGGCTCCCAGACCGGGTCGATGCCGAGCCGGGCGGCCAGCCAGCCGCGCATCAGCGCCGCCGTCGGGTCCGAGCGCGGCGCCACCACGGTTGCCTCGGTGACCTTGGCCTGGGCGGTGTCGAACGCCCCGGCGACCAGCGTGCGCCACGGGGTGATCCGGGTCCAGGCCAGGTCGGTGTCGCCGGGCGCGTAGTCGGCCGCTCGCTGCCGCAGCGCGGCGATCGGATCGGCTGCCTGTGCCGCGTCGGTGATCCGCCGGTCGGCCACCACGCCGAGGAAGTCGGTGGCGATCTCCTCCGGCGGCTCGCCGTGCCACCAGGTCACCACCGGCACGTCCGGCACGAGCAGCGGCAGCACCACCGACTCGGCGTGCAGCGCGAGCCGGCCGTACATCCGCATGACCACCGCCTCGCCGGGCCCGAGCCGGCCGCCGATGACGATCTCCGCGTCCAGCCGGTTGCGCTCCCGTTCGATGTCGGTGCGGACCACCACGAGCAGCCGGCACGGGTGGGCGGCGGCCGCTATGGTCGCCGCCGCCTCCGCCTCCCGGACCCGCTTCTCGTCCACCACGACGATCAGGCTGAGCGCCATCCCGCTGGCCACTCCGCCCGCGCTGCGCCGCTCGGCGGCGAGCGCCTTGACCACCTCGTTGCCGGTGGTGTCCCACAGCCCGATCACGGGATCCTCCAGGTCTGCTCGGTCATGCCCGCCGCCAGGCCCGACCCTCGCGGGCCAGCATCTCGTCCGCCGCGCGCGGCCCCCACTCGCCGGCCCGGTACGGTTCCGGCTTGGTGCCCACCCAGGCGTGCTCCAGCGGGTCCACCGCCTGCCAGCTCTGCTCCACCTCGGCGGCGTCGGGGAACAGGGTCCGGTCGCCGATCAGCACGTCGAGCACGAGCCGCTCGTACGCCTCCGGGCTGGACTCGGTGAACGCCTCGCCGTACTGGAAGTCCATCGCGATGTCGCGGACCTCCATGGTGGTGCCGGGCACCTTGGAGCCGAACTTCAGCACCACGCCCTCGTCCGGCTGAACCCGGATGACGAGCTGGTTGGGGCCGAGCGACTCCATGTCGGCCGGGTCGAACGGCAGGTGCGGCGCCTTCTTGAACATGATGGCCACCTCGGTGACCCGCCGGGGCAGCCGCTTGCCGGCCCGGATGTAGAACGGCACCCCGGCCCAGCGCCGGTTCTGGATGCCGAGCTTGACCGCCACGTACGTCTCGGTGGTGGAGTCTGCCGGGACGCCCTCCTCCTCCAGGTAGCCGGGGGCGCGCTCGCCGCCGACCCAGCCGGGCAGGTACTGGCCGCGCACGGTGTCCCGGGAGACGTCCTTCGGCACCGTGATGGCCTTGAGCACCTTCAGCTTCTCGGTCCGGATCTCGTCGGCGTCGAAGCTGGTCGGCTCCTCCATCGCCACCAGCGCGAGGAGCTGGAGCAGGTGGTTCTGCAGCACGTCCCGGGTGGTGCCCACCGAGTCGTAGAACGCGGCCCGGGTGCCGATGCCGACGTCCTCGGCCATGGTGATCTGCACCGAGTCGACGTACTTGGAGTTCCACAGCGGCTCGAAGAGGTTGTTGGCGAACCGCAGGGCCAGGATGTTCTGGACCGTCTCCTTGCCCAGGTAGTGGTCGATCCGGAAGACGTCCTGGCGGGTGAAGACGTCGTCGACCAGGTCGTTGAGCGCCTTCGCCGAGGGCAGGTCGTTGCCGAACGGCTTCTCCACCACCACCCGGCGCCAGCCGCCGGACTTGGCGTTGTCCGCCATGCCGGTGCGGGCCAGCTGCTTGAGCACCACCGGGAAGGCGGCCGGGGGGATGGAGAAGTAAAAGGCGGCGTTGCCCGTGATGCCGTGCGTGTCGCGCAGCTCGTCGAGGGTGGCGGCGAGGTGGTCGAACGCGGCGTCGTCGTCGAACGAGCCGCCGACGAACTTGATGTTGCCGGCCAGCTGCGCCCACACCTCCTCCCGCCACGGGGTGCGGGCATGCTTCTTCGCCGCCTCGTGGGCCAGCGACTCGAAGTCGCCGTCGCCCCAGTCGCGCCGGGCGAAGCCCAGGACCACGAAACCGGGCGGCAGCAGCCCCCGGTTGGCCAGGTCGTAGACCGCCGGCAGCAGCTTCTTGCGGGCCAGGTCGCCGGTCACCCCGAAGATCACCAGAGCGCACGGCTCCGGGATCCGTGGCAGCCGCCGGTCCTGAGGGTCGCGCAGCGGGTTCACCGGGCCACCTCGGTTCGCGACTGCGGGGCTCGCAAGACCGGCTCACTCCTCGCGCTCACGGTGCCTCCTCGCTTCCGCTGAGATCACGTCATTCATCGTCACGTCCGTGTCCGTCCGGCCGCATCCAGCAGCTGGGCGGCGCCCGCCGCCCGCTCGGTCAGGTGCACGCGCAGCACCGGTCGCCCGCGATCGGCGAGGGCCCGCCGGTCGCCGGCGGCCTGGGCCGCCTGAAGCTCCCCGAAGGTGTACGGGCGGCCGGGGACCGGCAGATCATCGGTGACCGCGCCGGTCACCTGAAGGTAGCTGCCGACCGGGGGGCCGCCCTTGTGGTACTGCCCGGTGGAGTGCAGTAACCGCGGCCCCCACCCGAACGTCACCGGGCGTCCGGCCGTCCGCGCCAGCTGCGGCCGCAGCCCGGCCACCGCCGCGTCGGCCCGTCGGTCGAGGTAGGCCGACACCGCCAGGTATCCGTCGTCGCCCAACCCGTCGAGCAGCCACCGCAGCACGCCGGCCAGGTCGTCGGGGGCGCCGGCCGGGGCGTACACCTCGACCGCGCCCTCGGTGAACGAGGGCGGCTCCGCCGGTGCTCCGGCGGCGAGGATGCGGGCGCTGTTCTCCTTGCTCTCGGCGACGTTCGGCTGGTCGAACGGGTTGACGCCCAGCGCCGCCCCGGCGACTGCGGTGGCGTACTCCCAGGTCAGGAAGTGGGCGCCGAGGGGGCCGTTGACCGCCACGTCCGCGCCGACGCCCGGCAGCTGGCCGGGGCCGAGGGCGCCGCCGTAGCTCACGGTGAGCACGTCCGGGCCGGTGGCGCCGGGGGCGTCCGGCGACTCCACCACCACCGGCAGGATCCCCGCGCCGGCCTTGCCGGTGGACTCGGCGAGCAGCTGCTCCGCCCAGTCGCCCAGCCCGTCGACGCCGGTGCCGTCGGACACCAGGGTGACGGTGGCCCGGCCCGTGGCGGCCGCCGCGCTCAGCGCCACGCCCAGCGCCAGGCCCGGGTTGTCCCGGTCCCGCCCGAGCGACCCGGCGAGGGCGTCCGCGTCGTCCAGCAGGTCGGTCACCGCGACCCCGGCGAGGGCCGAGGGGACCAGGCCGAAGGCGGTGAGCGCCGAGTACCGGCCGCCCACCTCCGGGTCGGCGACGATGGTGACCACGCCCATCTCGGCGGCGGTCGCCTCCAGCGGGGAGCCGGGGTCGGTGACCACGACGAAGTGCCGGGCCGCCTCCGCCTCGGTCATCCCGGCGTCCAGGAACGCCTGCCAGTACGCCCGCCGGTGGCTGTCGGTCTCCACGGTCGAGCCGGACTTGCTGGAGATCACCACCACGGTCCGGTCGAGGCGGTCCGTGAGGGCCGCCCGGACCTGCCCCGGGTCGGTGGTGTCCAGCACGGTCAGCGGCCGGCCGAGGGTGCGGGCGATCACCTCGGGGGCGAGCGACGACCCGCCCATCCCGGCGAGCACCACGTGGTCCAGGTCGGCCAGTTCCTCGACCAGTTCGGCGAGCTGGGGGAGGAGCTCCCGGCTGCGCTGGTGGGTGTCCAGCCAGCCGAGCCGGACCTTTGCCTCGGCCGCTGCGTCCGGGCCCCACAGGGTGGGGTCCTTGGCGGCGAGTCGGGCGGAGACGTCCCGGGCGACCAGTTGCTCGCGCACCGAAGCGGACGCGGACCGGTCGACCGCGTCCGCGCCATGCACGGCCAGCCCGCCGGCGATCTCCGCCGGACCGGCCAGCAGGTCGCTCACCTCGTCACCTCTGTTCGCGACTGCGGGGCTCGCAAAATCGGCTCACTCCTCGCGCTCACCTCGTCACCTCTGTTCGCGACTGCGGGGCTCGCAAAATCGGCTCATTCCTCGCGCTCACCTCGTCACCCCGCTCCTGCGGGAGCGGACGGCGTGGGGCGTCCCGGGGCGGTGCCCCGGGACGCGTCCGGCGCCGTCGGTCACGCGTTGCCCCCGGCCTTCGCCGCGGCCTGCGCGCTGCTCTTCGCGGCCCGGCCCGGCTGCCCGGCGCCCTTGGCCGCCTCGGTGAGCGACTTCCGCACCCCGTCGAGCAGCTCCAGCCAGCTGGCCTCGAACTTCTCCACGCCCTCCCGCTCGAGGACGGCGACCACGTCGGCCATGTCCACGCCGACGTTCTGCAGGTCGTTGAAGGCCTTGCGGGCGTCGTCGTAGCAGGAGGTGACGGTGTCGGCGCGGACCTCACCGTGGTCGGCGACGGCGTGGATGGTCGCCTCCGGCATGGTGTTCACCGTGCCGGGCGCGATCAGGTCCTCGACGTACATGACGTCCCGGTAGTCCGGGTTCTTGGTCGAGGTGGACGCCCAGAGCGGGCGCTGCGGGTGGGCGCCGGCGTCGGCCAGGGCCTGCCAGCGGTCCGAGCCGAAGACCGCGCAGTACCGCTCGTACGCCAGCCGGGCGTTGGCGATGGCGGCCTTGCCGCGCAGCGCCTTGGCCTGGTCGGTGCCGATCTTCTCCAGCCGCTTGTCCACCTCGGTGTCGACCCGGGAGACGAAGAACGACGCGACCGAGCCGATCTTGGACAGGTCGTGCCCGTTCGCCTTCGCCTGCTCCAGGCCGGCGAGGAACGCGTCCATCACCTGCGAGTAGCGGTCCAGCCCGAAAATCAGTGTGACGTTGACGCTGATCCCCTGGGCCAGGGTTGCGGTGATCGCCGGCAGCCCCGCCTCGGTGGCCGGGATCTTGATGAAGAGGTTGGGCCGGTCGATCAGCCACCACAGCGCCCCGGCCTCGGCGACGGTCTTCTCCGTCTCGTGCGCCAGCCGCGGGTCCACCTCGATGGAGACCCGGCCGTCGACCCCCGCGCTCGCGTCGTACGCCGGGCGCATCACGTCGCAGGCCCACCGTACGTCGTACGTGGTGAGCAGGCGGACCGCCTCCTCGACGTCCACGCCACGGATGGCGAGGTCCTTCAGCTGCCAGTCGTACTCGTCGGCGTCGCTCAGGGCCTTCGCGAAGATGGTCGGGTTGGAGGTCACCCCGACCAGGTGCTTCTCCCGGCGGAGCTGGTCGAGCCCGCCGGAGCTCAGCCGGGTCCTGGAAAGATCGTCGAGCCAGATCGCCACACCCGCGGCGCTCAGCTCACCAAGCCTGTCGGTCATGCCGTCCACGCTCCCCTCAGTTGCCGGTTGGGTTGCCGGTGATGTCGCCCACCCGGGTCAGTGCCGCGTGCGCGGCGGCCACGATCCGGTCCGGGGTGAACCCGAACTGCTCGAACAGCACGGTGTGCGGAGCGCTCGCCCCGTAGTGCTCCAGGCTCACGGTCTCACCGCAGTCGCCGACGATCCCGCGCCAGGACATGGCGATACCCGCCTCCACGCTCACCCGTGCCTTTACCCCGCGTGGCAGCACCGACTCCCGGTAGGCCTCGTCCTGCGCGAAGAACCACTCCTGGCAGGGCATGGAGACCACCCGGGTCGGGGTGCCGTCAGCCTCCAGCCGCTCCCGCGCGGTGAGGCAGAGCTGTACCTCGGAGCCGGTGCCGACGATGATCACCTGCGGCTTGCCGCCGGAGGCCTCGGTCAGCACGTAGCCGCCCTTGGCGGTGCCCTCGGCGCCGGCCAGCGCGCTCCGGTCGACGGTCGGCAGCGGCTGGCGGCTGAGCGCCAGCGCGGTCGGCCGGTCGGTGTGCTCCAGGGCCTGCCGCCACGCCCACGCGGTCTCGTTGGCGTCGGCCGGGCGGACCACGTCCAGGCCGGGGATGGCGCGCAGCGCGGTCAGGTGCTCCACCGGCTGGTGGGTCGGGCCGTCCTCGCCGAGGCCGATCGAGTCGTGCGTCCAGATGTAGACCACGGGCAGCTTCATCAGCGCGGCGAGCCGGACGGACGGGCGCATGTAGTCGCTGAACACCAGGAACGTGCCGCCGTACGGGCGGGTGCCGCCGTGCAGGGCGATGCCGTTGAGTATCGCGCCCATGGCGTGCTCGCGGATGCCGAAGTGCAGCGTGCGACCGTACTCGTCGCCCGGGAAGTCCTTGGTGGCGTGCTCCGCCGGGATGAAGGACGGCTCGCCCTTCATGGTGGTGTTGTTGCTCTCCGCCAGGTCGGCCGAGCCGCCCCAGAGCTCGGGCAGCACCGGGGCGAGGGCCTCCAGCACCTTGCCGGAGGCGGCCCGGGTGGCGACGCCCTTGGCGTCGGCCGGGAAGGTCGGCAGGGCGTCGGCCCAGCCCTCCGGGAGCTTGCGAGCGGCCATCCGGTCCCAGAGCGCCTTGCGCTCCGGGTTGGCCTGCGCCCACGCGTCGAACGTGGTGGTCCACGCCGCCTGCGCCTCGGCGCCCCGCTCCATCACCTGGCGGGCGTGCTTGAGCACGTCGTCGTCGACCTCGAAGGTCCGCTGCGGGTCGAAGCCGAGGATCTCCTTGGTGGCCTTCACCTCGTCGGCACCGAGCGCCGAGCCGTGGATCTTGCCGGTGTTCTTCTTGTTGGGCGCGGGCCAGCCGATGATGGTGCGCAGCGCGATGAAGGAGGGGCGGCCGGTCTCCGCCCTCGCGGCCACCAGCGCCCGGTAGAGGGCCTCGACGTCCTCGTGGTAGTCGCCCTGGTCCGCGTCGCCGCGCCGCCAGTCGACGGTCTGCACGTGCCAGCCGTACGCCTCGTAGCGGGCCGCCACGTCCTCGCTCTTGGCGATGCGGGTGTCGTCCTCGATCGAGATCTCGTTGTCGTCGTAGATCACGCAGAGGTTGCCGAGCTGCTGGTGGCCGGCGAGCGCGCTGGCCTCGTGGCTGATGCCCTCCTCGATGTCGCCGTCCGAGGCGATGCACCAGATGTCGTGGTGGAACGGCGAGTCACCCCGGTCCGCCTCGGGGTCGAACAGGCCGCGCTCCCGGCGGGCCGCCATCGCCATGCCGACCGCGTTGCCGAGGCCCTGGCCGAGCGGGCCGGTGGTGGTCTCCACGCCCGGCGTGTGGCCGTGCTCGGGGTGGCCGGGGGTGAGCGAGCCCCACTGGCGCAGCGCCTTAAGGTCCTCCAGGCTCAGCGGGTAGCCGGCGAGGAAGAGCTGGATGTAGAGGGTCAGGCTGGAGTGCCCGGCGGAGAGGACGAACCGGTCCCGACCGGGCCAGTTCGGGTCGGCCGGGTTGTGCCGCATCACCCGGTTGAAGAGCAGGTACGCCGCCGGGGCCAGGCTCATCGCCGTGCCCGGGTGGCCGTTGCCGGATTTCTCCACGGCGTCCATGGCCAGCACGCGGACCGTGTCGACGGCCCTGCGGTCGAGGTCGGACCAGTTGAGAGCGGGATGCTCGGGTCGGTTTGCAGCCACGATGGTTGTGCTCCTCGGCAGGATGGGCGGAACCCTCACTGATGACCCTATCGAGCGGGCCTAAACATGCGCCCGGGGATCTCTGCATGCTGTTCTGTACGTCTCCGACCGGATCGGTCGTTCACCTCCGACTGTGACGGCCCGCACCGTTGTCGGGTCTCCGGGGCAGCGAAAACGACGACGCGTAGTGTGTGGGGCGGTGTGTGGACCCGGACGGGTCCGGGCCGACCCCGACCTCCCCTGCCGAAGCCGGAAGGTGGCAATCCGTGAGCATGATCACCGAGCGCCCCGTCAACCCTGCCGGGCAGCCCCCGGTGGGCACAGTGGCGGAGGCGCCGGCGACCGGCCGGCGGGACGTGCGGGCCGTACTGGCCGCGTACGTGGCGCTCACCAAGCCGCGGATCGTCGAGCTGCTGCTGGTCACCACCGTGCCGGCGATGATGCTCGCCGACGGCGGGATGCCCTCGCTCTGGCTGGTGGCCGTGGTGCTGGTCGGTGGCTCGCTCGCCGCCGGCGCGGCCAGCGTGCTCAACTGCTACATCGACCGGGACATCGACCAGTTGATGCGGCGCACCAAGCGCCGGCCGCTGCCCGCGCACACCGTGTCGCCGCGGAACGCGCTGATCTTCGGTCTGGTGCTCGCGGTGATCTCGGTGGCGCTGATGGCCGCGTTCACCAACTGGCTGGCGGCCGGGTTGACCCTGGCCGCGATCGCCTACTACGACCTGGTCTACACGCTCTGGCTCAAGCGGACCACGGCGGCCAACACCTTCTGGGGCGGCGCCTGCGGCGCGGCGCCGGTGCTGATCGGCTGGGCCGCGGTCACCGGGTCGCTGGCCCCCGCCGCGTGGGGCCTGTTCGCGGTGGTGTTCTTCTGGCAGATGCCGCACTTCTACGCACTGGCGATCAAGTACAAGGCCGACTACGCCCGGGCCGGCATCCCGATGCTGCCGGTGGTGGCCTCGGTCCGCCGGGTGAACGCCGAGATCATCGCCTTCTCCTGGCTGACCCTGCTCTCCTCGCTCGCCGTCTGGCCGCTGGGGATGAGCCCGATCTACGGAGTCACCGCGCTGGTCGTCGGCGGCGTCTTCGTCGTCGAGGCGCACAAGCTCTGCCGGCGCGCGGCGCGCGGCGAGGCGGTCAAGCCGATGCGGCTGTTCCACTGGTCCACCACCTACCTCACCATCCTCTTCGCGGCCGTCGCACTCGACGCCCTGCTCTGATCCGGTCCGCGGCGACCGGGATGCCGGTCGCCGCAGGTCGAGAAATTTTTCCCGAATTTTTTTTCGGGTTCAGTCGTGCCCGTCAACCGGGACGGAC
Organism: Micromonospora sp. NPDC005806; assembly: GCF_042871425.1. Classification (NCBI taxonomy): domain Bacteria; kingdom Bacillati; phylum Actinomycetota; class Actinomycetes; order Micromonosporales; family Micromonosporaceae; genus Micromonospora; species Micromonospora sp. NPDC005806. Next base: position 42,885 of record NZ_JBIAIL010000040.1, on the reverse strand, counting down.
CGGGGCGATTGCCCAGCCCGCTTCGCCCCGACTTATCCGCCATGTCCGGGCGAATTACCTGTGGTCTTCCTTAAACCTGTAGGTAATTGGCATCACAATTAGTTCATCGTTCTCGCACATGTGGGTGGAAGTCTGCTTAGGCTTCGCGTCATGGCAGATGGTTCCGATACGACGCTGACGGCTGAACAGACCGTTGCTGAGCAGGCCCCCAACGGCCTGGTCGCGGGCATCAAGTCGTTCGCCGCCGGGCACGGCGGCGCGAAGGCGGTCATCGAGTACGTCGGCAAGCGCGGCGCCCGCATCGTCCTCGTCGGTGAGGACGGGGCGTGGGCCGACCAGTTCGCGGACGGCACCGACGTCGCGCGGCAGGCCTGCGCCACGGCGGGGGTCACCGTCGAGAACGCCTGGGAGCGTGAACTGATGGACCAGATGCGTCCGAGCAACGACCTCTGGCGGTCGATGGCTCGGCGCACGATGGCCCGTTGACATAACTTGACCACCCACCACCAGCCGACCCGTGGGGAGCCACGGGTCGCAATCGTCACCTGTACCGCCCTGCCCGACCTCGACCCGGACGACCGGCTCGTGCTCGCCCCGCTCGCCGCCCGTGGCGTCGCCGCGGAGGCGGTGGTCTGGGACGACCCGGCCGTGGACTGGTCCGGGTACGACCTGGCCGTGCTCCGCTCGCCCTGGGACTACGCGCTGCGGCGCGACGAGTTCGTGGCCTGGGCACGGACCGTGCCGGCCCTGGGCAACCCCGCCGACGTGGTCGCCTGGAACACCGACAAGCGCTACCTGGCCGAGCTCTCGGCGGCGGGTGTGCCGACCGTGCCGACGGCGTGGGTCGAGCCGGGGGAGAACTGGACCCCGCCCGCCGACACCGGCGAGTACGTGATCAAGCCGGCGGTCAGCGCCGGCAGCCAGGACACCGGCCGGTACGACCTGGCCGACCCGGAGCACCGGGCGCTGGCCGTGGCGCACGTGCGGCGGCTCTCCGACGCCGGCCGGGTCACCATGGTCCAGCCGTACCTGAGCGCGGTGGACACCGCCGGCGAGACCGCGCTGCTCTTCCTGGCCGGACCCGACGGCCTGGTCTTCAGCCACGCCATCCGCAAGGGGCCCATGCTGACCGGCCCCGACCTGGGCGTGGCCGAGCTCTACAAGGCGGAGCGGATCGACGCCCGGACGGCCACGCCCGAGCAGCTGGACACGGCGGAGAAGACCCTGGCCGTCATCCCCGGTGGCACGGACCGGCTGCTCTACGCCCGGGTGGACCTGATCCCCGGCCCGGACGGCGCGCCGGTCCTGGTCGAGCTGGAACTGACCGAGCCCAGCCTGTTCATCGGGTACGCCGATGGCGCCCCCGATCGCCTCGCCGAGGCGATCACCACCCACCTGCGCGCCCGCGCCTGACCTTCGGCGGGTGCGTCCGGCGACGCCGGACGCACCCGTTACCGTCTCCGGTCCCGGGTCAGTCCTCCTCCTGGTGGTTGTGCCCCCAGCGCCCGCCCACCGGCGGGGTGTCCAGCCGGACCGCGCCGGCCGCGTTGCCGACGAGGTCGTTGTCCTCCACCCGGCAGGAGAGGCAGCTGCCCCGCTCGGTGATCCACAGCCCGTAGGTCTGCGTCTGCGCGTCCCGGTGGTCCCAGATCCGGTTGGCCCGCACGGTGGCGGCGTCGAACGGGGCGTTCACGGTGATCCCGGCGCGGACCGCGGGTCCGTCGGGCAGCTCGTACCGGGCGCCGGGGGGCGGGGTGTCCTCGTTCCACCCGGTTACCGCGTCCGGCCGCACCTCGGCCAGGGTCAGCTCGGTGTCGGTGTTCGCGACGACCACGGCGGTGTGCGAGCCGACCCGGACCGTCTTCCCCCGGTGCCCGTCGGGTGGCCAGTGCGCCCCGGCGTCGATCATCTTCCGGTGGCCGTAGCGCACCAACTCGCCGGCCCCGGTGGCCGCCGGCGCGCAGCGGCCGCCGTTGTTGCGGATCCGGTTGTTCACCACCGTGGCGTCGGTCATCGGCCGGTCGATCCGGATGCCGTCCAGCCCGTTCTCCCAGATCTCGTTCCCGTCGAGCACCACGTCGGCGGACGGCCCGGTGAAGCCGTGCCCCAGGTCGTGCTCGTGGTACCCGTGCCTGCCGTTGCGGCTGATCCGGTTGCCCCGGATCGTGTACGGCCCGGGGGAGTTGCCCATGCTGATCCCGTCGCCGATGTTGCAGTCGATCACGCAGTCGGCGAGCAGGCCGCCGCGCCCGGCGACCCCGGCCGTGCCGTTGGCCGAGACGTCGAAGCCGGCCTCCAGGTTGTCGCTGAGGGTGCAGGCCGAGACGATCAGCCCGTCGGTGCCCCAGTCCGAGATGCCGAACCGGTTGGCCTGGCTGTGGCAGCCCACGATGCGGTAGCCGCGCGGCGGCGGCCACCAGTCCTTCTGCAGCTCCAGGAAGATGCCGTTGGTGCCGTTTCCGACGGTGGTGCAGTTGGCGATGGTGAGCCGCTCCACCTCGCCCCAGCCGCCCACCCCGATGCCGATGCCGGCGCCGCCCATCTCCTCGCCGTTGTCCAGCCGGCCGCAGCCCACCGCGACCACGCCGTCGATCAGGGTGTCCTGGAGGAAGTCGCAGCCCAGCCCGCTCGCCCCGGTGTGGTGGATGTAGAGGTTGCGGAAGATCCCCCGGACCACGTACTGCAGGCCGAGGCCCTTGGCGAGGTAGGAGTACTGGACCTGGGCCACCCCGGAGCCGTCGATCTCGAAATCGGCGAAGGTGCAGTCCGCGATGTACCGCTCGCGGCTGGCCCCGTGCTGCAGCACGGTCCAGTACGCCAGCGGCACCGGGTCGGCCCGATTGCCCTCGTTGCTCAACAGGAAGCGGGTCGCCGCCGGGCCGGTCCCGATCAGCGACACGCCGCTGCGCCAGACCGTGCCGGCGTCCCGGATCGAGTAGATCCCGGGCGGGCACCAGATCACCCGGGCCCGACCGTCCGCGGCGTACCCGTCGCCCAGCCGGTCCACCAGCGCGGACAGCGCCGGCTGGTCGTTGGTCACCCCGTCGCCCTTGAGCCCGAATTCGCGCGCGTCGCACCAGAGCGGCGCGCCGGCCACGGGAGTGAGGCGCTGCGGGACGGAGGTGGACAGGCCTCTGGTGGACACGCGCGCTCCCCTCGGCGTACGGATGTCTCCGCCGCCGGGTTCCCGCCCGGTCCCGGGGTTAACGCCGGACGCGGTGCCCGGTATCGGGTCAGGCGGCCGCGGTGACCGGTTCGGCGGCCGGGGCGGACGGCGCTGGTGCCGCGTGCGGGCGGCGCTCCCGGGTCGACCAGAGCACGGCCAGGGTGGCCAGCAGCACCAGGCAGGAGCCCAGCATGTGCGCGGCGACCAGCGCTGCGGGCAGGTGGGTGAAGTACTGCACGAAGCCGATCAGGCCCTGGCCCAGCTCGACCGCGACCAGCACCCCGGCGGCCCGGGTGGCCCGCGCCGCGCCGACCGCGCGGAACGCGAAGAGCAGCGCCACCGAGAGGCCGATCAGCAGGAACACCCCGTCGGCGTGCACCTGGGAGATCGCCTGCGGGTCCAGGCCGTTGCGGGCCGCGCCCTGGTCGCCCGCGTGCGGGCCGCTGCCGGTCACCCAGGTGCCGACCACCAGCACCGCCGCGCCGACCAGCGTGGTGAGCAGGGCGAGGGCCCGCAGCGGCGTGGGCACGGTGGGCGTGACCGGCCCGTCCGGCTCGCCGGTGCGCCGCCAGAGGGCGTACGCGGCGGCGATGACGACCATCGAGGCGAGGAAGTGCAGCCCGACCACCCACGGGTTGAGGTTGGTGAGCACGGTGATCCCGCCGATCACCGCCTGGGCGGGGATGCCGAACAGCACGGCGAGCGCGAGCGGCAGCAGCCCGCGCGGCCGCGGACGCTGGGCCAGCACGGCGAGCACCACGGCGAGCGCGATGATCCCCACCGCGAAGGTCAGCAGCCGGTTGCCGAACTCGATCATCCCGTGCACGCCCATCTCCGGCGTGGTGTGGTAGGAGTCGTCGGTGCACCGGGGCCAGGTGGGGCAGCCGAGGCCGGACGCGGTGAGCCGGACCGCCCCGCCGGTGACCACGATCGCCACGTTCGCGATGATCGAGGTGTACGCGAGGCGGCGGAGCAGCGTGGGGGAGACCGGGAACCGGACGGAAGCCTTCACGGAGCGAATCCTACGCACCGTAGTGGATCCCGATCGGGTGACTCCGGCGCACCGGTGGTCGGGATCACCGGACCCCGGGTTTGCGGGCCCCCGGCGAATTACGTAACGTTGCCGTTGTGAAAAACGCGGCGGCGCTCTCCGGAGACCAGCAGGCGACCCTCCCGGTCGCTGGTGCCGGCGCGTCCGCCGATCTTTCCACCCGGGACCGGGTCACCCAGCTGCTGCTGGAGCGGGGGGCGACCACCGCCGCGCAGCTGGGCTCGGCACTCGGGCTCAGCCCGGCCGCGATCCGCCGCCATCTCGACGCGATGCTCGCCGACGGCGACGTGGTCGCCCGGGAGCAGGCCGTGCGGGGCAGCCGGGGCCGCGGCCGACCGGCGAAGGTCTTCGTGCTGACCGAGGCGGGCCGGGTCCGCTGCGGCACCCACCACTACGACAACATGGCCACCGCGGCCCTGCGCTGGATCGCGCGCAACGGCGGCTCCGAGGCCGTGGCGGCGTTCGCCGCCGACCAGGTCGCCGCCCTGGAGGCGCGCTGCCGGGCGGCGATGGAGGACGCGGGCGACGACCCGCTCGCCCGGGCGGAGGCGCTCGCCGCGGCGCTGACCGCCGAGGGTTACGCTGCCAACGCGTCCACGATCGCCACCGGTGGCCAGCTCTGCCAGCACCACTGCCCGGTGGCACACGTGGCCGCCGAGTTCCCCCAGCTGTGCGAGGCCGAGACGGCGGTCATCTCCCGTCTGGTCGGCACCCACGTGCAGCGCCTGGCCACCATCGCGCACGGCGACGGGGTGTGCACCACGCACATCCCGGCCCAGCCGCGTGCCCAGTCCGGTAACACCGTCACCACTGTGAGGACAGATAGATGACCGAGCAGATCGTCCAGCCCCTGACCCAGGAGGAGCAGCTCGCCGCCCTCGGTCGCTACGAGTACGGCTGGGCTGACCCCGACGTCGCCGGGGCGTCCGCCCAGCGCGGCCTCAACGAGGCGGTGGTGCGGGACATCTCGGCCAAGAAGAACGAGCCGGCCTGGATGCTCGACCTGCGCCTGAAGGGCCTGCGGCTGTTCGACCGCAAGCCGATGCCCGCCTGGGGCGCGGACCTCACCGGGATCGACTTCGACAACATCAAGTACTTCGTGCGGTCCACCGAGAAGCAGGCCACCAGCTGGGAGGACCTGCCCGAGGACATCAAGAACACCTACGACCGGCTGGGCATCCCCGAGGCGGAGAAGCAGCGGTTGGTCGCCGGTGTCGCGGCGCAGTACGAGTCCGAGGTCGTCTACCACAAGATCCGTGAGGACCTCGAGGAGCAGGGTGTCGTCTTCCTCGACACCGATACCGCGCTGCGCGAGCACGAGGACGTCTTCAAGGAGTACTTCGGCACGGTGATCCCGGTCGGCGACAACAAGTTCGCCGCGCTGAACACCTCCGTCTGGTCCGGTGGCTCGTTCATCTACGTGCCGAAGGGCGTGCACGTGGAGATCCCGCTGCAGGCCTACTTCCGGATCAACACGGAGAACATGGGCCAGTTCGAGCGGACGCTGATCATCGTCGACGAGGGCGCGTACGTGCACTACGTCGAGGGCTGCACCGCGCCGCTCTACTCCTCCGACTCGCTGCACAGCGCGGTCGTGGAGATCATCGTCAAGAAGAACGCCCGGTGCCGCTACACGACCATCCAGAACTGGTCGAACAACGTCTACAACCTGGTCACCAAGCGCGCCGTCTGCCACGAGGGCGCCACCATGGAGTGGGTCGACGGCAACATCGGCTCCAAGGTCACCATGAAGTACCCGGCGGTCTACATGACCGGCGAGCACGCCAAGGGCGAGGTGCTCTCGGTGGCCATGGCCGGCGAGGGCCAGCACCAGGACGCGGGCGCCAAGATGGTGCACGCCGCGCCGCACACCTCCTCGACCATCGTGTCGAAGTCGATCGCCCGGGGCGGCGGCCGCACCTCCTACCGGGGCCTCGTGCAGGTGCTGGAGGGCTCGCACAGCAGCCGGAGCACGGTGAAGTGCGACGCGCTGCTGGTCGACACCATCTCGCGCTCCGACACCTACCCCTACGTCGACATCCGTGAGGACGACGTGTCGATGGGGCACGAGGCGACCGTCTCCAAGATCAGCGACGACCAGCTCTTCTACCTGATGAGCCGGGGTCTGAGCGAGGACGAGGCGATGGCGATGATCGTGCGCGGCTTCATCGAGCCGATCGCCAAGGAGCTCCCGATGGAGTACGCCCTGGAGCTCAACCGCCTGATCGAGCTCCAGATGGAGGGTGCGGTCGGCTGACCCCGGCCATCCCCGGGCGGGCCGGTCGTCCCGGCCCGCCCGACCAGCACGAAACATCGCCGTCGCAGAACAGCAAGGAAGAGATGACTACCCAGGCTTCCGCGCCGCCCGCCACCAAGTCGCAGGCGCTCCGCTCGTACGACGTCGCCGACTTCCCGGCCCTCACCGGCCTCGAGGAGGAGTGGCGTTTCACCCCGCTCAAGCGGCTCCGCGGCCTGGCCACGGCGGACACCTCCGCCGCCACCGGCCGGGGCGTCACCGTCGAGCACGGTGACCTGCCCGCCGGGGTGTCGCTGCGGTTCGTCGAACCGACCGATCCCGGCGCCACGTCGGTGCTGCTGCCGTTCGACCGGATCAGCGCGCTGGCCCACGGCGGGGCGGCGCGGGTCGCGGTGGTCGAGGTGGCGTCCGAGGCGGTCGTGTCCGAGCCGGTGGTCGTCCGGCTGCTGGGCGCGTTCCCCGAGGAGCTCTCCTTCGCCCGGACCCAGGTCCAGGTGGGTCGGTTCGCGGAGGCCACGGTCGTGTTCTCCCAAGAGGGCTCGGCCACGCTCGCCGACAACGTCGAGGTGACGGTCGCCGACGGAGCCAAGCTGACCCTGGTCACTGTCGCCGACTGGGCCGCCGACGCGGTCCAGGCCCAGCACCTCAAGATCAGGCTGGGTCGGGACGCTCGGGTGGTGCACGTCCAGGTCACCCTGGGCGGCGACCTGGTCCGGCAGTACACCTCGGTGGAGTACGGCGACCGCGGCGGCGAGGCCGAGCTGTACGGCCTCTACTTCGCCGACTCGGGCCAGCACCTGGAGCACCGCCAGCTGGTCGACCACACCGTGCCGGACTGCCGCAGCTACGTCGGCTACCGCGGCGCCCTGCAGGGCGACAGCGCGCACACCGTCTGGGTCGGTGACGTGCTGATCCGGGCCGAGGCGACCGGCACCGACACGTACGAGATCAACCGGAACCTGCTGCTCACCGACGGGGCGCGGGCGGACTCCGTACCGAACCTGGAGATCGAGACGGGCGAGATCGCCGGTGCCGGCCACGCGAGCGCGACCGGACGCTTCGACGACGAGCAGCTCTTCTACCTGATGGCCCGGGGCATCCCGGAGGCCGAGGCCCGCCGTCTGGTGGTGCGCGGCTTCTTCGCCGAGCTGATCAACAAGATCCCGGTCGAGGAGCTGCGCGAGCGGCTCGGCGACGCGATCGAGGCCCGCCTGACCAAGGCCGGCGCCTGATGATCAGGATCTGCGCCGTCGAGGACGTGCCGAAGGGCACCGCGATCAGCGCCGACGTCGACGGCACCCAGCTCGCGATCGTGCACGGCGAGGACGACAACTTCTACGCCGTGTACGACGAGTGCTCGCACGCCGCCGTGGCGCTCTCCGAGGGCGAGGTCGACGGTTGCACGCTGGAATGCTGGCTGCACGGATCCCGTTTCGACCTGCGTACCGGTGAGCCCACCGGGCTGCCCGCGACCGAACCCGTTCCCGTCTATCCCGTCGAAGTCCGCGACGGCGACATCTACGTCAGCCTGACGCCGAGCAATGGAGTGACCCGATAATGAGCACCCTGGAGATCCGCGACCTGAAGGTGTCGGTCAAGCTGCCCGAGGGTGAGCTCAAGCCGATCCTGCACGGTGTCGACCTCACCGTGAAGTCGGGCGAGACCCACGCGATCATGGGCCCGAACGGCTCCGGCAAGTCCACCCTGGCGTACTCGATCGCCGGCCACCCCAAGTACGAGATCACCAGCGGCTCGGTGACCCTCGACGGCGAGGACGTGTTGGCCATGTCCGTCGACGAGCGGGCCCGCGCCGGCCTCTTCCTGGCCATGCAGTACCCGGTCGAGGTGCCCGGCGTCTCCGTCGCCAACTTCCTGCGTACCGCCAAGACCGCCATCGACGGCGAGGCGCCGAAGCTGCGCACCTGGGCCGGCGAGCTGCGCGGCGCCATGGAGAAGCTCCAGATGGACCCGGCGTTCGCCCAGCGCAACGTCAACGAGGGCTTCTCCGGCGGTGAGAAGAAGCGGCACGAGATCGTGCAGCTGGAGCTGCTCAAGCCGAAGATGGCCATCCTCGACGAGACCGACTCCGGCCTCGACGTGGACGCGCTGCGCGTGGTCAGCGAGGGCGTGAACCGGGTCCGCGACACCGGCGACACCGGCCTGCTGCTGATCACCCACTACACCCGGATCCTGCGCTACATCAAGCCGGACTTCGTGCACGTCTTCGTCGCCGGCCGCATCGTCGAGCAGGGCGGCCCGGAGCTGGCCGACAAGCTCGAGGAAGAGGGCTACGAGCGGTACGTCGCCGGGGCCGGTTCGGCGCGGGCCTGACCTAGGACAAGGGGCCGCGGAGATGACCACCATCGCCATCCCTGAGGGGATGCCGCAGTACGACGACGTGCCGCGTTTCGACGTGGCCACGGTGCGCGCCGACTTCCCGATCCTCGACCGGGAGATCAACGGGCACCGGCTGGTCTATCTCGACAGCGCCAACACCTCGCACAAGCCGCGACAGGTGCTCGACGTGCTCGCCGAGCACTACGCGCGGCACAACGCCAACGTGTCGCGCTCGGTGCACACCCTGGGCACCGAGGCGACCGAGGCGTACGAGGGAGCCCGGGCGAAGGTCGCCGCGTTCATCAACGCGCCGAGCGTGGACGAGGTGGTGTTCACCAAGAACTCCACCGAGGCGATCAACCTCGTGGCGTACGCGTTCTCCAACGCCTCGCTGCGACCCGACGCGGACCCGCGGTTCCGGCTCGGCCCGGGCGACGAGATCGTGATCTCCGAGATGGAGCACCACTCGAACATCGTCCCGTGGCAGCTCCTCGCGGAGCGGACCGGTGCGGCCCTGCGCTGGTTCCCGGTCACCGAGCAGGGCCGGCTGGACGAGTCCGGGCTGGCGGACCTGGTCACCGAGCGGACGAAGATCGTCTCGCTGGTGCACATGTCCAACATCCTGGGCACGGTCAACGCCACCGCGCGGATCACCCAGCGGGTCCGCGAGGTGGGCGCGCTGCTGCTGCTCGACTGCTCGCAGTCGGTGCCGCACATGCCGATGGACGTGGTCGACTACGACGCCGACTTCGTCGTGTTCACCGGGCACAAGATGTGCGGCCCCACCGGCATCGGGGTGCTCTGGGGCCGGTCGGAGCTGCTGGCGGCGATGCCGCCGGTGTTCGGCGGCGGCTCGATGATCGAGACGGTGACGATGGCGCGGTCGACGTTCGCCGCCCCGCCGGCCCGGTTCGAGGCGGGCACCCCGCCGATCGCCGAGGCCGTGGCGCTCGGCGCGGCGGTGGACTACCTGAGCGGGATCGGGATGCGCGCGATCCAGTGGCACGAGAAGGAGCTGACGGCGTACGCGCTGGACGCCCTCGCCACCGTGCCGGGGCTGCGCGTCTTCGGCCCGAACGTGCCGGTGGGCCGGGGCGGGACGATCTCCTTCGCGCTGGGCGACGTGCACCCGCACGACGTCGGGCAGGTGCTCGACTCGCTCGGCGTGCAGGTCCGGGTAGGGCACCACTGCGCGAAGCCGGTGTGCACCCGGTTCGGCGTACCGGCCATGACGCGGGCGTCGTTCTACCTGTACACCACCACGGAGGAGATCGACGCGCTGGTGGCCGGTCTCGAGCAGGTGCGGAAGGTGTTCGACTGATGCAGCTCGACCAGCTCTACCAGGAGATCATCCTGGACCACTACAAGCACCCGCACGGCCGTGGCCTGCGGGACGCGGCGGACGCGGAGACCCGGGTCGGCGAGGCGCACCACGTCAACCCGACCTGCGGCGACGAGATCACCGTGCGGGTGGCCACCGACGGCAAGGTGTTCACCGACATCTCGTACGACGGGATGGGCTGCTCGATCAGTCAGGCCTCGGCCAGCGTGCTGCACGAGCTGCTGCGCGGCCGGGCCGCGGACGACGCCGCCGTGGTGCACGAGGCGTTCGTGGAGTTGATGTCCGGGCGTGGCCAGGTCACGCCCGACGAGGAAGTGCTCGGAGACGGGGTGGCGTTCGCGGGTGTCGCGCGCTACCCGGCCCGGGTGAAGTGCGCGCTGCTGTCGTGGATGGCGTTCAAGGACGCCGCGGCACGCGCCGGAGTGGGCGTGAGCCCGACGGAGGTGAAGGCATGAGCAGCGAGGACACCACCACGCCGGAGGCCGGCGCCGTGGCGACCGACGGCGCGGCGACGCCGGCCACCGGCGGGGTCGCTCCGGCCGGCAAGGCCGCGATCGGCGACATCGAGGAGGCGATGAAGGACGTCGTCGACCCCGAGCTGGGCATCAACGTGGTCGACCTGGGGCTGGTGTACGGCGTCCACGTCGATGACGAGAACGTCGCGACCCTGGACATGACGCTCACCTCGGCGGCCTGCCCGCTGACCGACGTGATCGAGGACCAGGCCCGGCAGGCGCTGACCACCGGCCCGGGCGGCGGGCTGGTCAACGACATCCGGATCAACTGGGTGTGGCTGCCGCCGTGGGGTCCCGACAAGATCACCGACGAGGGCCGCGACCAGCTCCGCTCCCTCGGCTTCAACGTCTGAGCTCGATCTCGGCTGCGGCCGGCCCGGCGAAAGCCGTGGCCGGCCGCTGCGTGTTTGGGCGGTGGGCCACTCCCTGCGACGTCCCTGTGCGGCGCTGATCCTGACCGTTCGTCATCCGATCGTCGCCGTAGGTGGCCCCTGCCGCCCTCGATCGGAGCTCCTCGGCAGCGGAACGGGCCGACGATGCGCTGAAAGTTGACATTGCGGATGGCGCGACCTCCGCCCGTCGTAACTTCGTGGCAGATGCGCAGCCGCGCGGAGCACCCATTCGCCGTCGGACGGGGACGATCTCCCCGGGCAGGCAGGCGGGGCGATCACCGTCCGGCCACGCCGACTCCCAGCCCGAAGGAGACCCATGCTCAGACGGACTCTGGCCATCGCGCTGGCCGTGCCGGTCGCCGCTGTTCTCGCCCCCGGCTCGCCGGCGAACGCCGCACCTCCGGCAACTCCCCTCTCCGGTGCCATCTTCACCAGCGACGCCACCGGGGTACCGGTCAACCTCAACATCTACGCTGACAAGCGGGACGTCTACCTCAACGGTGGCCCGGGCATCAACGCGCCCGACGACGCGGCGGGACTGCCCGCCGGCACCTACTCGTTCCAGGTCACCGACCCGTCCGGCAAGACACTGCTCTCCACTGACGGTGTGGCATGTCGGCAGTTCACCGTCGACAGCTCGGGCGTGATTCGGGACGTCGTCCCCGGCGGCGGGTGCGCACACGCGACGGGCATCGACGGCGAGGATCTCGGAGTGACGGTCCAGCTCTACCCGTACGACAACACACCGAACAACGGTGGCGTGTACAAGGTGTGGGTCAGCCCGACGGAGCTGCTGGACTGCGGCGCCCCGGGCAACAAGCACTGCTTCGTCCCGCGCCATAGCAAGACCGACAACTTCAAGGTCCGCACGGATCGGATCGTGGAGATCGACACCCGCTTCGTGAAGCCGGGCGTGGCCGAGCCGGTCGACGGGCTTGCGGCGACGTGGGTCGACACGAACGGCGCCTCCAACGTCAAGTACTCGGAGTACAACCCGGGCATGCTGGCGTTCCACGAGGCCCACGTCGAGGCGGCCGAACAGGGTCAGCACCAGATCGTCGTCAGGGACCAGCCCGGTTGCCCGGTTGCTTCCGCACACGCGGACGGGCAGACGTACCTCCCGGTGAACGGGTCGGTGACCGTGCCGGTGTCGGTGAAGAGCCACCAGGCCGGAGACGTCACCTATTTCGTCGACGTGCACTGCGCCGGCTGACGCACGATAGGACAGGTGGGGCCGCGGCGGCGCTTCGGCCCCACCACACCGCCCGGCGGTCGTCTGCTCGCAAATTCGCTCGCCCTGGTCGGTCGACAAGGGCAGAATCGCCGCCGTGAACGCACGGACCCGTACCCATGCCTCTGTCGCGGCGGCCATGCCTGGCCGGCGACAGCAGGCGGCGCGTGGGTCCGTCGCGCTCTCCGGCCCGCCGGCATGACCGCCTCGTTCCTCGCCGGCCTGGTGGCCGGCTACGGCGTCGCCATCCCGGTCGGCGCGATCGCGGTCCTCATCCTCGGGCTCAGCGCCCGTACCTCGTTCCGGGTCGGCGCGGCCGCCGCGCTCGGGGTCGCCACCGCCGACGGCCTCTACGCGGCCGTCGCGGCGCTCGGCGGCGCGGCGGTGGCCGGCCGGCTCGCGCCGGTCGCCGGACCGTTGCGCTGGGTCGCCGCCGGAGTGCTGCTCGCCCTCGCCGCGCACGGGGCTTGGCGGGCCCTGCGCCCACCCGCGCCGGCCGGCCCCGCGCCGGTCCGGGGCGGGTTGGACAGCCCGGCCCGGGCGTTCGGCGCAATCCTCGCGCTGACCCTGCTCAACCCGGCGACCGTCGTCTATTTCGGAGCCCTCGTGCTGGGCCGGGGTGACGCCGCCGGGTCCGATACGCGGGCGGCGGTGCTCTTCACCCTCGGGGCCTTCCTCGCCTCGGCCAGTTGGCAGTTGGTGATCGCCGGCGGGGGCACGCTGATCGGTCGGGCCCTCACCGGCCGGCGCGGCCGCCGGGCCACCGCCCTGCTGTCCAGCGCCATCATCGCGGCGCTCGCCGTGGCCACACTGCTGCACCGCTGATCGTCACCCGTCCACGGTGGACGGACTTGGAGTCAGCGTCGCCGCACACCGCTCACAGGATGCCTTTCGGTCGGGCCGGAGCCGGTCGGTGGAAACCCTCTATTGCAAGAAGATCACGTCGGTGGGGAGGAGATCGATACCGTCGATGTGGGGATTCCGGAGTGTCATAGGTCAATGTCAGGCTGTCTGTGTGCAGCTTCGGTACAACCACCGTGTTTACCCGACGGCAAGTCAGCAGAAGGCGCTGGCGCGAGCGTTCGGGTGCGCCCGGGTTGCCGGCACCGCTGAGGTGACGCTGACCAGCGGCAACTTCACCCTGCACTGACCGGCGCGGGATGCGGGAGGGCCCTGTCCGGGTCCTCCCGCGTCCCGCCGCCCCGGTGCAACCGGCCCTGTCCGGTGTCGTACCGTCGTGCCATGAGCAGCCGACCCGCGGCCGGGGGCGGTCGGTGGGTCGAGGTCGACCCGACCCGCGTCGCTCGCTGGGTCGAGGGCTTCGCCGACCGGCACGGCCCGCCCACCACCACCGTCGAGGGGTACGGCCTGCTGCTCGCGGCTCCGGACGGCGCCACCGCCGAGCTGCGTACCCCGCCTGGCGCCCCGGCCAGCGCCGACGTACCCGGGTTCGTGGCCGCCGCCGGCGCGGCCCGCCGGCTCGGCCTGCTGTTGGCCCGCAAGGGCGCGGTGGCCGTCGGCGTCGCCGACGGGGCCGACCTGGTCGTCTCCAAGGTGGACACCCGCTACGTGCAGGGGCGCACCGCCGCGGGGGGCTGGTCGCAGCAGCGGTTCGCCCGGCGGCGGGACAATCAGGCGAAGGCGGCCCTGGGCGACGCGGTGGAGCTGGCCGTACGCCTGCTGCTGCCGGAGGCGGCGACGCTGGCCGCCCTGGTCTGTGGCGGTGACCGGCGGGCGGTGGACACCGTGCTGGTCGACCGGCGGCTGGCTCCGCTCGCCGCGCTGCGCGCGGACCGGCTGCTCGACGTGCCCGAGCCGCGCCACGCGGTGCTGGTTGCCGCGGTCGCCGCCGCCCGCGCGGTACGGATCCGGGTCCGCGACCCGGCACCCGAGCGGGCGAACTGACCTCAGTCGTGGCGGTGCTGCCGGTGCAGCGGCGACACCGTACGGGGCAGTTTCCCCGCAAAACACCTGATGCCGCGCGCCCGACGAACGGAGGATGAGCTGTGGAGTTTTTCGTGGACATGGTCACCACGGTGCCGGACGGCACGTCCGAGGACGAGGTCGCCGACATGCGCAAGCGCGAGGCGGCGCGGTCGGCTGAGCTGGCGGCGCAGGGTAGTCTCCTGCGGCTGTGGCGGCCTCCGCTGGCGCCGGGCGAGTGGCGTACCTGGGGACTTTTCCAGGCGGAAGATGTGGATGAGCTGGAGACGGTCCTCGCGTCGATGCCGCTGCGCGCGTGGCGACGCGAGTCGGTTACTCCGTTGACACCGCACCCCAACGACCCGGGTCAGCCGGCCCGATAACCGGAGGCCAGCATGACCAGCACCGAGGCTGAGATTCTGGGTAGCGTCCTCGACCGGTGGCGGTCCGCCGTCGACGCCCACGACCCCGATCGCGTCGCGTCGTACTTCACCGACGACGCGATCTTCCAGGGCCTGCACCCGTACACCGTCGGCCGCACCGGCGTCGCCGACTACTACGCCTCCCAGCCGATCGGCATGACCGCCGCGTACGAGATCCGTGAGACCCGGCGCCTCGCCGACGACCTCGTCCTCGGCTACCTGAGCGTCGACTTCACCTTCACCGACCGGCCGGTCGTGGCCGTTCACCTCGGCGTGCTCGTGCGCCGGATCGGCGAGACCTGGTTCATCAGCCACTACCAGGTGTCGCGGCTCGGATGACCCGAAGCCCCGCCGACCGAGGCCCCGTCCGAACCTCTCGGTTACGCGGCAGGACCCCGGCACCGGGTGTCCGTTTCGCCGGGGTCCTGGTCTGATCCGGTGCGACGTCAGAGGGTGCCGCCGAAGGTGTCGCAGGCCTTCGGGTCGCCGGTGGAGTATCCCTTGGTGAACCACTGCTTCCGCTGCTCGGAGGTGCCGTGGGTGAACTCGTCCGGGTTCACCGGCCGGCCGGCGCGCTTCTGGATCGCGTCGTCGCCGATCTTCTCGGCGGTGTCGATCGCCTGCTGGATGTCCTGCTCGGTGACGCTCTTGAAGATCTTCTGGCCCTGCTCGTCGGCGGTGCCGGTGGCGTTCTTGGCCCAGGCGCCGGCGTAGCAGTCGGCCTGCAGCTCCAGCTTCACCGACAGCGCGTTGGCGTTGTTGGGGTCGCGCTGCTGCTGGCGGCGCATCTGCGCCTCGGTGCCCAGCAGGTCCTGCACGTGGTGGCCGTACTCGTGGGCCAGCACGTACGGCTGGGCGAACTCGCCCTCTGCGCCGAGCTGGTCGGCGAGCAGCCGGTAGAAGGTGAGGTCGATGTAGACCAGGTCGTCGGCCGGGCAGTAGAACGGGCCGACCCCGGAGTCGGCCGCGCCGCAGCCGGTGTTCACGTTCTGGCTGAAGAAGACGGTCTTGGACGGCCGGTACTGCTCACCGAAGACCTCCGGCAGGGCGGTGCGCCAGTACGCCTGGATCGAGTTGACGTAGGCCGTGTTGCGGCAGTCCAGCTGCTCGAGCGCGTCCTGCGCCGAGCACTTCCGCTCCAGGGAGGTGTTGTCGCCCTGGTCGGAGCCGCCCCCGTTCATCGCGTTCAGCCCGAAGCCGCCGCCGATCAGGGCGACGAGGACGGCGATGATGATGCCCACGATGCCGCCCCGGCCGCCGCCGATCGGGATCGGGATGCCCATCCCGCCGCCTCCGCCGGACCCTCGCCGGTCATCCACCTGGCTGGTGTCGATCCGCGCGTTCTCGTTCAGCTCCATGTTGACCCCGATCACCGATTTGTCCGTCTGTGGTGGTTGCGGTACCGGACCGGGTCCGGACGGCCTGTTCGGTACCCGATGATCTTGCCGAGTAATCCGGCGGGGTCGCCAGGCGCCGCCCGGTACACTTGCCCCCGTGCTGCGCTGCGAAGGCTGAACGGCCCCGCGCCGACGGGAACTCATGACCCGCCGGCGCTTTCGCGTGCCCTGAGTCAGCCTTTCCGGACCCCGAGAGCGAGTACCTCACCATGATCACTGCCACCGGCATGGAACTGCGCGCCGGTTCCCGGATCCTGCTGTCCGACACCACCCTCCGGGTGCAGCCGGGTGACCGAATCGGCCTGGTCGGCCGCAACGGCGCCGGCAAGACCACCAGCCTCAAGGTGCTGGCGGGGGAGGGGCAGCCGTACGCCGGGCAGATCGACCGGCGCAGCGCGATCGGCTACCTGCCCCAGGACCCGCGCACCGGCGACCTGGAGGTCACCGGGCGGGACCGGGTGCTCTCGGCCCGCGGGCTGGACGTGCTGATGGCGCAGATGAAGGAGCTGGAGGCCAAGCTCGCCGAGGGCGCCGACGACGAAAAGCTGGTCCGCCGCTACGGCGCCCTGGAGGACCAGTTCGCCTCCCTCGGCGGCTATGCGGCCGAGGCCGAGGCGGCCCGGATCTGCGCCAACCTGGGCCTGCCCGACCGGGCCCTGGCGCAGACCATCGGCACCCTCTCCGGCGGCCAGCGCCGCCGCATCGAGCTGGCCCGGATCCTGTTCCGCGACGCCGGCGAGAACGGCGGCGGCATCCTGCTGCTCGACGAGCCGACCAACCACCTGGACGCCGACTCGATCACCTGGTTGCGCGGCTTCCTCGCCAACCACAAGGGCGGCCTGATCGTGATCTCCCACGACGCATCCCTGCTGGAGGCGGTGGTCAACAAGGTCTGGTTCCTGGACGCCACCCGTTCCGTGGTCGACATCTACAATCTGGGCTGGAAGGCGTACCTGGAGGCGCGGGAGACCGACGAGCGGCGGCGCCGCCGGGAGCGGGCCAACGCCGAGAAGAAGGCCGGCGCGCTGAAAGCCCAAGCGGACAAGATGCGGGCCAAGGCCACCAAGACCGTCGCCGCGCAGAACATGGCCCGCCGGGCCGAGAAGCTGCTGTCCGGCCTGGAGGACGTCCGGGTCGCCGACAAGGTGGCTAAGGTGCGCTTCCCCACCCCGGCGCCGTGCGGCAAGACCCCGCTCACCGCCTCGGGCCTGTCCAAGTCGTACGGGTCGCTGGAGATCTTCACCGACGTCAACGTCGCGGTGGACCGCGGCTCCCGGGTGGCCATCCTCGGCCTCAACGGCGCCGGCAAGACCACCCTGCTGCGGATGCTCGGCGGCCTGCTCGACCCGGACACCGGCGAGGTGCGCCCCGGCCATGGCCTGCGGCTCGGCTACTACGCCCAGGAGCACGAGACCCTGGACGTGGACCGGACGATTCTGGAGCACATGCGCAGCGCGGCGGCGGAGCAGACCGACACCGACCTGCGCAAGATCCTCGGCGCGTTCCTCTTCTCCGGCGAGGACGTGGACAAGCCGGCCGGGGTGCTCTCCGGCGGCGAGAAGACCCGGCTGGCCCTGGCCACCCTGGTCTGCTCGGGCGCGAACGTGCTGCTGCTGGACGAGCCGACGAACAACCTCGACCCGGTCAGCCGCGAGCAGGTGCTCGACGCCATCGCCCGGTACCCGGGCGCGATCGTGCTGGTCACCCACGACCCCGGCGCGGTGCTGGCGCTCAAGCCGGACCGCGCCATCCTGCTCCCCGACGGTGACGAGGACGCCTGGAGCGACGACCTCCTCGAACTCGTCGAACTCGCCTGAGCCCGGCGCCCCGTGGATCAGGCGAGCAGGTGGGCCAGGTGCGGGAGGACGCCGGAGGTGACCAGGATGGTCACGCCGATGGCGACGAAGACGGCCGGGACCAGCCAGTGGCCGGCGCGACCGACCAGGCCCACCACCCGGGGGTGACCGCCGAGCAGGGCGGCGACCGTGCACCAGACCGCCACCAGGGCGGCGAAGACCACCAGCCAGACCAGGCCGGCGGCGGGACCGAGGGAGCGGAACACCGGCACGTACACCGCGATGTTGTCGGCGCCGTTGGCGATGGTCACCCCGGCCACCCCGAGCAGGCTGCCGACCACGGCGGGCGGGTCGTCGTCGGAGCGGGTCAGCAGCGCGCGGACGCCCAGCGCGACGGGCAGCAGTCCGAGCAGCCCGGTCCACGGGTCGGGCACGATCAGCAGCCCGGCGGCCGCCACCACTGCGGCCGCGACCAGCGCGCCGATGCCCAGGTACTGGCCGGCGACGATGTCCCGGGGGCGGGGTCGGCCGGTGCCGCGCGCCGCCACGAAGAGCACCGTGAGCACGACGATGTCGTCGAGGTTGGTGGCGGCGAAGACAAGCGCGGCGCCGGCCGCCGCGGCAAGCAGGTCGGTCACCGGAGGCAGCGTACGGGGCGGCCGGCCGGTGCGCCCGCCATGATCCACCCGGCTGGCCCGGACTGGCCGGTCAGAAGGATCACTCTATCGGGAAGTCGACATTGCATAGCGTGTCGGTTGGCGAAGAGTTGATATCTGGCGCATGATCGTTCGAGACGGTCTAATAGGTGGGACCGTATCCGAACCGCACAGTCTGGGACGTGAGGAATCAGCATGGCAGCCACTGGCACAGCCACCAGCACTGAGAAGGGTCGCCGGATCGTCGGGGCCGAGCGTCAGACGCTCGCCAAGGACCTGGTAAAGCGGTACACCGCCGGTGAGAGCATTCGTTCGCTCGCGGCCTCGACCGGCCGTTCCTACGGGTTCATCCACCGGGTGCTCACCGAGTCCGGCGTGCAGCTGCGGCAGCGTGGCGGCGCCCGGCGCCGCAAGAAGGCGTGACCCGCCCCCCATCGTCGTTCAACAGCGCCGTGCCCCGGGCGGTCCGGTGACCGCCGAGACGACCGGGGTACGACTCGACTGCGACGGGCCGGTCGCGACGGTCACGTTGTGCCGGCCCGACGTGCTCAACGCCCAGACCCCGGCGATGTGGCGCGCGATGAGCGAGTTCTCCCGGGAGCTGCCCGGCGACGTCCGGGTCGTCGTCGTGCGCGGCGAGGGGCGGTCCTTCTCCGCGGGCCTCGACCTGTCGGTGGCCCGCACCTCCGGCCCGGGCTCCTTCGCCGAGCTCGCCACCCTGCCCGAGCAGGAGTGCGCCGAGCGGATCGCCGAGTTCCAGGCCGGCTTCACCTGGCTGCACCGACCGGACGTGATCTCGATCGCCGCCGTGCAGGGCCACGCCATCGGCGCCGGCTTCCAGCTCGCCCTCGCGTGTGACCTGCGGGTGCTCGCCGAGGACGCCAAGCTCGCCATGGCCGAGGTGACCCTCGGCCTGGTCCCCGACCTCGCCGGCACCAAGCGCCTCGTCGAGCTGGTCGGCTACTCCCGCGCCCTGGAGATCTGCGCCACCGGTCGTCGGATGGATGCCGCCGAGGCGGACCGGATCGGACTGGCCACCCTCGTCGTGCCGAACGCCGAGCTGGACGCCGCGGTGCGGGACCTGACCGCCGGCCTGCTGGCCAACAACCGGGACGCGACCGTGGAGATCAAGGCGCTGCTCACCGGGGCGGCCGGGCGTACCCACGCCGAGCAGCAGCGCGTCGAGCGCGAGGCGCAGACCCGCCGGCTGCGCGATCTGGCCGGGCGGGGAGAATAGTAAGGACCGTTCGGGAAGATCCGGGTTACTCGCGAGGTTGTCGTAGTCGTCGGGAGAATTGACCCGACGGCCCAGCGCCGCCCGACGACCCGGAGGTGACGAGTGTCCAACCACATGGCCGGTGGCGGCATGGCCGGCTGGAGCATGCTCCGGTCGATGCGCGATCGCGATCAGGTCTCCACCCACCAGCTCAAGCGCGGCACCGCCAAACGGATCGTCGCGTTCGCCCAGCCGTACCGGCGCGACATCGTGATCTTCCTGATCACCGTGGTGATCGCCGCGGTGGTCGGGGTGGCCACCCCGCTGCTCGCCGGTGACGTCATCGACGCGATCGCCAAGGGTGGCCCCGACGCGCGCTCGACGGTGGTCCGGCTCGCCCTGATCATCGCCGCGTTGGCCGTCGCCGACGCGCTCTTCTCCCTGGCCCAGCGGTGGTATTCGGCCCGGATCGGGGAGGGCATCATCCTCGACCTGCGGACCCGGGTCTATGACCACGTCCAGCGGATGCCGCTGCAGTTCTTCACCCGTACCCAGACCGGTGCGCTGGTCAGCCGGCTCAACAACGACGTGCTCGGGGCCCAGCGGGCGTTCACCTCCACCCTGTCCGGGGTGGTCAGCAACGTCATCCAGTTGGTGCTCACCGCCGGTGCGATGCTCATCCTCTCCTGGCAGATCACCCTGCTGGCGCTGGTGCTGCTGCCGATCTTCATCATCCCCGCCCGCCGGGTCGGCCGGCGGCTCGCCGAGATCACCCGCGAGTCGTACAACCTCGACGCGAAGATGAACGCGACGATGACCGAGCGGTTCGGCGTGGCCGGCGCGCTGCTGGTCAAGCTCTTCGGCTCGCCGGAGATGGAGGCGGCCCGGTTCGCCGGCCGCGCGGAGCGGGTCCGGGACATCGGCATCCAGTCCGCCATGTACTCGCGGACGTTCTTCGTGGCGATGCTGCTGGTCGCCTCCCTCGCGCAGGCCCTGACGTACGGCCTGGGCGGGTGGCTCGCCGTCACCGGCGCGGTCAGCGCCGGCACCGTGGTCAAGCTCGCGCTGCTGCTCACCCGGCTCTACGGGCCGCTCACCGCGCTCTCCAACGTCCGGGTCGACGTGATGAGCGCGCTGGTCTCCTTCGACCGGGTCTTCGAGGTGCTCGACCTGCGCCCCGGCATCGAGGAGAAGCCCGACGCCGTGCCGGTGCCCCGGGGCAGCGGCCGGGTCGAGTTCCGCGACGTGCGGTTCCGCTACCCGAGCGCCGCCGAGGTGTCGCTGGCCTCCCTGGAGGAGGTCGCCACGCTGGACCGTACGGTCAACGAGCCGGTGCTCAAGGGCGTCTCGTTCGGCGTCGAGCCGGGGCAGATGGTCGCCCTGGTCGGTCCCTCCGGCGCCGGCAAGTCGACGCTGTCCATGCTGATCTCCCGGATCTACGACGTCTCCGACGGGCAGGTGCTCGTCGGCGGCGTGGACGTCCGGGACGCCACCCTCGCGTCACTGCGCGACGAGATCGGCGTGGTCACCCAGGATTCCCACCTGTTCCACGAGACCATCCGGGAGAACCTGCGCTACGCCAAGCCGGACGCCACCGACGACGAGATCTGGGCCGCGCTGGCCGGGGCGCAGGTCGCCGACCTGGTCCGCTCCCTGCCCGACGGCCTGGACACCACGGTCGGCGAGCGCGGCTACCGCTTCTCCGGCGGCGAGAAGCAGCGCATCGCCATCGCCCGGCTGCTGCTCAAGGCCCCGTCGATCGTCATCCTCGACGAGGCCACCGCGCACCTGGACTCGGAGAGCGAGGCGGCGGTACAGCGGGCGCTGTCCGTGGCGCTGACCGGGCGTACCGCGCTGGTGATCGCGCACCGGCTCTCCACCGTCCGCGACGCCGACCAGATCCTCGTCCTCGACGAGGGACGGATCGTCGAGCGTGGCCGGCACGAGGAGTTGGTCGCCGTCGGCGGCCTCTACGCCGAGCTCTACCGCACCCAGTTCGCGGTCACCGACTCGCCCACCCCGTACGCCGAGGCCGACCAGCCGGAGCAGGTCGTCACCACCGTGCCGCTCGGCACGTACGTGGCGCAGGAGGCGCTGCCGCCCGCGGCTGCCAACTAGGCGCTCGCGGCGGCGCGCAGCTCGCCGAAGGCGGCACCGAGCGTCTCCGGGGTGAAGTGGGCGTTCAACCCGCTCGGGTTGGGCAGCACCCAGAGCCGCGCGGGTCCGAGCCGCTCCGGCTGCGCGCCGAAGCCGGCCTTGGGTCGGGCGAAGCCGATCCGGTAGGCGGTCACCCCGACCACCGCCACCCAGCGGGGCCGGTACCGCTCGACCTTGCCGGTCAGCAGTTCGGCGCCCTCGACGAGTTCCTCGGCGGTCAGCTCGTCGGCCCGGGCGGTGGCCCGGGCCACCAGGTTGGTGATGCCGAGGCCGAGGCCGGGCAGTTCGTCCTGCTCGCTGGGGTGCAGCTGGCGCGGGGTGAAGCCGCCCCGGTGCAGGGCCGGCCAGAACCGGTTGCCCGGCCGGGCGAAGTTCCAGCCGGTCGCCGCCGACCACAGCCCCGGGTTGATCCCGACGAAGAGCACGTCCAGCCCGGGCGCGATCACGTCCGGCAGGAGCTTGTCGGCCGCCGCTGCCAGCTGCTCCTTCGTCGGCCGGGGATACCGCCGCGCGGCCGGCGGCAGGCCCGCCCGGCCCGGCTCGGCCGCGGTCACAGGCCGCGCAGCGCGCCGCCGTCGACCGGCACGGTCACCCCGGTGACGTAGCCGGCGGCGGGGGAGAGCAGGAAGGCGGCCACCCGGCCGAACTCGGCCGGCTCGCCGATCCGGCGCAGCGGGATCGACGCCTCCGCCTCGGCCCGGGCCCGCTCCGGATCACCGGCGGCGGCGAACAACTCCCGGTTCCGGTCGGTCATGATCCGCCCGGGCAGCAGACCGAACACTCGGACGCCGCGCGGGCCGTACTCGTCGGCGACGTCCTTGGCCACCCCCGTCAGACCGGGGCGCAGGGCGTTGGAGATGCCGAGCCCGGGCAGCGGCTCCCGCGCCGACGTGGACAGGACCAGCCCGATCGCGCCGCCGTCGGTGAGCGCGGCGGCCACCGTACGGACGATGCGGACGCTGCCCAGGAAGACCGTCTCGAAGGACTCCCGCCACTGCTCGTCGCTGATCTGGGCGGCGGTGCCCCTGGGTGGCCCGCCCACCGAGACGAGCGCCCCGTCCAGCCGCCCGAACTGTTCGCGGGCCGCGAGCACCAGTCGCTCCGGGGTACCCGGGTCGGTCAGGTCGGCGGTCAGCCCGATCGCCCGCTCCGCCCCGCCGAGCGCCTCGACCGCCGCGGCCACCTGCTCGGGCACGCGGGCCGAGAGCACCACCCGGGCACCGTCGGCGACGAGCTGTTGGGCGGCGGCGAAGCCGAGGCCACGGGAGGCGCCGGTCAGCACGTACACCCGGTCGGCGAGTCCGAGATCCATGAGGCCGATCCTGCCGTACGCCGGGACGCCGTGCCAGCGAAGCTCAGCGGTGGCCCGGGCGGAGCAGGCGTACCCGGCCGGCGACCTGCACCGCGACGGCGCCGCCGGCCCGGGCGACGGCCGGCAGCCGGCGGGGCCGGGGCGGGGTGCGGCCGTCGTAGCGGGCGGTGGCGTCGCGGGTGGCCAACTCCTCGGCGCCCAGCGGCGGCAGCGTGCCGTGGTCCCGCAGCTCCCGGGCCAGGTCCCAGCCGTCGCGCAGCGACCCGTTGGTGGGGCGTCCCGCGGCCCAGCTGGCGAAGGTGTTCGGCCAGCCGGCGCCGAGGCCGGCGGCGAGCAACGGCCAGTGCCGCGCCACGTCGCCGGCCCGCTTGCGCAGCAGCGCGCGGCGTGCCGCCGCCACCGGCGCCGGGGCGAACCCGGGTGGCAGCGGACCACCGGCGACCAGCGCGGCGACCAGCTCCGCCTGCCGGGCGGCGAGGGTGCCGCCCGGCCCGGCCGAGGTCGGCCGGTCGGGGCGGCCGGTCACGTGACCACCGGGAAGCCGGACGCGGCCGCCAGCGCGTCGAGTTCCCCGCGCAGCTCGGCGGCGGGCGGGTAGTGGCCGTCGCGTTCCAGCAGCAGCGCCGGGGGCCGGTGCCGGGTGCACAGCTCGCGGACCAGGTCGAGCACCTCGGCGGGGACCGGATCAGTGTGCGTGTCGTGGTAGAAGCCGCCCTGTTCCGCGCCGCCGGCCACGTGGACGTAGGCGATCCGGTCCAGCGGGATCCGGTCCAGCAGGGTGCGGGGGTCGCCGCCGCGGTTGCGGGCGTTGGCGTGCACGTTGGCGATGTCGAGCAGCAGCAGCGCCCCGGTGGCGTCGAGGATCTCGGTGAGGAAGTCGGCCTCGTCCAGCTCGTCGTCCGGCCAGTCGAACAGCGCCGCGATCGGTTCCAGCGCGAGCGGCACCGGCAGTTCCGCCTGGGCTCGCCGGACGTTCGCCACCACTGCGGCGACCGCCTCCCGGCTGCGTGGCAGCGGCAGCAGGTGGCCGGCTTCCACGCCGCCGGCCCGGACGAACGCGATGTGCTCGCTGACCAGCGGCGCGTCCACCGCTGCGGCCACCCGGGCCAGGTGCGCCACCCGGGCCGGGTCGACCGGTTCCGCGCCGCCGAGGGAGAGCTTCACCCCGTGCGGTACGACCGTGACGCCGCGCCCGCGCAGCTCGGCGAGCCCGTCCGGGAGGGGCCCGGCCGAGGCGACCGTCTCCGCGACCACCTCGACGAAGCGCAGCCCGGGCAGGTCGGCGACGAAGCCGGCGATCTCCGGCCGCCACCCGATGCCGACCCCGCTCGGCCCACTCATCCGCCGCACCCACCTCCGCCGCAGCCCCCGCCCCCGCCGCCGCCGCAGGAGCTGCCCCCGGTGCCGCAGGAGCTGCCCCCTCCACCGGACGAGCCGCCGTATCCGGAGGAGTAGCCGCTGCCCGCCAGAGCCTGGTACTTGACCTGGGCCTGCTCGGCGAACTCCGCGTCAAGGACCCAGAGTGACGCGGTGCCGAAGAGCGCCACCCCCATCGCGGCCTCCGCGCTGCCGTAGGTGGTGTACGCGGGACGGGCGGCGGGGGAGAGGTACGTGTGCTTCTGTCGCAGCCCGGTCAGGGCGAGGTGCCCGGCCCGGGTGCCGTTCGGGAGTGGCCACAGCACGATCAGCAGCAGGCCGAGCGCCAGCACGCTGAGGATCAGATATCCCGTCGGGTGACCGGCCGACAGCCCCGCCACGACCCGAACCAGACCGACCACCAGCAGCACCGCCAGGGCCAGCACCCCGGCCCGGGCGAACCGGCGCTGTCGCTGGCTGACGAGCAGCCCCCGCTGTTCGAGGCTCTGACGTAGTCCGGTCAGTGCTCTCGCGACCTGCGGGTCGATGCGCAGGTCGCGGGTTCGCGCCCCTCGGGCGGCGGCCCGGTGGAGGGCCTGCTCCAGCGGCGTCATCCCGGTGCTCGCGTAGCCCGTCGACTCCAGCCGCCCTCTGGCCCGCACGCCGACCACACCCGCCCGGTGCAGCCCGGCGAGCGCGGTCCAGAGTGCCAGCTGCTCACCGCCGCTGAGGTAGGCCGCCGACTCGGCGTCGACCGGATCCTTCGGGGTCCGCCCACGGCGCACCAGGTGCCGGTGGACTGCACAGGTTAGGAGGATCGCGGCCGCCGCCGCGACATAGATCGTGAGGAAGACGGGGCCTGGGATGCCCCAGGTGTCACCCGACGACGCCAGCACCGTCATGGCCTGCTCCTGTACCGCGAGGGGAATCGCGGCTTCAGTGTGGAGCAGCCCCGCCAGGGTGGATCCGGCCCGCCGGCCGAGTTACCAGACTGAGATGCCGCCCGTGGGCCGGGGTGGCGGGTAGGCCGAGCGGTCGGTCAGTGCCGGCGGACGGCCTCCTCGACCAGGTCGAGCACCCGGCCCAGGTCGCCGGCCGGGCGGCCCATCGCCAGGTGCAGCACCAGCCCGTCGTACGCCAGCTCCAGGAACTGGGCCAGCACGTCGATCGGTACGTCGTCGCGGAGCACCCCGGCCTCCCGCTGGCGGAGCAGGCGCTCGCGGGTGGCCTCGGCGATCGCTGCCGAGCGTTCCGCCCAGCGCTTGGCGAACGCCGGGTCGGTGCGCAGCCGCCGGGAGACCTCCAGCTGGCTGCCCAGCCAGCCGGTGGTGTCCGGGGAGACCGCCCGGGCGAGCAGGTCCCGCATCACCTGGACCAGGCCGTTGCGGGCGACGGTCTCCACCATCACGGCGGCGTCGTCCTCGGCCACGGCGAGGAAGAGGGAGTCCTTGTCCCGGAAATGGTGGAAGATGGCGCCGCGGGACAGCCCGGTGGCCTCCTCCAGGCGGCGGACGGTGGCGCCCTCGTAGCCGTGCCGGGCGAAACACGCCCGGGCCGCGGCCAGGATCTCCTGCCGGCGCGCGTCGAGCTGGTCCTGACTTACTCTGGGCACGCACCGATCGTCCCAGGTACCCCCGGCTGACGCAAACCGTACGTACGGCTTGAGATGCGGTTCGCATGATCATCCGGGCCGGGTGATGCGGTTAGGATCGCCCGGTGACCCAGGCCGCACCCCTTCCCGCCCGTCCGCTGACCGTGGCCGCCGTGCAGGCCACGCCGGTCCCCGGCGACGTCGCCGGCAACGCCGTCGAGGCCGCGCGGCTCGTCGGCCGGGCCGGCGACGCCCGCGTCGTGGTGCTGCCGGAGCTGTACCTGCCGGCGTACCACCCGCCGACCCTGGCCGCCGACCCCGCCGGCACCGACGTGGCCGCCGATCCGCACGGCCGGGTCGACGACCCCCGGCTGGACCCGCTGCGGGCGGCCGCACGGGACGGCGGGACGACCGTGGTGGTCGGGGCGGCCGTGCGGCACCCCGACCGGCGGCGCACGATCTCCGCTCTGGTGGTCGACCCGACCGGCGCGGTGCACGCGGCGTACGACAAGCAGCAGCTCTGGAGCGGGGAGCGCGAGCTGTTCGACGCGGGCCGGCGCGGCGCCACCCTGCTGGTCGACGACTGGCGGTTCGGCCTCGGCATCTGCTACGACGGCTGCTTCCCGGAGCACGGCCGCGCGGCCGCCGACGACGGCGCCCACGGCTACCTCTGCCCGAGCGGCTACCTGGCCGGCTCGGCGCACCGGCGCGACCTGTACTACGCCGCCCGCGCCCTGGACAACACCATGTACGTCGTCTTCGCCAACGCGGTGGACGGCGCCGACCCGTGGCGGTTCAACGGCGGCGCCGCCGTGTACGACCCGGAGGGGCGGCCGCTGGCGCGCGGCGCCGACACCGGAGCGGACGTGCTGGTGGCGACGCTCGACCCGGCCGCCCTGGCGGCCACCCGCGCCGCGCACACCATGCTCGGCGACCGCCTGCCCGACCAGGGGCTCCCCCGAACGACGCTGCTCGGCTGACGGACGGCGCGGGGGCTCTCGGCCCCTGTCGGTCGTGCACCTCGGTCCCGTAAGGTTCCCGCGTGCCGTTGCTCCTGCTCGACCTGGACAACACCCTGCTCGACCGCGCCAGGCCGTTCCGTGCCTGGGGAGAGCGCTTTCTGGACAGCATCGGCGCGCCCCCCGCCGACATCGACTGGCTGCTCTCCATCGACGCGGACGGGCTGACCGACCGGTGGGACGTCGCGGACGCCATCCGGGACCGGTACGGGCTGACCATCCCGTCCATCGACCTGGTCGAGGAGCTGCACGACGGGGTGGTGGCGTACACCCGGCTGGACCCACTGGTCGCCTGCGCGCTGCGGATCGCCGAGGACGCCGGCTGGGTGCCGGTGGTGGTCACCAACGGCGTGGTCCGCCAGCAGGAGGCGAAGATCCGGCGCACCGGCCTGGACCGGTACGTGGCTGACTGGGTGATCTCCGAGGAGGCCGGCGTCAGCAAGCCCAACCCCCGGATCTTCGCGCTCGCCGCCCAGCGGGTCCGGATGCCGCTGCGCGGCGCCTGGGTGATCGGGGACAGCCCGGAGGCGGACATCGGCGGGGCCAGTGCGGTCGGCCTGCCCAGCGTCTGGCTGCACCGCGGACGGCGCTGGTCGGACAACCGGTTCGCGCCCACCCGCACCGTGGACGGGCTGATCGCGGCGGTGGCCACCGTGCTGGCCGGCTGACCGCAGGCGCCGCGCCCCGGTTAATTCGGTTGACCCGTCCGGGCCGGCCGGTGAGCATGGGGCCGCGCGATGGCGCAGCCGGGCGGCGCCCGGTCGAGGAGAGGAGGTCGGTCATGGCCGTCTTTGCAGGGTCTTTCCGCCTGCCTCCACCAGCCTCGATCGAAGGATCAACCCACCCGTGCGTGAACACGACTTCCCGGCGCCGCAGCGCCGTGGCCGCGGCAAGAGCCGCTTCGACGACGACGAACCGTACTTCCTGAAGCGGGGCCGGCACGCCGAGCCGGTCCTCGCCGAACCCGACGACGAGCCGGCTCCCGAGGACGGCTGGTCCTCCTGGGACGAGGCCGTGCACGGGCCCGAACCCCATCCCGAGTGGCTGGTCACCGAGCTGGCCGCGAAGGACACCGAGCTCGGCGTGCTGAAGACCGGCAAGGAGGCAGACGTCCACCTGGTCCGTCGAGCCGTGCCGGGCACCGACCGCTCCTGCCTGCTGGCGGCCAAGCGCTACCGGGACGCCCAGCACCGGCTCTTCCACCGGGACGCCGGCTACCTGGAGGGGCGTCGGGTCCGCCGGTCCCGGGAGATGCGGGCGATGGCCGGGCGGACCGCGTTCGGCCGGCAGATGATCGCCGGGCAGTGGGCGGCGGCCGAGTTCGGTGCCCTGGCCCGGCTCTGGGAGATCGGCGCTGCCTCCGGGCGGATCGCCGTGCCGTACCCGGTGCAGCTGCTCGGCACCGAGCTGATGCTGGAGTTCGTCGGGGACGCTGAGGAGGGGCAGGCCGCGCCGCGGCTGGCCCAACTCCGCCCCGACGCTGCCGAGCTGCGCGACCTGTGGGAGCAACTGGTCGACGCGCTGGTCGTGCTGGCCCGGGCCGGGTACGCGCACGGCGACCTGTCCCCGTACAACCTGCTGGTGCACGGGGGGCGGCTGGTCATGATCGATCTGCCGCAGGTGGTCGACGTGGTGGCCAACCCGCAGGGGCCGGAGTTCCTCACCCGGGACGTCCGGGTGGTCGGCACCTGGTTCGCCGCCCGGGGGCTGCCCGACGCGGCGGCCGACCCGGCCGAGCTGACCGGGCTGCTGCTGCGGGAGGCGGGGATCCGCTGAGCGCGGCGCGTCCCGGGCGGGGTCCTCCCGCCCGGGACGCGACCGCGTGGGTCCGGTGTCCGCGCCCGGACGCGGGCGCGGTCGGTCACTGGAGGTAGCGCTCGACCTCCGAGAGCGGTCGCTCACCCTGGGCGTCCGGGTCGCCGTGCGCCTGGCGGGCCGCCCGCCGGCGGCGCAGCAGGTCCCAGCACTGGTCGAGGGACTCCTCCAGCGCCCGCAGGCGCTCCCGCGCCTCGTCGTCGGTGCCGGCCTCGTTCTCCTGCGCGGCCGCGCGCAGCCGGTGCTCCTCGTCGACGAGTTCGGTGATCCGGTTCAGGATGGTCTTGTCGTCCATGCCCGAAGCTTGGCACAGGGGGCGGTGCCGTGCCCGGGTTCTCCGCGCCCGCCGTCCGCGTCGTGGCGGGTGAAATGCGGTCGCCCCGGCACCGCGGCCCCGGATAGCTTCCCCGCCATGTCGCTCACGGTCCGTCCCTTCCGGCCCGCCGACGCCCCCGCCGTCGCCGGGGTGCTCCGCGCCGCCGCGCCGTACCAGCTGGTCACCCCGGAGCTGATCGCGTGGCAGGCGGCCTCCGCCCCGGCCGCCGAGCGGTACGCGCTGCTGGTCGCCGAGGACGACTCCCGGTCGGAGTCGGCCGGCGAGCCGCTGGGTGTCGCCCGTACCGGGCTGCTGCACGAGAGCGCGGAGCCGGGGCTGGGCTTCGCCAACGTCAGCGTGCACCCGGGGCGGCGCGGCCGGGGCGCGGGCGCCGCGCTACTGGCCGCCGCCGAGCGCCGCCTCGCCGGGTTGGGTGTGGTCACGGCGTACGCGAAGGTGGCCGACGACCCGGTGGCGGTGGCCTTCGCCGAGCGGCGGGGTTACCGGCGCAGCCGGCAGGCCCTGCAGCTGCGCCTGGAGCTGGCCACGGCGACGCTGCCCGACCTGCCGGCGGCGCCCGGCGTGGAGCTGGTCACGGCGGCCGACCTGGCCGACCCGCGCCCGGTGTACGAGGCGGACCTGGCTGCCGCCGCCGACGAGCCGGGCGACGCGCCGATGGACGACATCAGCTATCCCGACTGGCTGGCCGCCTACTGGCACCGCCCGGATCTGGACCGGGAGCTGACGTCGATGGCCATGGTGGACGGTGTGGTGGTGGCGTTCAGTGTCGCCCTGACCGACGGCGGCGACGGCTACCAGTCCGGGATGACCGGCACCCGGCCCAGCCACCGCCGGGCCGGCCTGGCCGGGTTGGTCAAACTCGCCTCGCTGCACCGGGCGCGACGGACCGGTCACCGGTACGCGGTCACGACCAACGACGCCGGCAACGACGCGATGCTCGCCATCAACCGCCGCCTGGGCTACCGCACGGTCGGTGCCGAATGGCGTTACCTGCGGGACCTTTCCGGCTGAGCATTTCTGGCCGGTCCATTATCGACTGTGGGAATGTTCACTAGTGAAATATTTTCCCGTCCCGTCTTCTACTCATGCCTCCCGCCTGGCATGCTCGGCGGCGACGTCACGGGTCATCGGCGCGTCGCAACACTGAGTTGCCCCGGAGGGCTCACGTGGACCAACCGCACCCGGCGACCGAGCCCACCGGATCGTTCCGCCCCGGCCCATCCATCCATCCATCGTGGAGGGCGTGGCATCCCGAAACGATTTCGTTTCCGCTCTGGAAAGATCAGCCCACTCGATGGCATGCTCTCCCGAAGGTCCGCACACCACGAGTGAGCGGGCCGTTGCGGTTCGTGAGTGAGTGTCCGAAGGAGGATTCCGTGCAGGTGACCCATGGCTGAGGCAGCCAATCCTCGGGGCGCGGCCGGCCGACCGCGCATCGCACCCCTACGTCGTACGGTCCGCGGGCTGCTGCGGGACCCGCTGGGCACCCTGGTCGCGCTCGCCGACGGGGCACCGGGCCAGGTCGTCCAGCTCAACCTCGGCACGATCCGCCCCTACCTGGTCGCCGAGCCCGCCCACGTCCAGCACGTGCTGCGGGACAACGCCGCCAACTACACCCGCGCCGGCAACAGCATGATGTGGAAGTCCGTCCGCAAGCTGGCCGGAGACGGCATCCTCTCCGAGGGCCCGGCGTGGGAGGACAGCCGCCGGCGGCTCCAGCCGCATTTCACCGCCAAACGGATCGACGTCGTGGTCGAGGACCTGAGCCGGGCGATCAGCGAGGCCGTCGACGAGCTGGCCGGGCCGGCCCGCGAGGGCAGCCCGGTGGACGCCGCGACGGAACTCTCCCGGATCATCTGCCAGGCGGTCATCCGGGTCTTCTTCGGTGACAAGATCGGGGTCGCCGACGGCGTCCGGGTGGTCCGCGAGCAGGACACCGTGGCGACCGCGCTCCGGTTCCGGCTGCTCGCCCCGTTCCTGCCGGAGGCCGTGCCGATGCCCGGGGACCGGGCCTTCCGCCAGGCGGTACGCAACATCGACGACATCCTGCTGCCGCTGGTGCGCGCCGAGCGGGCACACCCGGACGGCGGGGACGACATCCTGGCCGCGCTGGCGCGGGCCCGGGACGCCGACGGGCGGGAACTGTCCGAGCAGCGGGTCCGCGACGATCTCGTGTCCATGTTCGCCACCACCACGGAAACCACGTACGTGGTGCTCACCTGGCTCTTCCCGCTGCTGGAACAGCTTCCCGACATCGCCGCCAGGCTCTATGAGGAGATCGACCGGGTGGTGGGCCCGGGCGACGTGATCAGCCGCGAGCAGCTCGGGCAGCTCCACTACACCCGGATGGTGCTCGACGAGCTGCTGCGGACGTTCCCGTCGGGCTGGCTCGTGCCCCGGACGGCCATCGCCGACGACGTCATCGGCGACACCCGGATCCGCGCCGGCGGCACCGTGATCCTCAGCCCGTACGTCACCCAGCGGCTGGCCCGGTTCTGGGAGCGGGCGAACGTCTTCGACCCGGAGCGGTTCGCGCCCGACCGGCCACGGCGATCCCACCGGTACGCCTACTACCCGTTCGGTGGTGGCGCCCACCAGTGCATCGGACAGTACCTGTTCCAGTTGGAGGCCCCGCTGATCGTGGCGACGCTGTTCAGCCGGTTCCGGTACCGGTTACGCACTCCCGGCATGCCGAATCCGCAGCTCGCCGCGTCGCTGCGACCGCGGGAGCGGGTGTCGATGGTGATCACGCCGCACCGCGAACGGGTACCGGCGTGAGCCCACTGGCATCCGTCAGCGCCGGAACCGGGGAGCTGCGGGAGGCGTTCGAGCACGGGCGCGTCTGCGCCCTCGCCGCGCAGGGACAGCGTGACCTGCAGCGCTGCATGACGGAGCAAGCGGATCTCTTCGGCGCCGAACCCTTCGACGCCGCCCTGGCCAGCAGCATCGCCCTGACGATGGCCTTCAGCGCACCCTGGTGCGACGCCGCGGAACTGCGGCTCGCCAACCGCTCCGTGTTGTGGTGCTTCGCGCTGGACTGGCAGGTGGATCACGAGATGGGCTCCGCTGTCGACCTCGACCTGCTGGTGCGACGTCAGCGGGCGGTTGCCGACGGCGGGTCGGCCGAGCCGGACGACCCACTCGGCCGGTTCCTCGCCGAGTTGCGCGTGGAACTGGCCGCCGGGCCCGCGTTCGCCACGATGCACGGGGTGTGGCGGGACGCGGTCGACCGGACGCTGGTCGCGATGCGCCGGGAGTGGCACTGGCGTGCGGATGCCCACCGCCCCGGGCTGGACGAGTACCTGGCCAACGCCGACAACCTGGCCTCCACCATGGTCAACGTGACCCACTGGGCCGGCGTCGGCGGGCCGCAGGCGCACGCCCTCCTCGATCGGCTGGTGGCCGCCAGCGACGCGGTGCAACGGGCACTGCGACTGGTCAACGACCTGGCCAGCTACGAGCGGGACCTGCGCTGGGGGGACCTGAACGCCCTGATGCTGGTCGAGGACCGGTCGGTCGTCGACCAGGAACTCGCCGACCAGGTGCGGCAAGCCACCGGGCTCATCGACGAGCTGCGTCCGGACGTCCCGCGGGAGGCGGCCTACCTCACCCGCCAACTCGGGTACGCCAGCGGGTTCTACCGGTTCACCGACTTCTGGGGCATCGTATGAGCCCGACGTTGTCGGCGGGGGACGACGCCCGGGCCGAGGGCGTGCCGGATCCCTCCGAACCCGCGGGTGCGGTCTCCCGCCTGATCGCGGACGTGGTCGCGGCGCCCTCGGGTCGTTCGTCCGCGTCGCCTTACGAGACGGCCCGACTGGTCGCGTTGGCGCCCTGGCTGAGCTACCACGCCGAGCGGATCCGCTTCCTGCTGGCGGGGCAGCGCGTCGACGGCGGCTGGGGCGGGCCCGAGGGCTACGCCCTGGTGCCCACGCTGAGCGCCGTGGACGGGTTGCTGGCGACGCTGGACCGGGACGCGCCGGCCGGCTGGTCCCGCGAAGGCGTGCTGCACGCGGTCGACCGGTCCCTACGCCTGCTGCTGGACCCGCTGGCCGGTCCGGCGGCCTTCCCGACGCCCGACCTGCCGGCGTGCGATCTGATCGTCCCGGCGCTGGTGGAGCGGATCGGCGAGCGTCTGGCCGACCCACCCGAGGAACTGGCCGCCTGGCGGGGGGTCCACCCGCCGATGCCCGCCGGCATGGGACGTCGCCGGCTGGACGCGGTCCGGCGGCTCGTCCACTCCGGTTCCCCGGTCCCGCAGAAGCTGCTCCACGCCCTGGAGGTCCTCGGCCCCGCCGCCGAGCGTCTCCCGTCCGTGGTGCCCACCCCGCCAGGTGCCGTCGGCGCCTCTCCGGCCGCGACCGCCGCGTGGCTCGGCGCACCGGACGGGCGCCGACACCCCGCCGTCCACTTCCTCGATCGGGTGGTGGCCGACTGTCAAGGCCCGGTCCCCTGCGCCACGCCGATCACGGTCTTTGAACGGTCCTGGGTGCTCAGCACGCTGGTCCGCGCCGGCGTGCCGGTGCCGATGGTGACACCATTCGCCGCCGGACTGCGGGAGGCACTGGGCCCGGAGGGCGCCGCGACCGGCCCCGGCCTGCCCGCCGACGCCGACACCACCGCGGCGAGCCTGTACGCCCTGGCGGCGGTCGGCTGCCCGGTCGACCCGTCCTGCCTGTTCCGGTACGACCTCGGCACGCACTTCTGCACCTGGCAGGGGGAGGACGGGGCGTCGGTCAGCACCAACGCCCACGTGCTGGAAGCGCTCGGCCGGCCGGCGGGTGGGACCGACGTCCGGGCGGTGTCGGCGGCCCGCCGGGTGGCCCGCTGGCTCCTCGACCAGCAGCGCCCGGACGGTTCCTGGTCGGACCGCTGGCACGCCTCCCCCTACTACGCCACCGCCTCGGCGGTGTCCGCCCTCAGCACTCACGCTGAACGGCAGGTGGCGCCGGCGGTCGAGCGGGCGGTCGACGGGGTGCTCGAGAGCCAGCACGCCGATGGATCCTGGGGACGCTGGGGCGGCACGGCCGAGGAGACCGCCTACGCCGTGCAGGTGCTGATGGCAGGGCGCCCCCGGCCGGAGACGGATGTCGCGCTCGCCCGAGCGGTCGGTCACCTGCAGGTGGCAGCCGCCACCCAGCATCCACCACTGTGGCACGACAAGGATCTCTACCATCCGCCGCTGATCGTACGGGCTGCCGTCGTCGCCGCGCGGAAGCTGGCGGGTGAGCGTCTTCACCGCGTGGCCGGGGTCGGTTCGTCAGTTCCCGCCATCTCTTGATCGACACTTCTTGAGTGAGGTTCGGGACACTGCTAGCGTGCGCCAGGGCCGGCTTCGAGCGTTTCGGCCAACCCCGAGACGTCAGTCAGGATCAGCCAGGGACGGTGTGATGGGTTCCCGCAGTACACGCTTGCGCACCAAGGTTGTGGCCCTGCTGGTCTCGCTCGTTGCGCTCTGGGCGTTCGCGGCCTGGGTGACCCTTCAGGACGGACTGAACGTCCTCGGCGTGCAGACGTTCGACGCCCAGATCGCCGAGCCGAGCGAGCCGCTGCGTACGGCGCTGCAGCAGGAACGTCGGATGTCGGTGGCGTATCTCGGTCAGCCCTCGCCGAAGCAGGCCGTGCAGTTGCGCGAGCAGCGCCAGCGCAGTGAGCAGCTGGCGGCCACCTTCGTGGAGTCCGCCCGCTCCTGGCGGGCCCGGGCAGCCGCCAGCGACGAGCTGATGCAGCGGATCGACGAGGTGGCCAACCAGCTCGATTCCCTGGGCCCGGTTCGCGACGAGGTGGCCGGCCGCTCCATCGATCGGGGAGCTGCCGCGGCCGCCTACAGCCGCGTCCTGGATTCGCTCTTCCGGATGTACGCCTCACTGGGCAAGCTCGACGACGAGGAGATCGCCAAGGACACCTCGACCCTCACCCAGCTGGTGCGGGTGCGCGAGCTGATGTCCCAGGAGGACGCCCTCTACGCCGGCGTGGCGGCGGCCGGCCGGATCACCGACCAGGAATATGCGCTGTTCGCCCGGCTGGTCGGGGCGCAACGGTTCCTCGCCTCCGAGGCGATCGCCGAGCTGCCGGCCGCCGACCGGGACCGGTACGTGCGGATGACGGAGGACCCGTCCTTCACCCGCCTCCGAGCGATCGAGGACCGGCTCGTGAAGGACGGGCGGCCGGACCGTCCGCTGCCGGTGGAGGCCGGCGAGTGGCAGGCGGCCATCACGCCGGCGCTGGACCAGCAGGAGGCCACGGTGCTGGCCGCCGGCGACGCGCTCGTCGGCCGGGCCACCCCGGTGGCCGTCTGGGTGATCGTCCGCATGGTGCTCGCCGCGGGCCTCGGCCTCATCGCTGTCATCGCGTCCATCGTGGTCTCGATCACCACCGCGCGGGCGTTGGTCCGGCAGCTCGAGCGGCTGCGCGAGGCCGCGTTCCGGCTGGCCAACGAGCGGCTGCCGGGCGTGGTGGAGCGGCTGGGCCACGGCGAGGAGGTCGACGTCGCCCGGGAGGCGCCCCCGCTGGAGTTCGGTGACGACGAGATCGGGCAGGTCGGCAAGGCGTTCAACGCCGTGCAGGAGACCGCCATCCGGACCGCCGTCGAGCAGGCCGAGCTGCGCCGCAGCGTCCGCGAGGTCTTCCTCAGCCTGGCCCGGCGGACCCAGGCGCTGGTCCACCGTCAGCTCACCCTGCTCGACGCGATGGAGCGCCGGGAACACGACGCGGAGGAGTTGGAGGACCTGTTCCGCGTCGACCACCTGGCGACGCGGATGCGGCGAAACGCGGAGAACCTGATCGTCCTCTCCGGCTCCACGCCTGGCCGGGCCTGGCGGCGGAACGTGCCGATGGTGGACGTGGTCCGCGGCGCGGTGGCCGAGGTCGAGGACTACACCCGGGTGAACGTGCTGCCGCTCGGTCCGGTGTCGCTGACCGGCCGCGCCGTCGGCGACGTCATCCACCTGCTGGCCGAGCTGATCGAGAACGGCCTGTCCTTCTCACCCCCGCACACCACCGTCGAGGTGCGCGGCCAGCTCGTTGCGAACGGCTTCGCCATCGAGATCGAGGACCGAGGTCTCGGCATGAGCGGGGAGGAGCTGGTCGCGGCCAACGACCGTATCGTGGACCGGTCCGAGCTGAACCTGGCCAACGCCACCCGGCTCGGCCTGTACGTGGTCAGCCGGCTGACCGAGCGGCACGGCGTGAAGGTGCAGCTCAAGGAGTCTGCGTACGGCGGCACCACGGCCGTGGTGCTGATCCCGGTCGAGCTGGTCACCGAGGACGGGGCGGACCCCAACGCGTCGGGCGGCTTCCGGGCGGGCACCGGCAGCCCGTCCCCGCTGGAGGTGCCGGTGGCGCCGGCCGCATCGGAGGACGCCGGATCCGGCGCGGCGGCGGCCGAGCCGGTCGCGACCGCGACGGTGGCCACGGCGGAGGCCCCCGAGGAGTCCGACACTTCGCTCGACCCGGCGGACACCACGACCGAGGCGCCGAACCTCACCCCGTCCGGGTTGCCGGCGCGTACCCGCAAGCGCCAGCCCGCGGCGGACCCGGCCGGCGCGACGGCGGCCGCTCCGCCCGCGGTGGCCTCCGCCGACGCGGCGGCGGACGACGGCGCAGCGGCGCAAACCGGCTCCGGCCTGCCGGTCCGGGTGCGCCAGGCGAGCCTCGTACCCGAGCTGCGCAGTGAGTCCTCCACTGAGGACATCGACGAGGACGACGACCCGGTACGCCCGCCCGAGCAGGTGCGCCGGATGATGAGCTCCTACCAGAGTGGCACCCGACGCGGCCGGACCGACGCCGCGCGGCTGCTCGGCGGGGCGCACGAGGCCGGCGGCGAGCCGGACACCGGAGACGGGCAGGCGAACTGAGGGGGACGCCGAGCGGCGGATCCCAGATGAGCGACGGCGACACCAGCCGGGGAGAAGAGGACGACGAGTGGCGCAGAAGACGGCTTCGAGCGCGGACCTGACGTGGCTGCTGGATGACCTGGTCAGCCGGGTCAAGGCGGCGGAACACGCTGTGGCGCTCTCCACCGACGGCCTGCTGATGGCTTCGTCACGGGGCCTGAGCCAGGACGACGGCGAGCACCTGGCGGCGATGGCGGCCGGCATCCAGAGCCTGGCCCGGGGCGCGGGCAAGCGCTTCGGCGGCGGCCAGGTGCAGCAGACCATCATCGAGATGCAGTCGTCGTTCCTCTTCGTCACCGCGGCCGGGCGCAACGCCTGCCTGGCCGTGCTGGCCTCCGAGGACGCCGACGTCGGTCTGATCGCCTACGAGATGGCGATGCTGGTAACCCGGGTCGGGCGGTTCGTCGCCTCGCCTACCCGTGACGCGTCCGCCGGCGAGAATCCGGCGCGATGACCGGCCGGGGGGAGCCCGCGGAGCACGAGTGGGTGGACGACCACGCGGGTCCGGTGGTCCGCCCGTACGCGGTGACCGGTGGCCGGGCCCGCCCGGTGACCGGCACGTTCGACCTGATCTCCCTGGTCACGGCGACCCGGGCAGAGGTGGGGTCGGAGTCCGGGCTCGGCCCGGAACACGTGGCGATCGTCGGTCTCTGCCAACGGCTGCAGTCCGTGGCCGAGATCGCTGCCCTTCTCGATCTGCCGGTGGGCACCGTCCGCGTCCTCCTGGGTGACCTGGTGGCCCGCAGCCTGGTGCAGGTCCGTGAGCCGCGCGCCACCCCCGCCGGCCTTCCCGATGACAGTGTTTTCGAGGCGGTAATCAATGGACTACGGGCGCTCTGAGCGGCCGGCGGGTGCGGCGCCGCTGCCCACCGCGATCAAGATCCTGGTCGCCGGCGGCTTCGGCGTCGGCAAGACCACCCTGGTCGGCGCGGTCAGCGAGACCCGCCCGCTGCGGACCGAGGAGGTGCTGACCGAGACCGGCGTCGGCATCGACGACCTTTCCGGGGTGGAGGAGAAGACCACCACCACGGTGGCGATGGACTTCGGCCGGATCACCATCAGCGACGACCTGGTGCTCTACCTGTTCGGCACCCCTGGCCAGGACCGCTTCTGGTTCGTCTGGGACGAGCTGGCGCTCGGCGCGCTCGGCGCGGTGGTGCTCGCCGACACCCGGCGGCTGTCCGACTGCTTCCCGTCGATCGACTACTTTGAGGGACGGGGCACCCCATTCGTGGTGGCGGTGAACTGTTTCGAGGGCGCCAAGCGGTACCGGCTGGACGAGGTGCAGACGGCGCTCAACCTCGACCCGGGCGTACCGGTGGTGCTCTGCGACGCGCGGGAGCGGGAGTCGGCCAAGGAGGTGCTGATCACGATGCTGGAGCACGCCATGAAGCTGCGGGAGGAGCGCCGCCGGGCCGCCGACGACTGACCCCCACAACGCTGAAGGGCCCCTCCCCGCGCGATCGCGGGAAGGGGCCCTTTCCGATGTACGAGGTCAGCTGGCGATCATGCGACGCAGCACGTACTGCAGGATGCCGCCGTGCCGGTAGTAGTCCGCCTCACCGGGGGTGTCGATCCGGACCACGGCGTCGAACTCCACGCCGGTGTCGGTGGTGACCTTCACCGTACGCGGGGTCTCACCGTCGTTGAGCGCGGTGACGCCGCTGATGGAGAAGGTCTCCGTGCCGGTCAGGCCCAGCGACTCGGCGGTGGTGTCGACCGGGAACTGCAGCGGCAGGACGCCCATGCCGATCAGGTTCGAGCGGTGGATCCGCTCGTACGACTCGGCGACGACCGCCTTGACGCCGAGCAGCATGGTGCCCTTGGCCGCCCAGTCGCGGGACGAGCCGGAGCCGTACTCCTTGCCGGCCAGGATGACCAGCGGGACGCGCGCCTCCTGGTACGCCATCGAGGCGTCGTAGATCGAGGTCTGGTCGCCGGTCAAGTGGTTGACCGTGAAGCCACCCTCCACGCCCGGGACCAGCTGGTTGCGCAGCCGGATGTTGGCGAAGGTGCCCCGGATCATGACCTCGTGGTTGCCCCGGCGCGAGCCGTACGAGTTGAACTCGTGCCGCGCCACACCGTGCTCGGCGAGGTACTTGCCGGCGGGGGAGTCCGCCTTGATCGAGCCGGCCGGCGAGATGTGGTCGGTGGTCACCGAGTCGCCCAGCTTGGCCAGCACTCGGGCACCGGCGATGTCCTGCACCGGCTTCGGGGCCCGCTCCATGCCCTCGAAGTACGGGGGCTTGCGGACGTAGGTGGACTCGCCGGCCCAGGCGAAGGTGTCGCCGGTCGGGGTCGGCAGCGACTGCCAGCGCTCGTCACCGGCGAAGACGTCGGCGTACGCGGAGCTGAAGCCGGTGGCGCCGATCGCCGAGGCGATGACGTCCTGGATCTCGGCGGTGTTCGGCCAGATGTCCCGCAGGAACACCGGGTTGCCCTGGCTGTCCTCGCCGATCGGCTCGTTGGCCAGGTCGATGTCCATGGTGCCGGTGAGCGCGTACGCGACCACCAGCGGCGGCGACGCCAGGTAGTTCATCTTGACGTCCGGGTTGATCCGGCCCTCGAAGTTCCGGTTGCCGGAGAGCACCGAGACGACGGCCAGGTCGCCCTCGTTGACCGCGGCGGAGACCTCCTCCGGCAGCGGGCCGGAGTTGCCGATGCAGGTGGTGCAGCCGTAGCCGACCAGGTTGAAGCCGAGCTTCTCCAGGTACGGCGTCAGGCCGGCGCGGTCGTAGTAGTCCATCACGACCTTGGAGCCCGGGGCCAGGGTGGTCTTCACCCACGGCTTGCGGGACAGGCCCTTCTCCACCGCGTTCCGGGCCAGCAGCGCGGCGCCGATCATGACCTGTGGGTTCGAGGTGTTGGTGCAGGAGGTGATCGCGGCGATCACCACGGCGCCGTGGTCCAGCTCGTACTCGACGCCGTCCTCGCTGGTCACCCGGACCGGGTTGGTGGCGCGCCCGCCGGCGCCTGCCGCCGCGGTCTCCAGGTCGCGCGGCTCGTCGGCCGGGTCGCTGAACTCGTTGGCCGGCGGGTCGCTGGCCGGGAAGGACTCGGCGCTGGCCTCGTCGGCCGGGCCGTTCGCGCCGCGGGGCAGTTCCTCGCGCGCCACGCCCGGCTTGATCTCCTTGTCGCCGCCCAGGTCGCCGGCGGCGACGTAGTCGGTGAGCGCGGAGCGGAACAGGGTCTTGGCGCTGCCCAGCGGCACCCGGTCCTGCGGGCGCTTCGGGCCGGCCAGGGACGGCTCGATGGTGCTGAGGTCCAGCTCCAGCCGCTCGGAGTACTGCGGCTCGCGGTCCGGGTCGTGCCAGAGGCCCTGCTCCTTGGCGTACGCCTCGACGAGCGCGACCTGCTGCGGGTCGCGGCCGGTGAGCTCCAGGTAGCGGACGGTCTCGGCGTCGATCGGGAAGATCGCGACGGTGGAGCCGTACTCCGGGGACATGTTGCCGATGGTGGCCCGGTTGGCCAGCGGCACCGCGCTCACGCCGGGGCCGTAGAACTCGACGAACTTGCCGACCACGCCGTGCCTGCGCAGCATCTCGGTGATGGTGAGCACGAGGTCGGTGGCGGTGGTGCCGGCCGGCATCTCGCCGGAGAGCTTGAAGCCGACGACCCGCGGGATCAGCATGCTGACCGGCTGGCCGAGCATCGCGGCCTCGGCCTCGATGCCGCCGACGCCCCAGCCCAGCACGCCCAGGCCGTTGACCATCGTGGTGTGCGAGTCGGTGCCGACCACGGTGTCCGGGTAGGCCTGGCCGTTGCGCTCCATGATCGTGCGGGCCAGGTACTCGATGTTGACCTGGTGCACGATGCCGGTGCCCGGCGGGACGACCTTGAACTCGTTGAACGCGGTCTGGCCCCAGCGCAGGAACTGGTAGCGCTCCTTGTTGCGCTCGTACTCCAGCTCGACGTTGCGCTGGAAGGCGTCCTCACGACCGAACAGGTCGGCGATGACGGAGTGGTCGATGACCAGCTCGGCGGGGGCGAGCGGGTTCACCTTGGTGGCGTCGCCACCGAGGTCGCGGACGGCCTCCCGCATGGTGGCCAGGTCCACGACGCAGGGCACGCCGGTGAAGTCCTGCATCAGCACCCGGGCGGGGGTGAACTGGATCTCCACGCTCGGGTCGGCGGTGGGGTCCCACGCGCCGAGCTGCTGGATGTGGTCGGCGGTGATGTTCGCGCCGTCCTCGGTCCGCAGCAGGTTCTCCAGCAGGATCTTCAAGCTGTAGGGCAGCCGGTCGTGGCCCTCCACCTTGCCGATCTTGAAAATCTCGTAGCTCGCGTCTCCGACGCGTAGCTGGGTCTTCGCACCGAAGGTGTCGAGGCTCGCCACGTCGTACTCCTTCACACCAGCGACCGTGAGTAGTCCTGAGCAGTCTGTCGCACCGGCCGGGGTGTTGCCGTGGTTAGGCAACACTTACCTGGGCTCGGCGGCTAACAAAACCGTACGTCCGTCTTGCTATTCGCGCAACCTCATGCCAGGGTTCGGGACGAGGAGGTGCTCACCATGATCCATCACGTCCTGCTCGCCTGCCCGCGCGGCTCCGAGAATCGCTCCCGGGCCTTCTACGTCGGCCTGCTCGGCATGACCGAGAAGGCCAAGCCCCCGGCGCTCGCCGCCCGCGGCGGTTGCTGGTTCACCGGGTACGACGCCGAGCTGCACCTGGGCGTCGAGGACGACTTCAGGCCGGCCCGCAAGGCGCACCCGGCGCTGCTCCGCCCCGACCTGGACGCGCTCGCCGCGCGGCTGACCGCCGCCGGGCACCCGGTCACCTGGGGTGATGAGGAGATCCCCGGCATGCGCCGGTTCCACACCCACGACCCGCACGGCAACCGGCTGGAGTTCCTCGCCCCGGCCGGCTGACGGCCACTCCCCGTTGGCACGGTCGCGGGTAGGGTTCGAGGTCGGATCGGAAGGGGTGGGCGTGGTCGACGTACAGCACTGGCTCTCCGCGCTTCCCCCGGGGGTGGTCTACCTGATCGTCGCCGGGGTGATCGGCGTGGAGAGCATGGGCGTCCCGCTGCCCGGCGAGATCGTGCTGGTCAGCTCCGCCCTGCTCGCCGCCACCGGCGTGGTCGAGCCCCAGTGGGTGGCCACCGCCGCCGCGGCCGGCGCCATCATCGGCGACTCCGTCGGGTACGCGGTGGGCCGGCGCGGTGGGCGCCCCCTGCTGGAACGGCTCGGCCGGCGCTTCCCCCGACACCTCGGCCCCGCGCACCTCGCCCGCGCCGAACAGAGCTTCGCCCGGCACGGTGTCTGGGCGGTCTTCTTCGGCCGGTTCGTGGCCCTGCTGCGGATCCTCGCCGGGCCGCTCGCCGGCGCGCTGCACGTGCCCTACCGCCGGTTCCTGCTGGCCAACGCGGCCGGCGGCCTGGTCTGGGCGTTCGGCACGACGTACCTGCTCTTCACAGTGGGGCGGGCGGCCGAGCACTGGCTCAAGGACGTCTCCTGGGCCGGCCTGGTGCTCGCCGTGCTCGCCGGCCTGGCCAGCACCTGGTGGCTGCGCCGACGCGCCCGCCGACTGGCGGCGACGGAACCGACCGAGGCGGCCGAGCCGGTCACCGCCGACCGCTGACCGGCGCGGAGACGTCGAAGGGCCCGGCCCCCTTGTGGGGGTCGGGCCCTTCGTGGTTGTGCGGGTTTGTTGCCGTGGATCGTCAGGAGGTGCTGTAGCCGCGGGTGGCGATCCAGTCGGCGA
>NZ_JBIAIL010000039.1:0-65381 GCF_042871425.1 Micromonospora sp. NPDC005806 | reverse complement strand
CACCAGGGGCCTCCTTCGTCGTAGACGTGAGCACTCCCAGCATCCCGCCGGGAGGTCACGAGGAGCGGAGGCCCCGCTCCTTCATCGCATCAGAGGCCGGGCCGGAGATGGCGTGGGAGGTCGGGAAGCCGACGCTCTTACTTCCAGCGGAAGTGCACGAAGAGCCGGCCGAAGTTCTTCGAGTCCTTCTCGACCCGGTGGTAGAGCTGCTTGACGTCCTTCTGGTCGAGGAACCGCAGCACCTTCTTCTTGAGCTGGCCGGAGCCCTTGCCCGGGATGATCTCCACCAGGGTGGCCTTCTTCGCGACCGCCTCGTTCATGATGTCGCGCAGGGCGCGGTCGATCTCGTAGCCCCTGTTGTAGATGTCGTGGAGATCGAGCTTGAGCTTCACCAGCCCATCCTAGGCGGACCGGGCCGCCAGGCCCGGAGACGGCGAAGGGCAGCCCCGTCGGGCTGCCCTTTCCGTTGGTACGTGGTGCGCGGTCAGCGAGCTCCGCTGACCTTGCCCTCCACCCGACGCAGCGCCGTGGTGTAGTCGGCGTGGGTCGAGTGCATGGCCGCCGCGATGCGCAGGTGCCGCAGCGCGTCGGCGGGCCGGTTCAGCCGCTCCAGGGTCCGGCCCAGCACGTGGTGCGCGTAGTGGTCGCTCGGGTCCCGGTCGACCAGCTCGCGCAGGTGCTCCTCGGCCCGGCTGAGCTGGGCCGACTGGAAGTACGCCCGGGCCAGCAGCTGCCGCACCGAGGAGTTGTCGGGCTCCGCCTCGACGATCGGCTCGAGCAGCCGGGCCGCTCCGGTCGGGTCACCCGCTTCGAAGAACATGGTCGCCCGCCGGTACTCCGCCAGAAGATCCACTCGACCCACCCCCTCGTGTCGCGCCGCCTTTGTCCGACGCTGACACAACACCAGCCGTACCGCGAGTGTTCCTCAGCCGGAAGTTGCCCCTCAGGCGGTCGGGTCGAGCCGGTCGCCCACCAGGTCCCAGGCCCGGACACCGCCCACGATTCCGGCCGTGTTCGGGACGGCCACGACGTCATCGCCCATCCGGGTCAGTTGTTCCGGCCGGATCAGTCGGGAGTTGCCTCCGCCGAGGTAGAGCCGGTCCCAGCGGAAGACCGGCCGCAACCCGTCCACCACCTGCCGGATCCGCCGCGACCAGAAGGCGTCGCCCAGGCGTCGGCGTTCGGGCTCACCGACGTACGTGTCGTAGGTGGTGTTCCAACGCACCGGGGCGTGCGACAGCTCCAGGTGCGGGGCGAGCACCCCGCCGTCGAACAGCGCGCTGCCCAGCCCGGTGCCGAGGGTGAGCACCAGCTCTAAGCCGGTCCCGGCGACCACGCCGGCGCCGTGCACCTCGGCGTCGTTGAGCACCAGCGCCGGGATGCCGAACGCCTCGGCCAGCGCGGTCCGCGCGTCGTAGCCGGACCACTCGGCGACCAGCGCCGGGTCGACCTTG
Source organism: Micromonospora sp. NPDC005806 (assembly GCF_042871425.1). NCBI lineage: Bacteria > Bacillati > Actinomycetota > Actinomycetes > Micromonosporales > Micromonosporaceae > Micromonospora > Micromonospora sp. NPDC005806. The sequence continues at coordinate 63,927 of NZ_JBIAIL010000039.1, read as the reverse complement.
CTGCGCGGGCCGGAGCGGGTCACGTAGTGCGGGGTGGCCACCACGACGCCGTGCCGGATCATGCCGGGCATCCCGACGGTGAGCCGGTCCGCCGCGGGCAGCCGGCCGGCCAGGTCCAGCAGGGTCTTCACGAAGAGCGCGGGCGGCAGCGGGTACGGCGTGGGGACGCGCAGCGGTCGGGCCCGCATCGTCCCCGCGGCGTCCAGCACCGAGGCCTTGATCCCGCCGCCCCCGCAGTCGATCGCCAGAGTGGTCACCACGGGAGTGAGTCTCCCTCACCGCCATCCGGTCCGGAGCACCGGTAATCCGATCAGCCGACCGTCGCGGCCTCGGTAGGCTCGTGCTCCTCATGAGCGCCACGTTGATCGCCAAGGACCTTACCGCCGGGCACGCCGACCGGCTGCTCTTCGCCGACCTGGACCTGGTCGTCGCCCCCGGGGACGTGATCGGGCTGGTCGGGGTGAACGGCGCCGGCAAGTCGACCCTGCTGCGTACGCTCGCCGGGCTGCAGCCGCTGGAACAGGGCTCGGTGGCCCTGAACCCGCCCACCGCCACCGTCGGCTACCTGCCGCAGGAGCCGGAACGCCGACCCGGCGAGACGGTCCGCGACTTCCTGGCCCGGCGCACCGGGGTGGCCGCGGCGCAGGCGGCGCTGGACGCCGCCACCGAGGCGCTCACCGCCGGGGCCGAGGGCGCCGACGACGCGTACGCCTCGGCGCTGGAGCGCTGGCTCGACCTGGGCGGCGCGGACGTGGACGAACGCGCCGAGCAGGTCGCCGCTGAGCTGGGGCTGACCGTCGACCTGGACCACCCGACGACCGCCCTCTCCGGCGGCCAGGCGGCCCGGGCCGGGCTCGCCTCCTTGCTGCTCAGCCGGTACGACGTCTTCCTGCTCGACGAGCCCACCAACGACCTGGACCTGGCCGGGCTGGACCGGCTGGAACGGTTCGTCACCGGGCTGCGCGCCGGGACGGTGGTGGTCAGCCACGACCGGGAGTTCCTGACCCGGACGGTGACCCGGGTGCTGGAGCTGGACCTGTACCAGCGGCAGGTCCGGCACTACGGCGGTGGCTACGCGGCGTACCTGGAGGAGCGGGAGGTGGCCCGCCGGCACGCCCGCGAGGAGTTCGAGGAGTACGCCGAGACGCGGTCGGAGCTGGAGGCCCGGGCTCGGATGCAGCGGGCCTGGATGGAGAAGGGCGTGAAGAACGCCCGGCGCAAGGCCACCGACAACGACAAGATCGGCCGCAAGTTCCGCACTGAGTCCACCGAGAAGCAGGCGGCGAAGGCCAAGCAGACGGCGCGGCTGATCGAACGGCTGGACGTGGTCGAGGAGCCACGCAAGGAGTGGGAGCTGCGGATGGAGATCGCCGCCGCGCCCCGCGCCGGCGCCGTCGTGGCCTCGCTCCGGGGTGCCGTCGTACGCCGGAGCGGCTTCACCCTCGGCCCGGTGGACCTTCAGATCGACTGGGCCGACCGGGTGGCGATCACCGGGGCGAACGGCTCCGGCAAGAGCACCCTGCTCGCCGCGCTGCTCGGCCGGCTGCCGCTGGATGAGGGACACGCCGCGCTCGGCCCGGGTGTGGTGGTGGGCGAGGTCGACCAGGCCCGGGGGCTGTTCCTCGGCGACCAGCCCCTGGTGGACGCCTTCGGCGCCGCCGTACCGGAGCTGACGCCGGCCGACGTGCGGACGCTGCTGGCCAAGTTCGGCCTGCGGGCGGACCACGTGCTGCGTCCGGCGGCGACCCTCTCCCCCGGCGAGCGGACCCGGGCCGCGCTGGCCCTGCTCCAGGGGCGCGGGGTCAACCTGCTGGTGCTGGACGAGCCGACCAACCACCTCGACCTGCCGGCCATCGAGCAGCTGGAATCGGCCCTGGCGACGTACCCGGGCACGCTGCTGCTGGTGACCCACGACCGGCGGATGCTGGACGCGGTGAGCGTCAACCGGCGGCTGCGGGTGGCGGCCGGGCGGATCGCCGAGGATTGATCCGTGCCGACCCGCTCGCGCCGGGTGAGAATGACTCCATGCTCAAGTGGGAGTACGCGCTGCTGATCCGGCGTCGTCAGGCCGCCACCAACGACCTGGGCTGGGAGGTGGTCTTCCACTGGTACGGCCCGGACGACTCGATGATCGACGTCACGCCGTACGGGGACACCGCGCTGGCCCACCTGAACCGGGCCGGCGACCAGGGCTGGGAGCTGGTCGCGATGAGCGAGGACCCGTCCCTGCCCGGCAACAACGAGCTGCACCGGTACCACCTCAAGCGACCCAGGGCGGCCGCCCCGCAGCCCCGCCAGCGGATGCGCTCGGGCCGGACCGCTCGCCGCACGATCGCCGGCTGACCCCGGGGCGGCTTCTCGGCGGGCGGCGGCGGCTGCCAGGCGCCGGCAGAGGCCGCACGAACGGCGAAGCCGCCGAGATGGAGGCATATCGGGCGACGATGCGGGTATCGCGCCGCCCGGAGGTGGCGCATGGTGGCGATGGCGCAATCCGCACTGTCGGGCGAGCGGCTGCGGGAGGTCGACGGCTTCCTGGCCGAGGCGTGGGCCGACCTGGCCCGGCACGACGAGCGGCTGCGCCGGCTTGCGGTGGAGGTGCGCTTCGACCGGGGCGTGGCGCACCTGAGCGGCGAGGTCGCCGACCCGGCCGAGCTGCGGCTGGTCCGGGACCTGGTGGGCCGCCTCGCCGGGGTGCTCGGCGTCTGGTGTCGGGTGGGTGTCGGCGGCCGGACGCCGGTGGTGGTGGACCTGGGCTGCGGTGCGACCAAGCAGTGGCCGGGCAACCTGGGGCTGGACATCTACCCGGCGCCCGGGGTGGACGCGGTGGCCGACCTCTCCGGCTCGCTGCCGCTCGCCGACGACTCGGTCGACGTCTTCTTCGCGGTGCACATCCTCGAGCACCTGATCGACTTCCTGACGCTGCTCGACGAGTGCCACCGGGTGCTCCGGCCGGGCGGCGTGCTGCACGTGATGAGCCCCTGGTGGCGGCACGTGAACGCGGTGGCCGACCCGACCCACGTACGGCTGCTGGACGTGCAGACGTTCAAGGGCATCTGCGGTCAGCGCCCGCCCGGCACCCCGCGCTGGTACCCGCTGCACGTCGGCTGCGACGGCGCCTCCGTCTTCGCCGACCTCACGCCCCTACCCCCCGACGCCCCACAGCCGCCCCGATCCCACCTGGCCCGCTTCTTCGACTGACCGGCCCGGCCCTGACTCAGCCGAGCAGGGCGGGGGCGGACTCGCGGAGGGCGAGACGGTGGGGGGCGACGAGTTCGCGGGGTGGGGCGTCACGATCGCCGGCGACGCGGCCGGCGAGAACTTCGACGGCAAGGCGGGCGATCCGCTCCTTGTCCGGGGCGACCGTGCTCAGGGTCGGGATTGAGAAGCGGCCGTCCTCGATGTCGTCGAACCCGGCCACCGCGACGTCCTCGGGCACCCGCAGGCCGGCCTCGTGCAGGGCGCGCAGCGCGCCGAGCGCCAGGGTGTCGTTGAAGCAGAAGACCGCGTCGGGCCGTACCCCGGAGGAGAGCAGGTGCCGCATGGCGGCCGCGCCGTCCGCGCGGTGCCAGGCGGACGCGGGCGCCACCAGGCGCTCGTCGTAGCCGAGGCCGGCGTCGGCCAGGGCGGCGGTGTAGCCGGCCAGGCGGAGCCGGGCGCTGACCCCCTCGGGGGTGCGTTGCGCGCCGATCGCGGCGATCCGGCGGCGGCCGAGCCCGACCAGGTGGGCGGTGATCTCCCGGGCGGCGGCCACGTTGTCGACCACCACGTGGTCGGCGGGGCCGTGGTCGACCCGCTCGCCGAGCAGCACCATCGGCATGCCGTCGAGGCCGGTCAGGTCGTCCGCGGTGAGCGCCAGCGGGCTGAAGATCAGCCCGTCGATCATGTGGTCGCCGATCCCGCTGGCGGCCTTGCGCTCCTGCTCCGGGCCGCCGCCGGTTTGGTCGATCAGGACCGTCCAGCCGTGCTCGGCCGCGGCGGTGACCACGTGCCGGGCCAACTCGGCGAAGTAGGGGATGTCCAGCTCGGGCACGGCCAGGGCGATCACTCCGGTGCGTCCCTTGCGCAGGTTGCGCGCGGAGAGGTTGGGCCGGTAGTTGAGCTCGGTGATGGCCTGTTCGACCCGGGCCCGGGTGTCCGCGCGCACGTGCTGGTAGCCGTTGACCACGTTGGAGACGGTCTTCACCGACACGCCGGCCCGTTCCGCGACGTCCTTGAGCCTGTGTCGCACTGGCCATCCTCCCCTGTCAGCACTGCGGGCACTGTACCGCGTCGCCGCCTCTTTACAACGTTGCTTACAACGTTGTAGAAACCTGTGGTACGGGAGTGACCGCGGTCACCCCCCGAACCGGTACGAGGAAAGGTGGCACCCCCGTGCGCAACGCACAGCTGACGATCGACCCGGCCTTCACCATCGGAGCGGCCGACCGCCGCCTCTTCGGTTCCTTCGTCGAGCACATGGGGCGCTGCGTCTACGGCGGGATCTACGAACCCGGGCACCCGAGCGCCGGCCCGCGCGGCTACCGCCGCGACGTCCTGGAGTTGACCCGGGAGCTGGGCGTCTCGGTGGTCCGCTACCCGGGCGGCAACTTCGTCTCCGGCTACCGCTGGGAGGACGGCGTGGGCCCGGTCGGCGACCGGCCCCGCCGGCTCGACCTGGCCTGGAAGACCATCGAGACCAACGCGTTCGGGCTGGACGAGTTCATGACCTGGGCGGCCGAGGCCGGCGTCGAGCCGATGATGGCGGTCAACCTCGGCACCCGGGGCGTCCAGGAGGCCTGCGACCTGCTCGAGTACACCAACCACCCGGGCGGCACCCAGCTGTCCGACCTGCGCCGCAAGCACGGCGCCGAGGAGCCGTACGGGGTGCGGCTCTGGTGCCTCGGCAACGAGCTGGACGGGCCGTGGCAGGTGGGCCACAAGACCGCCGACGAGTACGGCCGGCTCGCCGCCGAGACCGCCCGGGCGATGAAGCTGATCGACCCGTCCATCAGCCTGGTCGCCTGCGGCAGCTCCAACCGGCGGATGCCCACCTTCGCCTCCTGGGAGGCGACCGTCCTGGAGCACACCTACGAACACGTCGACTACATCTCGGCCCACAGCTACTACGACCCGTCCGACGGTGACCGGGCCAGCATCCTGGCCTCCGCGGTGGACATGGACAACTTCATCCGGGACGTGGTCGCCACCGCCGATCACGTGGCCGCGAAGCAGCGGCAGCAGCGCAAGCTGAAGATCTCCTTCGACGAGTGGAACGTCTGGTACGAATCCCGGCTGAAGGCCGACCTGGACCGGCGCGGCTGGGTCGAGGCGCCGGCCCTGATCGAGGACGACTTCACCGCGGTCGACGCGGTGGTGGTCGGCGACCTGCTGATCACCCTGCTCCGGCACGCCGACCGGGTCGGGGTGGCCTGCCAGGCCCAGCTCGCCAACGTGATCGCCCCGATCCGCACCCGGACCGGCGGGGCGGCCTGGCGGCAGAGCATCTTCCACCCGTTCGCCCTCACCGCCCGGCACGCCCACGGCACGGTGCTGCGCACCGAGCCGGTCTGCCCCACCTACGAGACGAAGCGGTACGGCGATGTGCCGGTGCTGGACACCGTCGCCGTGCACGACGAGGAGACCGGCGAGCTGACCGTGCTGGCGGTCAACCGCGGTCCCAACGACCTCCCCCTCGACCTGGACCTGCGCGGGCTGCCCGGCCTGCGCGCCCGGGAACACACCACCCTCGCCGCCGGAGCCGACCCGGCGGCCACCAACACCGAGGTCGAGCCCGAGCGGGTAACGCCCCGGCGGCTCACCACCCCCACCCTCGACGACGGCCGGTGCGCCGTGGCGCTGCCGGCCTGCTCCTGGAACCTGCTGCGCTTCGCGCCCCAGCCCTGACAAGGCAAGATTTCATCCCGTCCCCCAAGGAGAACCGCATGATCCAGAACGAGATGAGCCGGCGGCGCCTGCTCGGCCTCGGCGTCGGGCTCGGCGCGGCGGCCACGTTGACGCTCGCCGGCTGCGGTGGCGGCAGCAGCTCGGACCGGTCCGCCGCGGCCGGCAACGGCGGCAAGGACTACAGCGGGCCGAAGGTCGACCTCAAGCTGTGGAACGGCTTCACCGGCGGCGACGGCGACATCTTCAAGAAGCTGGTCGACCAGTTCAACACCGAGCACTCGAACATCGCCATCGCGGTGAGCACCTACCGGTGGGAGGACTACTACGCCAAGCTCCCCGGTGCGGTCTCCAGCGGCGCCGGGCCGGACATCGCGGTCATGCACATGGACCAGCTCGCCACCTTCGCCGCCCGGGGGGTCATCACCGAGCTGGACGACGTGGCGAAGGCGCTGGAACTCAACGAGGGCGACTTCGCGCCGACCGTCTGGAAGGGCGGCCTCTACCACGACAAGCGGTACGGCATCCCGCTGGACATGCACCCGCTGGGCTTCTACTACAACAAGGCGGTCATGCAGAAGGCCGGCCTGGACCCGAACAAGCCGCCGGCCACCCGCGCCGAGTACGAGGCGGCGCTGACCGAGCTGAAGAAGTCCGGCGTCCAGGGCTTCTGGGTCAGCCCGTTCCAGTTCACCGGCGGCATGACCTTCTACAGCCTGCTGCACCAGTGGGGCGGGACGCTCTTCGACCAGGGGGTGGCGAAGGCGACGTTCAACTCGGACCCGGCCGTCGAGGCGTGCACCTGGCTGGTCGACATGATCAAGCAGGGCCACTCGCCGAGCAACGTCGGCCAGGACGCCGACTACCTGGCGCTCAAGAGCGGCAAGAACGCCTTCAACTGGAACGGCATCTGGCAGATCAACGACCTCGCCAAGAGCACCGGCATGCAGTGGGGCGTCGCGCCGCTGCCACAGATCGGCAGCCAGCAGGCGGCCTGGGCGAACTCGCACAACTTCACCATCGTCAAGCAGCGCAGCGCCGACCCCAACAAGATCTCCGGTGCCAAGGTCTTCATCAACTGGCTGAGCCAGCACTCCCTGGACTGGGCGAAGGGCGGCCAGGTCCCGGCCCGCAAGGCGGTGCGGGAGAGCGCCGAGTTCAAGGCCCTGCCGCAGATCAGCTCGCTCGCCCCCGAGCTGGAGTACGCGGCCTTCCCGCCGGCCGCACCGGGTCTCGGCGAGGTGATCAGCACCTTCTACACCGCCTTCAACGAGGCCGCGCTGGGCAAGAAGTCCCCGAAGCAGGCGCTGGACGACGGGGTGGCCAAGGCGAACAAGCAGCTCGAGGACAACCGCAAGAAGTACGGGAGCTGATGCGGGTGGCCGACGTGATCGAGGCCGGGGCGGCGCGCCGGGACGCGCCGCCCCTGGCGGGGCGTACCGCCCGGCGGGGCGCGTCGCGCCGGGGCAACGCGGCCACTCCGTACCTCTTCCTCGCGCCCTACCTGGTGCTGTTCGTCGGGTTCGGCCTGCTGCCGATCCTGTTCGGACTGTGGCTCAGCGTGCACCAGTGGGACCTGCAACTGCCCAACCGGCCGTTCGTCGGGTTGGACAACTACCGCGTGCTGTTCGACGCCGAGTCGGCCGACTACGGGGACTGGTGGGCCAGTGTCCGGGCCACCGCCATCTTCACCGTGTTCTCGGTGCCGCTGCTGGTGGTGGTCCCGCTCGGGCTCGCGCTGCTGCTCAACGAGAAGTTCCCGGGCCGGACCTTCTTCCGCGCGGTCTACTTCGCCCCGTACGTCCTCGGGGTGGCGGTGATCGGCCTGCTCTGGCGCTTCCTGCTCGACGCCAACCTGGGCCTGGTCAACCAACTGCTGGGCGCGGTCGGGCTGCCGTCGGACACCCCGTGGGTGACCGACGTGCCGTGGGCCTGGGTGTCGCTGATCGGCGTCACGATCTGGTGGACCTCCGGCTTCAACGCGGTGATCTACCTGGCCGGGCTGCAGGACATCTCGCCGGAGCTGTACGAGGCGGCGAAGGTGGACGGGGCGAACGCCTGGGACCGGTTCCGCAACGTCACCCTGCCCGGCCTGCGGCCGGTGCTGTTGTTCGTGCTGACCACCACCATCCTCGCTCGGCCAACGTCTTCGGCCAGTCCTTCCTGATCACGCAGGGCGCGCCGGGACAGCAGACCCGCACGGTGGTGTGGCGGATCGTCGACGAGGGCCTGCGGGACAACGACGCCGGCAGGGCGGCCGCGATGAGCATCCTCTTCGCGCTGGCGCTCGCGGTCATCAGCATCGTCAACTTCCGGTTCTTCCGGTACCGGGAAGACTGAGGGAGGCCGCATGACGACGCTCCGACGCGCCGGGCGCTACGCCGCCCTGGTGCTGCTGACCCTGGTGTTCGTCACCCCGCTGGTCTGGATGCTGCTCACCTCGCTCAAGACGTACGGCGACGCGCAGCGGATCCCGCCGAGCTGGCTGCCGAACCCGTTCGCCACGTACGGCTTCGACCGGATCCTGCACAACGACGCCAACCCGGTGCTGCGCTGGTTCGCCAACAGCATGCTGGCCGCCACCCTGCACGCGCTGCTGGTGCTGGTGACCGCCTCGATGGCCGCGTACGCGCTGGCCCGGCTGCGGTTCCGGGGCCGGGCGCTGGGTTCGCGCTGATCGTGGGCACGCTGTTCATCCCGCCCACCTCGCTGATCATCCCGAACTTCGTGATCGCCGACCGGCTGGGCTGGATCGACACGCTGACCGTGGTGGTGGTGCCCGGTGCCGCGAGCGCGTTCGGGGTGTTCTTCCTGCGGCAGTTCTTCCTCTCCATCCCGCGCGAGTTGGAGGAGGCCGCGGTGCTGGACGGGGCGAACCACTGGCAGGTGTTCACCCGGGTGCTGCTGCCGCTGTCGAAGCCGGCGCTGGCCACCCTGGCGGTGCTGTCGTTCCTGACCAACTGGAACGACTTCCTCTGGCCGGTCTACGTGCTGTTCAGTCCGGAACGGCTGACCCTGCCGGCCGGGCTCGGCCTGCTCCAGGGCGCGTACATCACCGACTACCCGGTGATCATGGCCGGGGCGGTGCTGGCCAGCGTGCCGGTGCTGGTCCTCTTCGTGCTCGCCCAACGGCACATCATCCAGGGTGTGTCGCGCAGCGGCCTGAAGGGATGACCGGCGGACGGCTCCGGCGACGCGGCGCGGCGGTCCTGACCGCCGTGCTGCTCGTCACCGGCTGCGACAGCGCAAGAACCCCTACGAGTACGCCGGAGGACGCACGCATGTTCACCAATCCGGTGGTCCGGAGCGACGCCCCCGACCCGCAGGCGATCCGGGTCGGCGAAAACTGGTACCTCTTCCACACCAACTCCGGCGGCCGCAACGTCCCGGTGCTCACCTCGCCCGATCTGGTCGACTGGACCGAGGCCGGGGACGCGCTGCCGGACCTGCCGGGCTGGGCGGACACCGGGAAGACCTGGGCGCCGGAGGCGATCCAGCTCGCCCCGGACCGGTTCGTCCTCTACTACACGGTGGCCGACCGGGCCTCCGGCCGCCAGTGTGTCGGGCGGGCGGTGGCGGCCACGCCGCTCGGGCCGTACCGGGACGGCTCGGCCGGGCCGCTGATCTGCCAGGCGGACCTGGGCGGGTCGATCGACGCCAGCCCGTACCGGGACGACGACGGGAGTCTCTGGCTGCTCTGGAAGAACGACGGGAACGCGATCGGGGTGGACACCTGGCTCTGGTCGCAGCGGCTCAGCGACGACGGGCTGCGCCTGGTCGGCACCCCGACGAGGCTGCTGAAGCAGACCGAGCCCTGGGAGGGCGCCCTGGTCGAGGGGCCGTTCTTCCACCGCCACGACGGGAAGCTGCACCTGTTCTTCGCGGCCAACGCCTACGACCGGGACAGCTACGCCGAGGGCTACGCGGTCTGCGAGAGCCCGACCGGGCCGTGCGTGAAGGCCGCGGAGAACCCGATCCTGCGGAGCAACGCGGTGGCCTCCGGCCCGGGGCACGCCTCGATCGTCGAGAAGGACGGCCGCACCTGGCTGCTCTACCACGCCTGGCCGCCGGGCCAGGACGGCAGCACCGACCCCGGCCGTCAGGTCTGGCTCGACGAACTCGTCTGGCCGAATGGCAAACCCGTCCTCAAGGGCCCCACCGCCACCCCCCAACCGCGCCCCTGACCACGACAGCGACCGGACCTCGGCTGAACGAGCAGGTCACGGTTTCCGGGGAGCCCGAAGGGGGTGGGCTCCCCGGAAACCCCGACAACTCAGACAGCGGCGGGTTCGCCAGGAGCAGCGGACGCGGCAGCCTCGCGACGGGCCAGGCGGTTCTTCCGGTATCCGTACCCGAAGTAGATGACCGACCCGAGCAGCATCCACGCGAGGAACCGGATCCAGGTCTCCACCGACAGGTTGAGCATCAGGTAGAGGCAGGCCAGCGCCGACACGATCGGCACCACCGGGGAGAACGGCACCTTGAACGGCCGCTCCAGGTCCGGACGGCGGCGGCGCAGGATCGGCACCGCGACGGACACCAGCACGAACGCGCAGAGCGCGCCGATGCTGACCAGATCGGCGAGGGCCGCGAGCGGCAGGAAGCCGGCGAGCAGCGCGACGCCGATGGTCATGATGGCCGCGATCCGGTACGGGGTGCCCCAGCGCGGGTGGATCTTGGCGATCGCGGGCGGGATCAGCCCGTCGCGGGAGATGGCGAACCCGATCCGGCCCATGGCCACCAGGCCGACCAGGATCACGCTGGTCAGGCCGGCGATGGCCGCCATCGACACCAGCGTGGCCGCCCAGCCGGCGCCGGCCGCCTTGAAGGCCGAGGCGATCGGCGCGCCCTCGTTGATCTCGCCGTACGGGACCATGCCGACCACCACCAGCGAGACGCCGATGTACAGCACGGTGGAGATGCCCAGCGTGCCGAGCAGGCCCAGCGGCAGGTCCCGACGCGGCTTCTTCGTCTCCTCCCCGAGGTTCGCCACCGCCTCGAAGCCGGTGTACGCGAAGAACACCACGGCGGCAGCGGTGAGCACCCCGGCAAAGCCGAAGACCGACGGCTCCAGCCCGAAGATGGCCTGGGTGACCGGCTGCCGGATGCCGTCCTGGCCGCCACCGGCAGGCTCGGCGGAGGGGACGAACGGGCTGAGGTTGGTCGCCTTCACGAAGAACAGCCCGGCCACCACGATGAAGACGCAGATCGCCACCTTGACCAGGACCAGCAGGTTGGTCACCCGGGCCGACTCGCGGATGCCGACGATGGCCACCACGCCGAGGATCAGCACGATGGCCATGGCGCCGAGGTTGACGACACTGCCCTCCTCGCCGAACCAGGCGGTGGGCAGGCCCACCAGCTCAGCGAGATAGCCGGACCAGCCTCGGGCGACCACCGCCGAGCCGAGCGCGAACTCCAGCAGCAGGTCCCAGCCGATGATCCACGCGACGATCTCGCCCATCGTGGCGTACGCGTAGGTGTAGGCGCTGCCGGCGGTCGGCACGCTGGAGGCCAGCTCGGCGTAGCAGAGCGCGGCGAGCAGCGCGACCACGCCGGCGATGGCGAACGAGAGCACCACGCCGGGACCGGCGTGATTCTTCGCCTCGATGCCGGTCAGCGTGAAGATGCCGGTGCCGATCACCATGCCGATGCCGAAGCCCATGAGGTCGAGCGCGCCGAGGCGGCGACGCAGTCCGGGACGTCCGTCGCTGCCGTCGGCCGCCCCTTGGGCGATCACATCCCTGATCGGTTTGGTCCGCAGTACGGACACGAAATCACCACCTCACCAGCCTGCGACCACCACGGCGGCGGTCGGTGACCGGCCAAGCTACCCAGGGCCCGGGGGCAGTTATCCGTGATCAGACGTGTCAGAAAGTTCACGGTTGGCGGTGTGAGCCGGGTCACCATCGGGCGTTCGGCCCAACCTTGGCATCGCTCCGCCCCGAGGTCTTGCGCCGCCCGGCGATTGATGAAAGTTTCCTACCAGCGACAGATGTTCTGCGGCGAATCTTTCCGGATGCGCCGAGCGTCCGTCGTCACCCGACATCTCCGGGAGCCCAACGAAGGGACCGCACCGCATGAAGGCAACTCGGCTCAGCGCCGCCGGGGTGGCCGTGGCGCTGCTCGGCGCACTCCTCGCCGGCACCCCCGCGCGCGCCGCGGACACCGACGCCGCTACCGCATCCTCGACCACCTGCGTCACCAACCCGGCCACGCCCAAGCGGCAGTTCCGGGCCATGTGGATCGCCTCGGTGACGAACATCGACTGGCCCACCAAGGCCTCGCAGACCGCGCCCGACCAGGTCGCCACGCAGAAGGCGGAGTACCTGGCCTGGCTCGACCTGGCGCAGAAGCTGAACCACAACGCCGTCGTGGTCCAGGTCCGCCCGACTGCGGACGCGTTCTGGCCGTCGCCGTACGAGCCGTGGTCGGAGTACCTGACCGGGGTGCGCGGCCAGGACCCGGGCTGGGACCCGCTGGCCTTCCTCGTGGCGGAGTCGCACAAGCGGAACCTGGAGTTCCACGCCTGGCTCAACCCGTACCGGGTCTCCATGCCGGCCCCGGGCGGCGCCGGCGCGGACCTGTCGAAGCTCGCCCCGAACGCGCCGGCCCGGCAGCACCCGGACTGGGTGTTCGCGTACCCGCCGGCCGGGGTCGCCGGCAGCCGGCTCTACTACAACCCCGGCATCCCCGAGGTCCGCGAGTTCGTCCAGACCGCGATGATGGACGCGGTCAACCGGTACGACATCGACGGCGTGCACTTCGACGACTACTTCTACCCGTACCCGAGCGGCACGTACCAGTACCCGGACGACGCCACCTTCGCGCAGTACAACCGGGGCTTCACCAACAAGGCGGACTGGCGGCGGGACAACATCAACCTGCTGATCCAGGAGATGAACGCCAAGATCAAGGCGGTCAAGCCGTGGGTGAAGTTCGGCGTGAGCCCGTTCGGCATCTGGCGGAACAAGTCGGCCGACCCGAACGGCTCGGACACCACCGGCTCGCAGTCGTACGACATCATCTCCGCCGACACCCGCAAGTGGGTCAAGGAGGAGTGGATCGACTACGTGGTGCCGCAGCTCTACTGGTACATCGGCCAGTACCCGGCCGCCGACTACACCCGGCTGGTGCCGTGGTGGGCGGAGACTGTGCGCGGCACCAGGGTCCAGCTCTACATCGGCCAGGCCGACTACAAGAGCGGTGACCCGGCGTACGGGTCGTTCTGGATGAACCCGAACGAGCTGTCGAACCACCTGACGCTCAACCGGTCGTACCCGGAGGTGCTCGGCAACGTGCACTTCTCGGCGGTGCAGGTGAAGGCGAACCGGCTCGGCGCCACCGACATCTACACGGCCGAGCACTACTCCCGCCCGGCGCTGGTGCCGACCATGTCCCAGCTGCCGTCGGAGCGGCTGCTCGCCCCGGTGGTCACCGGCGCCGAGCGGCAGGACGACGGGGTACGCCTCAGCTGGCGGCAGCCCGCCGACGGCAAGGGCCCCTTCGGCACCGCCACCTCGTACGCGATCTACCGGTTCGACGGCACCGGCCTCGCCGATCAGTGCGACTTCGCCGACGCGGCCCACCTGATCGGCACCGTCCGGGGCGCCGACGGTGACGTGCAGTCCTGGGTGGACACCATGGCGGCGGCCGACGTGCGCTACACCTACTACGTGAGCGCGCTGGACCGGTCCTGGAACGAGGGCCCGGTCAGCCCGCCGCGCTTCGTGCGCTGACCCACCTCGAATGCCCCCGGCCGCCCCGGCGACCGGGGGCATTCGTCTGTTTAAACGCATGTCATGAACAGTTCATGTTGACCGTCCCTCGATGCCGCGAGATGGATCGACACTTATCGACACCCGGTGACCCGCCGGTAACCCACCGCACCGCACACCCCTGCGGAGGTACCCGTGTCCAGACGTCTCGCCACCCTCCTCGCCGCCGGCACGCTCGCCCTGCTCACCGCCCTCGGCGTCGCCTCACCCGCGGCGGCCGCCGTAAGCCGCGAGCAGAAGCTGAGCGTGCTCTCCAGCTGGACCCAGACCAGCGCCACCAGCTACAACGCCTGGAACGCCGGCCGGCTGAACAAGGCCGCCTGGTCCGAGTACGCCTTCGACTGGTCCACCGACTACTGCTCGTCCAGCCCGGACAACCCGCTCGGCTTCAACTTCAGCCTCTCCTGCTACCGGCACGACTTCGGCTACCGCAACTACAAGGCGATGGGCCTCTTCTCCGCCAACAAATCCCGCCTCGACAGCGCCTTCTACGCGGACCTGAAGCGGGTCTGCGCCACGTACAACGCGATCGTCCGGCCGGCCTGCTACAGCCTGGCCTGGACGTACTACCAGGCGGTCAGCGCCTTCGGCTCGGTCGCCGCGGTCCAGCAGGCCGACATCGACCGCGCCGCCCGGATGAAGGCGCGGGCCGAGCTCGCCGCCGCCCGCTCCTGACCCCGTTCTGGTCGACCAGGAGGTTCGCGCCGCCGTACGCCGGAATCCCGGACGCGAACTTCCTGGTCAACCGGCGGAGGACCGGCGCGGGGCCGGGGTGGGGGCGGTGAAGCGGGGGGAGTCGGCCGCGAGGTCGGGGTGTTCGACGCCGAGGGCCAGCGCCGCCGCCTCCTCCGGGCCCAGTTCGGCGCCCGCGCCGTACGCGGCGTCGAACGCCGCGTCGCCGAGCACCCGGCGCAGCTCCACCTGCCGGGCCACCCAGTACGGCCCGTAGATGCCCGGGGTGGCCCGCAGGTTGGCCCGGGTGGCCTGCGCCGCCCCGAAGAGCCGGGCCGCGGTCACCGGTTCGCCGCCCAGCGCGCAGCGCACCGCGATCGCGTTCACCGTGTCGCAGGCCCGCCCCAGGTAGCCGTGGGCCATCTGGGAGCGGAGCGCCACCAACAGGTGCTCGTGCGCGGCGACCAGGTCGCCCCGGGCCAGCGCCACCAGGCCGAGCAGCATGTCCACCGAGCGGCGGCCCCGCTCCACCGGGCGGGCCGCCTCCACCGGCCGGGCCGCGCCGACCAGCTCGGCCGCCTCGTCCAGCGCGCCCCGGCGCCAGAGCAGCTCGGCCAGGTTGTAGATGGCCAGCAGCGCGTCGGAGACCACGTCCTGGGCGTACGCCCAGTCGATCACCTCGCGGCAGACCCGTTCCGCCTCGGCGAACTGTCCCATGTCGACCAGCGGCGCGGCCCGGCCCGCCAGCACCCGGGCCAGCAGCCCCCGGTCACCGGCCTGCCGGGCGGCCGCCTCGGCGCGCTGCGAGTAGCGCAGCTCCTCGGCGAACACGCCGTCCGCGCCAGCGTGCAACGAGTGCATGTGGTAGGCCGCCGCCAGCTCCGCCTCCGGGATCGCCTCACCGGTCTCGGCGATCCGGCCGTAGAGCCGGAACAGCCAGAGCCGCCCCTCCCGGGCCAGCCCCCGCTCCCGCCACCACTGATCCAGCCCGCCGGCCAGCCGCAGGCCGGAGCGGGCGCTGCCGCCCGTGGCGCACCAGCGCAGTGCCGCCCGGAGCTCGCCGGCGAGCGGGTCGAGCGCGTACAGGGAGAGGGTGACCGGCCGGCCGTCCGCGCCCAGGTGGGCGCGTTCCAGGGCGTGCCGGGACCAGGCGACGTGCCGTTCCCGGGCGGCCCGCTCCTCGCCGGCCTCGATCAGCCGGCGGGCCGCGTACGCCCGGATCGGGTCGAGCATCCGGTAGGTGCTGCCCGAGGCGTGTGGCTCGGCCAGCACCATCGACTTGTCCACCAGCACCGAGAGCGGGTCGAGCGGGTCGTCGTCGAGCAGCCAGTGCACGGTGGGCAGGTCCACCGGGCCGGCGAAGACCGCCAGCCAGCGCAGCAGTCGGGCCGAGCGCGCCCCCAGCGTCCGGTACGACCAGGTGACAGTGGCCTGCATGGTCAGGTGGCGTTCCTTCGCCGAGCGCTGCCCGGTCCGGCTCGCCGGGGTGGGCGGGGCGGCCACCAGGTCGACGCTGTCCTGCTGGTCGCCGGGCCACCCGGCCTCCACCGGCAACGGTTCGGGCTCCGCCCGCCCGGCGTCCAGGGTGCCCAGCATGTCGTCGAGGCGCTCGGCGAGCTGACCGGCCGAGAGCACCCGCAGCCGGGCGGCGGCCAGCTCGATGGCGAGCGGCAGCCCGTCCAGCCGGCGGACCACCCGGCGCAGGTCGGCCTGCTCGGTGGGGTCCGGCGGGCGGCCGCCCCGGGCCGCCGCGGTGCGGTCGAACAGCAGGGCCACCGCGTCGCTCTCGCCGCCGTCCGGGCCGGGTTCCACCGAGAGTCGCGGGATCCGCCAGACCACCTCGCCGGGCAGGCCGAACGACTCCCGGCTGGTGGCGAGCACCCGGACGCCCCGGCCGCCGGCCAGCAGCCGGGAGATCACCTCGGCCGAGGCCGCCGGCTGGGCGTCGCAGGTGTCCAGCACGACCAGCATCCGGCGGGCGGCCGCGTACTCGACCAGGGTGTCCATGATCGGGCGGCCGGGCTCCGGCCGGAGGCCGAGCACGGCGGCGATCTCGAACGCCACGAGGCCCGGGTCGGTCACCGCCGCGATGTCGACGAACCACACCCCGTCCGGGTACGCCTCGACGATCCCCGAGGCCAGTTCGACCGCCAGCCGCGTCTTGCCGGCACCGCCCGCGCCCAGCACGGTGACCAGTCGATACGTCTCGATCAGCCGCCCCAGCTCGGCCCGTTCCGCCTCCCGGCCGACGAACGAGGTGACCTGGGTGGGCAGGTTGTGCGGCACCGCGTCGGCGGTACGCGGGCGCGGGAAGGTGCGCTCCAGGCCGGGTGCCACCAGCTGGAACAGCCGTTCCCGGTCGTCGAAGCCGCGCAGCCGGTACAGCCCGAGGTCCAACAGGGACGCTCCGTCGGGCAGCGGTTCGGCGCGCCGGGCGGTGGCGGCTGAGCAGAGCACCTGTCCACCGTGGGCGGCGGCGGCCACCCGGGCGGCCCGGTGCACCTCCGGGCTGGCGTACTCGCCGTCGCGGGGTTCGGCGTACCCGGTGTGCAGGCCCATCCGTACCCGGGGCGCGGCCTCCGGGGTGGGCCAGTCGTGGCCGGCCAGCGCGCGCTGCGCGGTCAGGCAGGCGCCCACCGCGGCGGCCGCGTCGCCGAACGCGAGGAAGAACGAGTCCCCCTCGGTCAGCAGTTCCGCCCCGCCGGTGCCGGCCAGCGTGTCACGCAGCAGCCGGCGGTGTTCCCGCAGCACCGGGCGGTAGCCCGGACCGAGCAGCTGGGCCAGCCGCGTCGAGCCCTCGATGTCGGTGAACACGAAGGTCACCCATCCGCTCGGGAGGTGGATCCGTAGCGACATGCGTGGAACCTCCGCCCCCTGACGTCGGCTTCATGCTGCCCTATGGTCACGCGGTCACACATCGTGAGAACGGTCGGGCAGATTCCGACCCAAGGTGCCGAAGGATCACACTGCCGGCACCGTCGGGGTCGACCGGCGAGACGAGGTGGTCTGCCTGATCAGCAGCCGCAGGCGCGGCAGCGGAACTCGTACCGGGGCATGCCACCAGCGTACGACCGGGCCTGACGCCACGGCGGCCATGGGTGATACTCGACGGGTGGTGGACGGCGAGGAGCGATCGACGATTCGGCCCCTGCGATCGGCGGCGCCGCCCGACGGCGTCGCCGGCCCGGCTCCCCTTCCCCGGCCCCGGCGCGCCACGACACCGAGCCCGGCAGACGCCGGCACTTCGGCACCGAAGCCGGCGGACACCGCTGGCACCGGCGCGACGGACGGGACAGCCGATTCCGCCACCCCGACCGACGCCGGCACCGGGCCCGGGAAGGGCAACACGGCGGATGGTCGGCGGCGGCGGATGCCGTTCGCGCACGCGGTCCGGGTGCCGCCGCCCCGGCAGCTCGCCGTCGGCGCGGCCCGGGCCACCCGCGCCTGGTCGCGGCGGCCCAGCGGGCGGACCACCCTGCCCGGCGTCTTCCTGCTCGCCCTGGTCGGGGCCACCGCGGCGGCGGGCGCGCTGCTGGTGCCGGCCGCCATGCGCAAGCCGCAGCCGGTGGCCGTCGACGCCACCGTGACCGCCCCGCTGAGCGGCGTACCGCAGGGCGGCCCGGTGCCCGGGACGACCGACCTCGGGTTTCCCGGTGCCACCGCCGTCCCCGTGCCGACCGGGACGCCCGGCGGCGCGCAGCCGACCGGTCCGTTGCCGGGCGGCCGCCCGGCGCACGCGCTCGCCGGGTGGGCGCAGCAGGTCAGCCGGACGACCGGCATCCCGGTGGTGGCGCTCCAGGCGTACGGCTACGCCGAGTGGGTGCTCGGCCAGACGCAACGAGGCTGCCAGCTCAGCTGGACCACGCTGGCCGCGATCGGGTACGTCGAGTCCCGGCACGGGTCGGCCAACGGCGCCACCCTCCAGCCGAACGGCGTCACCGCACCGGAGATCCTCGGTCCCCCGCTCGACGGTCAGGGTGGCCGCTCCCGCATCACCGACACCGACCGGGGTCAGCTCGACCACGACACCGTCTACGACCGCGCGCTCGGTCCGATGCAGTTCATCCCGAGCACCTGGCAGGAGGCCGGCGCGGACGCCGACGACGACGGTGTCAAGAATCCGCAGGACATCGACGACGCCGCCCTGGCCGCCGGCAACTACCTCTGCCAGGGCGGCCGGAACATGACCATCCCGGGCGACTGGTGGGGCGCCATCCTGTCTTACAACGATGTGCGCCGGTACGCCCAGGACGTCTTCGACAAGGCGGACGAGTACGGGCGGCTGAGCGGTACGTGACGTGACCGCTCGCGTACATTCGCGGACTGAACCCTTCCCCCGGGCAGCCGTTCCCGGCAAGCTAGACGGGTGAAGGTGCGCGAGTGGGACCCCCGAACCGCGTCGTCCGCCGAGATCGCGTCGCTGCTGGACACGCTGAACGCGGTGCTGGCGGCCGACCTGCCGCAGGATCCGCCCTGGCGGGAGAGTTCCCTGCGGGAGTACCTCTCCGAGGTGATGCCGGGTGAGCGGCGGATCTCCTGGGTCACCCAGGCCGACCCGGCCCCGGACGGCACCCCGGGCGCCATCCTGGGGCACGTGAACGTGCTGCTCCTCGGCGGCATCGGCGTGCTGGAGGTGCTGGTCCACCCGACGGTCCGGCGCTCCAGGCTCGGCCGCGAGCTGGTGCGGGTGGCCGCCCGCCGGGTCTGGGACGAGGGCTTCCAGTCGATCGGCGTGGAGGTCGTCGGCGACACCCCGGCCGTGGCGTTCTACGAGTCGCTCGGTTTCGCCCGGGAGTACGTGGAGACTCGCAGCGTGCTCGACCTGGGCGCGGTCGACTGGCCGGCGCTGACCGAGATGGCCGGTGGGATCGGCGCCGGCTACCACCTGGAGTTCTGCCCGGGCGGGCTGCCGGACGACCTGCTCGAGGCGTACGCGCGGGCCAAGGCCGAGGTGCGGGACGTGGACGACGGCGAGCTGCGCCCCAGCTCGTACGACCCGCAGCGGCTCCGGGACAGCCTCGACACGCTGCGCCGGCGGGGCATGAAGCCGTACATCGTGCTCGCCCGGCACGAGCAGACCGGCGAGGTGGCCGGCCTGACCGAGGTGGTGGTGCCGGCGCAGCACCCGACCCGGGCCGATCAGTACGACACCATCGTCGTCCGGGACCACCGCGGCTACGGCATCGACCGGGCCATCAAGGCGCGGATGCTGCTGGAGCTGCGCTCGGCCGAGCTGGAGCTGGCCGAGGTGCAGACCTGGAACGCGCAGGCCAACGAGGCGATGCTGAAGGTCAACGCGGAGCTGGGCTACCGCCCCGACCGGGACTGGTGCGAATACGGCGTGGACGTCGCGGAGCTGGTGCACCGCCTCGACCCGCATCGCTGACGGATATTCACCAAACGGCTGCCCGGGGGATGGACGAAGGACCGGAACGGCACTTAACGTGCGTTAGTTCCCGTCCACCCATCGTGGAGGCCTCATGCGCCCGCGCCGCACCCTTGCCGCGCTCGCGACCACGGCGGCCGTCTCCGTCACGGCCATCGGCGTCGCACCCCCCGCGGCCAGCGCCGCGCCCACCGACCTGTTCATCTCCGAGTACGTCGAGGGCTCGTCCAACAACAAGGCGATCGAGCTCTACAACGGCACCGGCGCCCCGGTCGACCTGGCCGCCGCTGGATACCAGCTCCAGCTCTTCTTCAACGGTGCCACCACGTCGACGAACGTCGCCCTGAGCGGCACCGTGGCCGCCGGTGACGTCTTCGTGTTCGCCGCCTCCTCGGCCGCGGCCGCGATCCTCGCCCAGGCCGACCAGACGTACGGCGGCTCGCTCTACAACGGCGACGACGCGATCGTGCTGCGCAAGGGCACCACCGTGATCGACTCGATCGGGCAGGTCGGCGTCGACCCGGGCACCGAGTGGGGCACCGGGCTCGCCAGCACGGCCGACAACACGCTGCGCCGGCTGCCCTCGGTGACCTCCGGCGACACCGACCCGTCGGACTCCTTCGACCCGGCCGTGCAGTGGGCCGGCTTCGCCACCGACACCTTCGACGGCCTGGGCAGCCACACCATCGACGGCGGCGGCCCGGTCGACCAGCCGCCGGCGCTGAACTGCGGCGGCACGCTGACCGTGGAGGCGGGCGGCACCGCGACCCGCCAGGTCAGCGCCACCGACGCCGACGACACGGTCACCGACCTGGCGGTCACCGCCGTCAGCCCGGCGCCGGCGAGCGGCTCGATCAGCCGCACCGCGTTCACCCCGGCCGCCGGGGTCGGCGGCACCGCCACCGCGACGCTGACCGCGACCGGCCTCCCGGCCGGCTCGTACGCGGTCACCGTGACCTCGACGGACGCCGACGGGGGCACCGCCACCTGCACCCTCACCGTGCAGGCCACCACGGTGCTCTCGGTGGGCGAGGTGCAGGGCCGCACCGGCGACGACGAGGACGGCCGCACCGACCGGTCGCCGCTCGCCCCGGCCAGCGGCAACGGCACCAGCTCCGCCCTGTACGACGTGCGCGGAGTGATCACCCAGAAGTCGCTCACCCGCTCCTCCGCCGGGGCCGACCAGTACGGCTTCTACCTGCAGAGCCGCACCGGCACCGAGGACGCCGACCCGCTCACCTCGGACGGCATCTTCGTCTTCATGGGCTCGTTCACCACCCTGATCGGTGGTTACGCCCCGACCGTCGGCGACGAGGTGGTGCTGCGCGGCCGGGTCTCCGAGTTCTTCAACCAGACCCAGCTCTCCAGCGCCTCGCTGGTCCGCAAGCTCGACTCCGGGCTGGACGTCGACACCGTCGTGCAGGTGGACGACGGGATCCCGCCAGCCGACGCGGCCGCCGCCGACCTGTTCTGGGAGCGGCACGAGGGCACCCGGATGCGGGTCCGCTCCGGCAGCGGCGTCTCCGCCCCGCGGCACATCTTCGCCTCCACCCTGGACTCTGAGATCTACGTGGTGGACCGCGAGGACCCGATCATGAAGCGGTCCGACCCGTACGCCCGCCGGGTGTTCCGGGACGCGCACCCGCTGGACGACATCCCGGGCACCGTCTTCGACAACGGCAACAACCAGCGGATCCTGCTGGGCGCGGGCGGCGTGAAGGCGACCGCCGGTGACTCCACCGCGCTGCTGCCGGAGGCCCGCACGTACGACACGCTGACCGAGGACGCCTACGGCGCCATCTCGTACGCGTTCAGCAAGTACAGCGTGCAGCCGGAGCAGCTCACCCTGACCGGTGGCGCGGACCCGGCGGAGAACAACCCGCCGCAGCCCGCGGACCGCAACTCCGAGGTCGCGGTCGCCACCTACAACCTGGAGAACCTGTACGACTACCGGGACGACCCGTTCGACGGCTGCGACTTCGCCGGCAACTCGGGCTGCACCGGGGTCAGCCCGCCGTTCGACTACGTGCCGGCCAGCGAGGCAGCGTACGCCGCGCGGCTGAACGTGGAGGCCCGGCAGATCGTCACCGCGCTGCACAGCCCGGACCTGGTGCTGGTGCAGGAGGCCGAGGACCAGGACATCTGCTCGGTGGTCGACGACAACCTGGTCTGCGGCGACACCAACAACGCCGACGGCGCGCCGGACACCGTCCAGGAGCTGGCGCTGGCCATCGCGGCCAACGGGGGCCCCGCCTACGCGGCCGCGTACGACCGGACCGGTGCGGACGCCCGGGGCATCACCTCGGCGTTCCTCTACCGCACCGACCGGCTGACCCTGGCCGAGGCGACCGCCACCGACCCGCTGCTGGGCTCCGCCCCGACCGTGCAGTACCGCTCGACGGGGCTGCCATCCAATGCGGACGTGCAGAATCCGAAGGCGTTCAACGCGGTGCTGCCGGCCGACGTGGACCGCTCCACCGGCGTGGACGGATCCAACGTCTACACCCGGGCCGCGCAGCTGGCGAAATTCACCGTGGCGGCCGCCCCCGGCTCGACCGAGCACTACACGCTCTGGGCGGTCAGCAACCACTACTCGTCCGGTCCGGACACCCGGGTCGGGCAGCGGCGGGAGCAGGCCGCGTACGGCGCCGCGCTGGTGCAGGCGGTCGAGGCGAGCGACCCGGACGCCCGGGTCGTCTACGGCGGTGACCTGAACGTGTTCCCGCGTCCGGACGACCCGATCGCCACGGCGGAGAACCCGACCCCGTCGGACCAGCTCGGCCCGCTGTACCGGGCCGGGATGCACAACCTCTGGGACGACCTGGTCGCGGACGTGCCGGCGGCGGCCTACTCGTACACCTTCAACGGGATGGCCCAGACGCTGGACAACCTGTTCGTCAACGACAAGCTCCACGCCGACCTGGTGCAGGTGCGGGCGGCGCACATCAACGCCGACTACCCGACCGACGCCGAGGGCCTGGGAGACCGGGGTGCCAGCGACCACGACCCGCAGGTGGCCCGGTTCCGCTCCCGCGCGTCGCTGAGCGTGGCCGACACCTCGGTGGTCGAGGGCAACAAGGGCGACACGGCGCTGAAGTTCACGGTGACCGTGTCCCGGCCGCTCTCCGAGCCGATCCTGGTCTGCGCCGCCACCTACGGCATCACCGCGCAGGCCGGGTCGGACTACGACACGTACCTGGGCTGCCGGACGCTGGCCGCTGGCCAGACGTCGCTCGCCTTCCCGGTGACGGTCCGCGGTGACAAGAAGGCTGAGCCGGACGAGCAGCTCAACCTGTACGTGGTGGCCGCGCCGGGGGTTCGGCTGGCCGACCCGGTCGGCGTCGGAACGATCACCAACGACGACTGACGGTTTCGCACGGAGGCGGCCCGCCGTCCAGCCCCTGCGGCTGGGCGGCGGGCCGTTTCAGTAGTCCCACCGCCGCGGGTCAGGCGGACGCGGCGCGTTCCGGTACTTCGCCATCGGCTGGGTCACCCGGCCGTCCTGGTCGACCACGGCGAGGTAGCGGCCGGCCGCGCCGAGGAGCCGCTCGAGAACTCGGAGGCTGGGTGTCAGCTCACCGGTCTCGACCCGGCCCACGGTCGACGGGGCCACCTTGGCGAAGCGGGCCATCTGCCGCTGGCCGAGCCCGGCGATCCGCCGGGCCCGCCGAACCAGCCCGGCGATCGGGAAGGGACCGATGGTCGGATCGGCCGGCGGCGGATCGAGCGCGGATGCCATGCCCCGGACCCTGCCCGCGACCGCACGTCACCGGCAACCCCTGTGGACAGAGCTGTGGACAGTGCGTTCCGTCGCACACCCACCGGCCGTCGGCGCGGCCTGACCGTCCAGTCCGGGCAACCGCAACCTGTTCCGCGCCCGCCTTTGCTCTGCTGCAGCGGACGCAACACCGCGAGCGCTTCGGTGTTGCGTGGGCTGCAGCAGAGCAAAGGGGGCTGAACCAGACTGGTCCGGGCGGCACGGGCGGCGGGAAGCTACCGGAGCAGCCTCGCCGGGTCTACACCGTCGCCGAGCTGGCCCGGGCGCTGACCGTGCCCGCTCAGTAGCGCTCGCGTAGCAGCTGGGCGGCCTGAACCGCCCAGTAGGTGAGGATGATCTGCGCGCCGGCCCGGCGGATCGAGGTGAGCGTCTCCAGCATCACCCGCTCGCGGTCGATCCAGCCGTTCGCGGCGGCCGCCTCGACCATCGCGTATTCGCCGGAGACCTGGTAGGCGGCGACCGGGACGTCCACCGCGGCCCGGACCGCCGACACCACGTCGAGGTACGGCAGGGCCGGCTTGACCATCACCAGGTCGGCGCCCTCGGCGACGTCCAGCTCCACCTCGCGCAGCGACTCGCGCAGGTTCGCCGGGTCCTGCTGGTAGGTGCGCCGGTCGCCGTCGAGCGCCGACTCGACGGCGTCCCGGAACGGGCCGTAGAAGGCGGAGGCGTACTTGACGGCGTACGCGAGCACCGACACGTCCTGGTGCCCGGCGGCGTCCAGCGCCCGACGGATCACGCCGACCTGGCCGTCCATCATCCCGGACGGCCCGACCATGTGGACCCCGGCGTCGGCCTGGGCGACCGCCATCCGGGCGTACGCCTCCAGGGTGGCGTCGTTGTCCACCGAGCCGTCGGGGGTGAGCAGGCCGCAGTGCCCGTGCGAGGTGAACTCGTCCAGGCAGAGGTCGCTCATCACCACCGTGGCGTCCCCCACCTCGGCGACGACGTCCCGGATGGCGACGTTGAGGATCCCGTCCGGGTCGAGGCCGCCCGAGCCGGTGGCGTCCCGCGTGGCGGGCACGCCGAACAGCATGATCCCGCCGACGCCCGCCTGGACCGCCTCGACGGCGGCCTTGCGGAGCGAGTCCCGGGAGTGCTGGAGCACCCCCGGGAGCGACGCGATGGCCCGCGGCTCGGTCAGCCCCTCCTTGACGAACATCGGCACGACCAGCTCGGCCGGGTCGACGCGGGTCTCGGACACCAGCCTCCGGACGGCCGCGTTACGGCGCAGCCGGCGGGGCCGGATCTCGGGGTACGGCATGAGGACCTCCTGTGACGACTACCGGAACCTCAGCGCGGTCGGCCCCTGCACCTTCGAGCCCCGGCGCTGCTTGGCCGGCATCGCGGCGAGCTTCTCGCGCAACTCGACGGCGTAGGCGGCGAGCGCCTCCACCAGGTCGGGCACCGAGGCGTGCTGAGGCTGCACGTCGACCCGCAGGCCGAACTCCGTCGCCGTCTCGGCAGTCTTGGGCCCGATGACAGCAACCACGGTACGCGCGTGCGGCTTCCCGGCGATGCCGACCAGATTCCGGACGGTGGAGGACGAGGTGAAGAGCACCGCGTCGAACCCGCCCGACTTGATCGCGTCGCGGATCTCGGCCGGCGGCGGCGCCGCCCGGACGGTCCGGTACGCGGTCACGTCGTCGACCTCCCAGCCGCGCTCGGTGAGCCCGGCGGCGAGGGTCTCGGTGGCGATGTCGGCGCGCGGCAGCAGCACCCGGCCGACCGGGTCGAGGATCTCGTCGTGCGGCGAGAACTCGGCCAGCAGGCCCTCGGAGGACTGCTCGCCCGAGGGGATCAGCTCCGGCTGGATGCCGAAGGCCCGCACCGCGTCCGCGGTCGCCTCGCCGATGCAGGCGATCTTGACGCCGCCGAAGTGGCGGGCGTCCAGGCCGTGCTCGGCGAACTTCTCCCAGACCGCCCGGACCGCGTTCACCGAGGTGAAGATCACCCAGGCGTACCGGCCGTCGACCAGGCCCTTGACCGCCCGCTCCATCTGGGCGGGGGTGCGCGGCGGCTCGACCGCGATGGTCGGCACCTCGCACGGGATGGCCCCGTACGCGCGCAGTCGGGCGCTCATCACGCCGGCCTGCTCCTTGGTCCGCGGGACGAGCACCTTCCAGCCGTACAGCGGGCGATTCTCCCACCAGCTCAGCTTGTCCCGCTGGCCGACGCCGGCACCGATGGTGAGCACGACCCGCCCGGTGAAGCCGAGCGCCGCCGCGACGAAGGAGTCCACGCTCGACGTGGTGGTGTACTGCGTCTCGCCGGTGCCGTCGCCGGTCACGCCGACGCCGGTGGCGCCGTCCACCCCGGCGGCCAGCAGGCCGTCCCGGACGGCGGCCAGGTCGCCGGCGTCCACGGCCAGGGCCAGCGAGCCCCGGTTGACGGCCGCGGCCAGCGCGTCGAAGTCCAGCGTGGTGACGTCCTCGACGTCGGCGGCGGTCCGCACTCCCGGCAGCGGCACGCCCGCGTAGGTGGCCACCCCCTCGGCCTGGCCGATGCCCGGGACCACCTCGAAGTGCGCGGCGGTACGCGCGACCGCCTGCACCTCCTTGACCACCGAGTCGTGGCCGAACGGGTCCCCGGCGACCAGGTGCACCGCGTTCTGCCCGGAGCGGGCCGCGGAGATCAGCACCTTCGCCACGTCCCCCGGTACGCCCTCGGCGGGGCTGAACTCGGCGTCGGACTTGGCCTGGGCGCGGACGTGCTCGAGCAGCGACTCGGGGACTCCCCGGTCGTACACCACCTGGTCGGCGTCGACCAGGGCGTCCAGCGCCCGGCGGGTCAGCAGGCCCGGGTCGCCGGGTCCGGCCCCGACGAACGCGATCCGGCCTACGGGCTTACGGGTGCGGGTCATTCTGTGCTCCCAAATTGCTGGGTCCCCGGGCCGGCGTGTCCTTCTTGGCCGAGGATCGAGTCGGCGCCGAGTTCGAGGAGTTCGGCGGCGAGTGCCTTGCCGATCTCCGCCGCGTCGGCGGGCGTTCCGGTGCGGGACAGCCGGAGGTCACGGGTACCGTCCGGGCTGATCACCGCCCCGCGCAGGTAGATCTCCTCGCCGGCGTCACCCTCGGCGAGTTCGCCGTAGGCGGCGACGGGCGCGCTGCACCCGGCCTCCAGGGTGGCCAGCAGTGCCCGCTCCGCGGTGACCGCGGCGCGGGACGGTGCGTGGTCGAGCATCGCGAGCAGCTCGACCAGGTCCTGGTCGTCGACCCGGCACTCCACCGCGAGCGCGCCCTGGGCGGGCGCCGGCAGCATCAGCATCGGGTCGAGCGTCTCGGTGATCACGTCGGTCCGGCCGAGCCGGGCGAGCCCGGCCCGGGCCAGGACGACGGCGTCGAGGTCGGCGTCCGGGCCGAGCACCCGGCCGAGGCGGGTGTCCACGTTGCCCCGGACCGGGGTGACCTCCAGCTGCATCCCGAGCGCGTGCAGCTGGGCGATGCGGCGCAGCGCGCCGGTGCCGACCCGCGCGCCGGGCGGCAGCTCGGCGAGCGTCCGGCCGTCCCGGGCGACCAGCGCGTCCCGCGGGTCCTGCCGGGGCGGCACCGCGGCGATGTGCAGCCCGGGGGCCGCCGCCGTGGGCAGGTCCTTGTACGAGTGGACGGCGAAGTCGATGGTGCGGGCGGTCAGCGCGTCCCGGAGCGCGGAGACGAAGACGCCGACGCCGAGCCGGTGCACCGGGGCGGTGGAGCGATCGCCGGCGGTCACCACCTCGACCAGCTCGACCGCGCGGCCGGTGGCCTCGGTGAGGGCCGCGGCGACGTGGCCGGACTGGGCCATCGCCAGGGCGCTGCCCCGAGTGCCGAGGCGCAGGGGGGCGGTCATCGCGCACCTCCGGTGGACGGGACGTCCGCGGCGTCGAACGACGGACGACCGTCGATGTCGGACGCCACCACGTCGGGGACGGTGTCGACCGGGGAGGTCTGCGGCACCTCCAGGTCGAACAACTCACGCAGCAGGGCGGCGTACTGGTCGCCGCCCGGCTCGGCGGCGAGCTGGCGGACCCGTACGGTCGGCTGGTGCAGCAGCCGCTGCACCACCCGGTGCACGGTGCGGGCGACCTCCGCGCGCTGGTCGTCGCTGAAGTCGGGGCGGCGCTGGGCGAGCCGGCGCAGCTCGGCGGTGACCACGTCGTCGGCGCGCCCGCGCAGCGCGGCCACGGTGGGCGCCACATCGGCGCCACGCAGCCAGCTGAGGAACGCCTCGACCTCGGCGGCCACGATCCGGCCCACCTCGGCGGCGTCGGCGGCGGCGGGACCGTCGGCGAGGATCGCCGCCATCCGGTCGATGTCGATCACCTCGACGCCGGGCAGCGCGGCGACACCCTCCTCGACGTCGCGCGGGACGGCCAGGTCGAGCAGGACCAGCGGGCCGCGGTCGGCGCCCCGCCGGGCCGACGCCCGGGTCACCACGTCGAGGGTGAGGACCGGCTCGGTGGCCGCGGTGGCCGCCACGACGGTGTCCACTGTCGAGAGGGCGTCGACCAGCTCGGTCATCGGCACGGCGTTCGCGCCGTACGACTCGGCCAGCCGGACGGCCCGGTCGGCGCCCCGGTTGGTGACCGTGAGCGGCCCGGCGCCCAGCCGGGAGAGGGTGGCCACGCCCAGCGAGCCCATCGCGCCCGCGCCGACCACCATGGCGGGCCGGCCGGCCAGGTCGCCGTCGAGCAGCTCGGCGGCCAGGTCGAGGGCGGCGGTGACCACGCTCTGCCCGGCCCGGTCGATGTTGGTCTCGGCGTGCGCCCGCTTGCCGACCCGCAGCGCCTGCTGCATCAGCTCGTGCAGCAGCCGCCCGGCGGAGTCGGCGCCGGCGGCGGAGTGGTATGCGTCCCGCAGCTGGCCGAGGATCTGCGCCTCGCCGACCACCATCGAGTCGAGCCCGGCGGCGACCCGGAAGACGTGGTCGACGGCGGCGGCGTCGTAGTGCACGTAGAGGTGGTTGGCGAGCGCCGCCGGCGGGCTGCCGGCCTGCTCGGCCAGGACGGCGCAGATGTCCCCGAGGCCGCCGTGGAAACCGGAGACGGCCGCGTACACCTCCACCCGGTTGCAGGTGGAGACGAGTACGGCCTCGGCGACGTACGGCTGGGCGATCAGGCGGTCCAGGGTGCGGGTGAGGTCCGCGGGCGGGACCGCCAGCCGCTCCAGCGTCGCGACCGGGGCGGTGCGGTAGGACGCGCCGACGACGAGCAGTTTCACGTGCCGATCGCCTCCTGGTTGTCGGTGGTCGCGAGCCCGCCGGGCAGGGCGGTGAGGGCGGACCCGCCGGAGACGGGGAGCGCGGTCAGCGACGCCTTGCGGTGCTCGTGGAAGGACAGGATCTGCAGCTCGATCGCGAGGTCGACCTTGCGCACGTCGACCCCCTCCGGAACTGAGAGTACGCACGGCGCGAAGTTGAGGATGCTCGTCACGCCGACGGCGACGAGTTGATCGGCCACCGCCTGGGCGGCCCGGGCCGGGGTGGCGATCACGCCGATCGAGATCGACTCCTCGACGGCGACCTGCGGCAGCTCGTCGATGTGCCGGACGACCAGGCCGTTGATCTCCTCGCCGACCCGGGACGGGTCCGCGTCGAGGAGCGCGGCGATCCGGAACCCGCGGCTGGCGAAGCCGTCGTAACCGGCCAGGGCGTGACCGAGATTACCCACGCCGACCAGCGCGACGGCCCGCCGCTGGGTGAGCCCGAGCACGAACTCGATCTGGTCGATCAGCAGCGCGATGTCGTAGCCGACGCCCCGGGTGCCGTACGAGCCGAGGTGGGAGAGGTCCTTGCGGAGCTTCGCGGAGTTCACCCCGGCGGCGTTGGCCAGCCCCTCGCTGGAGACCGTCTCGTGGCCGGCCTCGGCGAGCGCGTGCAGGGCACGGAGGTATTCCGGGAGCCGCGCCACGGTGGCCTCGGGCAGGTCCGGGAGCGCCGGTACGGCACCGGCGCGGCCGGGCGCGCCTGGGTGACGGTGCTGACTCATGAGACTCCGTGCGGTGCGATCCTCGACCAGCGACGGTGGCCGGTCGTCTCGGGACTCCCGCTGGCGACCGATATTGCCGGCTGTGCTAGCAGGGCGCGTCGAAACTACAGAGTAGGCGCTTGTGAAGGGGTGCACAAATCGCGATCTTGCTGACTCGCGACGCGCCTCCACCTGCACCTCCATCCCGACAAGATCGATAGACCGCGCTCCCTCGGCGCCGCCTGCCGATTATTGCTCAATCCCGACTTCTCTGACCAATCGCACGCGCCCGGTCGCGCTGTGTCACCGGCGTGGCGAGGCGCGTGTCACGTCCGAGGTGGGGACAACCCCACCCCGGAGAGGCCGGTGCACGGGATGGGTCCGGCGCACGGCGGACCATAGCCTCGGGATATGACCGCCGTACCGCTGGCCACCGCGCCCGCCCCCACCACCCCCGCCCCGGGCCTCGGCCGGCAGCTCCTGCGCGACTCCGGCTACGTGCTGTTCGGCCTGCCGCTGGCACTGATCGGATTCGTGCTGGCGGTGGCGGGGATCTCCCTCACCGCCGGGCTGCTGGTCACCACGTTCGGCCTGCCCGTCCTCGCCGGCACCCTGTACGCGGCCCGCGCGCTGGCCGACCTCGAACGGCTGCGGCTGCCCGCGGTGCTCCGCCAGCCCCGGGTCCGCCCCGTCTACCTGGCCCCCGAGCCGAGGGCGGGCTACTGGCGCCGGATCCTCACGCCGATGCGCGACCCACAGTCGTGGCTCGACCTGCTGCACGCCTTCGTCAAACTGCTGGTGACGCTGCCCACGTTCATCGTGGTGCTGGTCTGGTGGGCGATCGCGGTCGCCGGCACCCTCTACGCCGCGTACGACTGGGCCATCCCGCGCGGGCCGGACGACCAGGACCTGAGCCAGCTCCTCGGGATGGGCGACGGGGCCGGGGCGCGGGTCGCCCTGAACACCTCGATCGGCCTGTTCTGCCTGCTCACCCTGCCGCTGGTGGCCCGGGCCTGCGCGCGGCTCCAGGCCGGCCTGGCCCGCTCCCTGCTCACCGGGGTGGCCGAGATGCGCAACCGGATCAGCACCCTGGAGGAGCAGAAGCGGGCCGCCGCGTCCGCCGAGGCGTCCGCCCTGCGCCGGCTGGAGCGGGACATCCACGACGGCCCGCAGCAGCGCCTGGTCCGCCTCGCCATGGACCTCAGCCGGGCCCGCCAGCAGCTCGCCGCCGACCCGGAGGCGGCCCGGCGCACCCTGGACGAGGCGGTCGCCCAGACCCGGGAGACCCTCGACGAGCTGCGCGCCCTGTCCCGGGGCATCGCGCCGCCGATCCTGGTCGACCGGGGCCTGCCCAGCGCCCTGGCCGCCCTCGCCGCCCGCGCCCTGGTCCCCACCGAGCTGGTGGTCGACGACGACCTGGGCACGCCCGCCGGCCGGCTGGACCCGGCGCTGGAGAGCACCGCGTACTTCGTGGTGGCCGAGGCGCTGACCAACGTCGCCAAGCACAGCCGAGCCGGTACCTGCCGGGTGGCCGTGACCCGCCGGGTCGGCCGGCTGGAGATCAGTGTCCGGGACGACGGGGTGGGCGGGGCCCACCTGGCCAAGGGGCACGGCCTGAGCGGCATCGCCGACCGGGTCCGGGCCACCGGGGGCGCGCTGGAGGTGACCAGCCCGGCCGGCGGTCCGACCGTCGTCCACGCCGAGCTGCCCCGGTGAACCCCGACGGGGACGTGGTAGACACCGGAACCATGCGGGTGGTGATCGCGGATGACGCCGTACTGCTCCGGGAGGGGCTGGTCCGGCTGCTGACCGAGTCGGGGCACGAGGTGGTGGCGGCCGTCGGGGACGGGGACGCCCTGGTCGAGGCGGTGGTGACGCACCGCCCGGACGTGTCGGTGGTCGACGTGCGGATGCCGCCCTCGCACACCGACGAGGGGCTGCGGGCCGCGGTGGAGGCCCGCCGACGCGTGCCACGTACGCCGGTCCTGGTGCTCTCCCAGTACGTCGAGGTCTCGTACGCGGACGACCTGCTCGCCACCGCCGGCGGGGCCGGCGGTGGCGGGATCGGCTACCTGCTCAAGGACCGGGTGGCGGCGATCGACGAGTTCCTGGACGCGCTGAACCGGGTGGCGGCCGGCGGCACGGTGCTCGACCCGGAGGTGATCGGCCAGCTGCTGGTCCGGCGCCGGCGCGACGACCCGCTGGCGGCGCTGACCCCGCGCGAGCGGGAGGTGCTCGCCCTGATGGCCGAGGGCCGCTCGAACACCGCCATCGCGAGGGCGCTCGTGGTCAGCGACGGCGCGGTCGAGAAGCACGTCCGCAACATCTTCACCAAGCTCGACCTCCCCGCCGACGCCACCACCCACCACCGCCGCGTCCTGGCCGTCCTCGCCCACCTCCGCGCCTGACCCCCCGTGCTGAGGCCGGGACGGGTCAGGGGAGAGCGCGGGCGATCGAGACGGCCTGGCTGAGGGTGTCGGCGACCGGGTGGCCGGAGGTGCGGAGGCGGGCAGGGTCGGAGAGGCCGCCGGTGTAGAGGACGCAGGCGGCCCCGGCCGATCCGGCGGCGTCGGCGTCGTCGAGCGAGTCACCGATCAGCACCGCCTCGCGGCCGTCCAGGCCCAGCTCGGCGAGGTGCTTCTCCAGCCACTCGGCCTTGTGCCCGCCACCCACCGCGGCCCGCAGCCCGTCCACCCGGCTGAAGTGCGGGGTCAGCCCGTACGTGTGGACCGTCGGGACCAGCTCGTCGTGGAACCACATCGACAGCAGCGACTGGCTGCCCGGCCAGGCGGCGATCGCGGCGGTCGCGTCGGCGGCCAGCGCGCAGCTGGTCAGCCCGGCCCGGTACGCGTCGTGGAAGATCCGGTCCAGCGCGCCGAACGCCTCGTCGTCGACGACCCGGCCCAGCATCTCGGCGTAGTAGTCGGCGATCGGCCGGCGGAACCGCACCCGGTGCTCGTCGGCGCTGACCTCCGGACCGCCGGCGCTGGCGAAGGCCACGTTGGTGGCCCGGACCACCAGGTCGAGGTCGTCGAGGAGGGTCCCGTTCCAGTCCCACACCAGGTGGCGGCGCACAGAGGTCATCGCTGCACCATAGGGGCCGGTCAGAGCTGCGGGGTGGTCAGGTCCCGCAGCAGGCGCTCCTCCTCGACCCGCCAGTAGCCGTGCTCCTTGCCGTCGAGCAGCACCACCGGCAGCCGGTCACCGTACTCGCGCTCCAGCTCGATGTCGTCGGTCACGTCCCACTCCGTCCAGCTGTCGCCGGTGACCGCCACCACCCGGCCGAGCGCCGCCCTCGCGTCATCGCAGAGGTGGCAGCCGGGCCG
Source organism: Micromonospora sp. NPDC005806 (assembly GCF_042871425.1). Taxonomy (NCBI): domain Bacteria; kingdom Bacillati; phylum Actinomycetota; class Actinomycetes; order Micromonosporales; family Micromonosporaceae; genus Micromonospora; species Micromonospora sp. NPDC005806. The sequence goes on along the minus strand of NZ_JBIAIL010000039.1, from coordinate 31,163 downwards.
GGTGATCAGGGTGAGCCGGGGATCAGTGGACATCGGGTACCTCCGTGCGGATCTCGGTCGGCGGCGCCGGGACCGGCACCGGAGGCGCCGCCGGGCGGAGCTCGGTCTTGCGTACCTTGCCGATCGCCGAGTAGGGCAGGCTGTCGACGAACTCGACGGCGGTCGGGCACTTGAACCGGGCCAGGTTACGCGCGCAGTGGCCGAGCAGCTCCTCCCCCGTCACCGTCGAGCCGGCCGCCCGCACCACGTACGCCCGGACAGTCTCGCCGGTTCGCTGGTGCGGCACCCCCAGGACGGCCGACTCGGCCACCCCGGGATGCGCCTGGAGCACCAACTCCACCTCGTGCGGGTAGACGTTGAAGCCGTTCACCAGGATCAACTCGCCCAGCCGGTCGACCAGGTACAGGTCCCCGTCCTCGTCCGCGTACGCCACGTCGCCGGTGGCCCACCAGCCGTCCGCGTCCGGACCGCCCCGCCCGTCCGGCCAGTAGCCGGCGAACAGGTTGTCGCCGCGCACCACGATCTGCCCCGGGTCGGTACCCGACGCGTCGTCGGAGAGGTCCAGCTCGTCGGCGTCCTCCTCGGCCGCCGGCACGCCGTCCCGCCACAGCTCCGTGCCGTCCGCCCCGACCAGGCGCAGCTCGACCCCGGGGAGCGGGCGGCCGACGGATCCGGGCTTGGGCTCCCCGTCGACCAGGGTGGAGGTGAGCACCGGCGCGGTCTCGGTCAGCCCGTACCCGACGTGCACCGGGTGCCCGGTGACCTCGGTGAAGCGGGCCGCGACCGGCGGCGGCAGCGGCGCCGCGCCGCACACCGCGACGCGCACCGAGGCCAGCGCCGCCGCGCCGGCATCGTCCGCGTCGGCCCAGGTCAGGAACATCGACGGTACGCCGACCAGCACGCTGACCCGGTACCGGGCGATCTCGTCGAGCGCCCCGGTCGGGCCCAGCTCGTCGACCAGCACCCCGGTCGCGCCGTGGTGCACGACGGCGCCCAGCCCGGAGTTCAACCCGTACGCGTGGAAGAGCGGCAGCGCGAGCAGCACGGTGTCGTCGGGGCCGACCACCGGCGGGGTGATCCGGCCGACCTGCTCGTGGTTGGCGGCCAGGGCGCGGTGCGACAGCATCGCCCCCTTGGGCCGGCCCTCGGTGCCGGAGGTGTAGAGCAGGACGGCGAGGTCGTCCCCACCCCGCGCCGGGAAACCGGCCGGGCCGTCACCGTCGATCACCGGCGGCTCGGTGTGCGCGGCGGTCAGCGCCGGCAGCTCGTCCGTGGGGACCAGGTCCCGGACCTCCTCGGCGCAGACCAGCACGGCGGCTCCCGAGTCGGCGAGCACATGCCGCAGCTCCCGGGCGGTGAAGCCCGGGTTGATCGGCACCGCCACCAGGCCGGCACGCAGCACAGCGAGGTACGTGACCACGAAGTCCGGGGTGTTGCCGAAGGCGATCGCGACCCGGGGCGGGTGGGCGTCGCCGGGCGACGGTGGCGCCGCGACGACCAGCGCGCGGGCGGTCGCGGTGACCGAGGCGTCCAGTTCGGACCAGGTCAGCGTCCGGTCGCGCCAGTGCAGCGCGGGGCGGTCACCGTGGATGTCGGCCGCCCGGCGGAGTCGGTCGGCGAGGTTCGGCGCGGAGCTGTCGGCTGCGTCCTGCACGGTGGCTGAGTCTGGCACAGCCGCGTCCGCCGGGCCACGCTTGACGGCTTCGCCGGTCCGGGCGTCCCCTCGACGGGACCGCGCGGCGGTCCGCCCGGGAGTCCGGTGGGCGGGAGCCGGCCGCCGGCAAGCCGCCGCACGCGAACCCCGGGCAGCCGGGAACCGTGCCGCGGGACGGCCGCCGCGACACGCCGAGCGGGGGTACCAAATTAGCTCCGACCAGGACTTTCCACTCCGGACCAGTTTCCGGCGCGAAAGTCAATCGCACACGACGGACAACGGGTCCGCCATCCGTGCGACGGCACGGGAAATACTTCCGCTCTGTGTAACGGACTTGCCACGCGCGGGTGACGTTGGCCCTATCATCAGGCGGTCGGCTCACCCCGTTTGCCGTGAGTCGACACCCCTCAGCCCGAGGAGGCCCCCGTGCCTGTGAGCGCATTGGACCAGCACCTCAAGGGGATCTGCCGCCCGTCGGCACGTCCCGGAACGGCCCTGCCCGGCCGCGGCGCGCCTGGTCCCGCCGCCACGCCGCGACAGCCGGTGCGGCCGCGCCCCGCCTGGACCGGGGAGGCGCGGTGACCACCTTCGGCTACGCGGAACGCCCCGCCGGAGTGACCGGCCCGACCCAGCGGACCCCGGTCAACGAGCGGCTCGAGGCGGCGCCACGCGCCTCCGCCGAGGGGATGTGGAGCCTCGCGGTACGGGGTGAGGGGACGCGGCGGGGCCGCAACCGCTCGCACCACAACGAGGCGCCGCCGCGCCCGGCGGTACCCGGGAGCAACGCGAAGCCCGCCGCCGGCCGGCTCGGCGCGCCCTCCCGACCGACCATGCCGGCGCAGGCTCGCCGCGGTGAGACCCCGGCCAACGCCGAGCCGTCGGCCGCCGAGACCGCCGTGCTGCCCGCGATCCGGGCCGCCGACACGGCCGTCCTGCCGGCGGTGCCCGCCGAGGCCCCGGCCACCGGTTACCCGAGCCGTCCCGACCCGTCCGACCCGGCGACCGAGGTCTGGGCGCTGGTCGAGCGGGCGCAGGCCGGCGAGGCCGAAGCGTTCGGCCTGATCTACGACCGGTACGTCGACACGGTCTTCCGCTTCGTCTACTTCCGGGTCGGCAACCGGCAGCTCGCCGAGGACCTCACCTCCGACACGTTCCTCCGGGCGCTCAAGCGGATCGGCAGCTTCACCTGGCAGGGTCGGGACCTCGGCGCCTGGCTGGTCACCATCGCCCGCAACCTGGTCGCCGACCACTTCAAGTCCGGCCGCTACCGGCTGGAGGTCACCACCGGCGACGTGCTCGACGCCGACCGGGAGGACCGGGGGCCGGAGGGCAGCCCGGAAGCGGCCGTGGTCGAGCACATCACCAACGTCGCGCTGCTCACCGCGGTCAAGCAGCTCAACCCGGAGCAGCAGGAATGCATCGTGCTCCGTTTCCTCCAGGGCTTCTCGGTGGCCGAGACGGCCCGGGCGATGGGCAAGAACGAGGGCGCGATCAAGGCGTTGCAGTACCGGGCGGTCCGGGCCCTGGCCCGGCTCCTGCCCGACGGCTTCCAGCCCTGATCCCTACCCTTCCCCACCCTCCCGGCGACCTGCCCGGCGGGGGTACGCGTGCCTCCCGGTGCCTCGTGACGACGATCACGCTTGGTGATTTCATCCCCGCCCGCCCCGTAACCAGCACCCGACGCGGTCCGTTTCACCGAGTGCGGCCAGTGGTTGTCCCGACGTCCCCGGGGCCACCCGGTCCGGCGGGCATGGTCGGCCGACTCGGCCGGCCGTCGGGGTCAGGCAGCCACCGGTCGCCGGTGACATGACGGCCAACCGGCCGCGACCAGCGAGAGGGGGTGCCTGCGGTGGACAGCGACCTCTTCTCCCGTCGGCGTGCCGAACGCTTCGCGCAGCTCCTCGAGGAGGCCAACGGCGACCGGCGGCGGCACCACGCCCGTTCCCGGGCCGACGATGATCTCGCCGCCCTCGTCGCGGTGAGTCAGCGGCTCACCGCCGACCCGCCGACCGTCAAGGTCGACGCGGAGTTCCGCACCGGCCTGCGCGCCATGCTGGTCGCCGCCGCCGAGCGGGAGGGCGCCGGCACCGCGGCGAAGACCGCGGTCGCCACGACGTCCGGCGGACGGCGCCAGTCCCTGCTGCCGGCGGTGACCGGCCGGCGGGTCCGGGCCCGGGGCGCGATTCTGGTCGGCGTGGCCGCCGGGGCAGTGGCCCTCTCCGGCATCTCCGCCGCCAGCGAGAACGCGGTGCCCGGTGACGCCCTCTACGGCATGAAGCGTTCCACCGAGCGCGCCCAACTCGCCCTGACCAGCTCGGACATCAGCCGGGGCCAGCTCTTCCTCGACTTCGCCCGGACCCGGCTCGACGAGGCGGCCAGCGTCCGTGGCGACCGACTCGGCTTCAGCGCGGTCCTGGACGACATGGACGCCGACACCCGGCAGGGCGTACGCCTGCTGACCACCGTGGCGGCTCAGCGCTCCGACCCGGCCGGCCTGGACGCGATCAACGGGTTCCTCACCGGCCAGCGGCAGGCGGTCAGCGGGCTGCTCGACCGGGCGGACCACGTCGAGCGGGACCGGACCCGCCGGTCGCTGGCCCTGCTCGACGCCGTCGGCAAGCGGGCCGACGGGCTGCGCGCGGCGATCGCCTGCAGGCTGCCGGCCCCGGTGGCCAGTGACGCCCTCGGTCCCGCCCCGGTCTCCTGCCCCGGCGACCGCTGACCGCGCGGCGAGAGCCGCCACACTTCTCCCGGCGGACATCCGTCCGTCACGCACCGCCGGATAGGCTCGATGCGGAGGCGTACCCGGTCGGCGAGGGGGAGGGAGATCGCGGTGACCCGGACCCGGAAGGTGACGGTCAGCACCGACGTCCACGGACACACCGCCGGCTGGTCGGAGACCGCGGAGGCACCCCCGGTCACCCCCACCCCCGACCGCACCGCCGCCGCCTTCTTCGATGTGGACAACACGATGATGCAGGGCGCGTCGATCTACTGGTTCGCCCGCGGGCTGGCCGCCCGCAAGTACTTCACCACCGGTGACCTGGCCCGGTTCGCCTGGCAGCAGGCGAAGTTCCGACTGCTCGCCACCGAGCACGCCGGAGACATGTCGCAGGCCAAGGAGGCGGCGCTCGCCTTCATCCAGGGCTGGCGGGTGGACGATGTGGAACGGCTCGCGGATGAGATCTTCGACGAGCTGATGGCCCCGCGGATCTGGGCCGGCACCCGCAAGCTGGCGGAGCGGCACCTGGCCGAGGGCCAGCGGGTCTGGCTGGTCAGCGCGGCCCCGGTGGAGATCGGCCGGGTGATCGCGGCCCGGCTCGGGCTGACCGGGGCGATCGGCACGGTCGCCGAGGTGGTCGGCGGGGCGTACACCGGCCGGCTGGTCGGCGACCTGATGCACGGGCCGGCCAAGGCCGAGGCGATCACTCAGCTCGCCGCGGTCGAGGGGCTGGAGCTGGGCCGTTGCGCCGCCTACAGCGATTCCGCCAACGACCTGCCGATGCTGTCCACTGTGGGTCACCCGGTGGCGATCAACCCGGATCCGGCGCTGCTCCGGCAGGCCCGCGAGCGGGGCTGGGACGTCCGCGACTTCCGCACCGGCCGCCGGGCCGTCAGGATCGCCGTACCGTCGACGGCCGCCGCCGGGCTGCTCGCCGGCGCCGTCACCGCCGGCCTGGCCCTTCACCGCCGCCGCCACCGCGCCGACTGACGCACGCCCGCCGGTCAGGGGCCGAACGGGTCGGGGCGGCGTTCGAGCAGCTTGTGCAGGGTCTGCTGGATGGTCTCCCGCACCTGGTCGGCGAGGTTGAACACGACCAGCGGATCGTCCGCGGAGTCGCGCAGGTGCGCGGTGGGGATCGGCGGGCAGAACTCGATCAGCCACTTGCTCGGCAGCGGCACCATGCCCAGCGGCCCCAACCAGGGGAAGGTCGGCGTCACCGGGAAGTACGGCAGCTTGAGCAGCCGGGCGAGCGGCTTGATGTCGGCCAGCATCGGGTAGATCTCCTCGCCACCGACGATCGCCACCGGCACGATCGGCGTGCCGGTACGCAGGGCCGCCGAGACGAAGCCGCCCCGCCCGAAGCGCTGAAGCTTGTAGCGGTCGGAGTAGAGCTTGCCGACGCCTTTGAAGCCCTCCGGGAAGACACCGACCAACTCGCCATGGCCGAGCAGTCGCTCCGCGTCCGGGTTGCAGGCCACCGTGCCCCCGGTCTTGCGGGCGATCTCGGAGACCACCGGCATCCGGAAGACCAGGTCCGCGCCGAGCAGCCGCAGGTAGCGGCGGCCGGGGTGCCGGTCGTGCAGCGCGGCGGCCAGCACCAGGGCGTCCAGCGCCACGGTGCCGGAGTGGTTGCCGACGACCAGGCCGGGGCCGGCGTCGGGGATGTGCTCCACGCCGAAGACCTCGGTGCGGAACCAGTCCCGGTAGAGCAGCCGAACCAGCGGGTGGAAGACGGCGTCGGTCAGGTCCGGGTCGAAGCCGAACTCGTCCACCTCGTAGTCGCCGGAGAGCCGCCGCCGCAGAAAGGCGAGCCCCTTGGCGACCTTGCGGTCCCAGTGGTCCCCCGGCCGGTCCGCCACCGCCGGCCCGGGCGGCGCCCCGGCGCGGGTTCCCGGCCGCTCGTCCGCCCCGCGGTCCTTCGGGCCGCTCGTCGTCACCGCGTCCGTCGCGCCAGCGGCGGCCTTACCGGCCACGGCCTTCTTCGCGACGGCCTTCTTCGCGACGGCCTTCTTCGCGACGGCCTTCTTCGCGACGGCCTGCTTCGCGACCGGCTTCTTCGGGCCGGCGCCGCCCGGGTCGTCCGTCGGGGTCCGCGCCGGCTCGTCGGCGGAGGTGTCCGGCTCGTCGGCGGTCGGGGCGCCGGTCGCCAACGGCCCGGCGGCGGTCGCCGTGGCCCGCCGGTGTCCGTTGCGCCGCGCCGGCTCCGCGTCCGGTGCGGGTGTGGGCATCGGTACGTCGTAGCGGGCCTCGCCCCGCTCCTCGGCCCCGCTCACGAGCGCTCCCGGACCGCGGCCCGGACCTGCCGGATGCTCTCCAGCAGCAGTTGCTCGGCCGCGGCGAGCTGGGACCGGGTCACCACGACCCCACCGTGGTGGGCGCGGATGAAGTCGTCGAAGGCGTCGGCCGTCGAGCGGGGCGTGAAGCCGTACTCCCGCTCCAGTCTGGTGGTGTCCACCACCCGACCGTGCACGAAGAGGTCGACCTGGTCCAACCCGTAGCGGCCGAAGCCGAGGCTGCGGGCGATCGCGGCGGCCCCGGACAGGCCCGGTTCGAGCACCGGTACGCCCACCCGGCCGGCCCGCCGGATCGCCTGGGACAGCGAGAGCACCCCCGGACCGGCGACGTTGTACGTCCCCGGGTGCTCCTCGGCGACCGAACGGTGCAGCACCTCCAGGGCGTCGTCGATGTGGACGAACTGCAGGCGCGGGTCGCGGCCGAAGACGGTGGGCACCACCGGCTGGGCGAAGTAGCGGGTGAGCGTGGTGTCCGCGGCGGAGCCGATGAACGGCGCGAAGCGCAGCACGGTCGCGGTGACGTCAGGGCGCCGGCGGCGGAACCCGCGGACGTACCCCTCGATGTCGAGGATGTCGCGGCCGAAACCCCCGCGCGGCACCTCGCGTGGTTCGGTCTCCTCGGTGAAGACGGCCGGGTCGCGGAAGGACACCCCGTACGCGGCGGTCGAGGAGCGCACCACGAGCCTGCGCAGCCGGGGCGCCCGCTGGCACGCGGCGAGCAGTTGCATGGTGCCGATGACGTTCTGTTCCTTCATCGCCGCCCGGCCGCCGTGCTGCGGGTCGGGGGCGGTGACCAGGGCCAGGTGCATCACGGCGTCGACGTCGAGGTCGACCAGCAGGCCGCCGAGCGAGTCGACGTCGAGGTGGACCCGCTCGACCCCGCGCAGCAGGTCGGTGAACTCGGGATTGGGGGTGGCCGGGTCGACCCCGATGACGCGTTCGATGCGGGGGTCGGCGGCGAGGCGGGCGGCGACATGCGCACCCAGGTAGCGGCCGACCCCGGTCACGACGACGACCCCCGGAGCACCTGAGGTGCCACCGGGGGTCATGTCGTGCGCCTTGCCTGGCAGGCGGGATCGAGCCGGGACGTGCACGGCCTGATCACCTGAGCCTCCGAGGGTCGACAGTTGGCAAGTGGTGCCGAGTGCCGGGCCAGGGCCCGGCCCCGGTCACTTGCCGAGACGGCGACGCTGGACGCGGGTCTTGCGCAGCAGCTTGCGGTGCTTCTTCTTAGCCATGCGCTTGCGGCGCTTCTTGACCACCGAGCCCATACGACAGCCTTTCGATGCAACGTGCGGGGCGGACCGGGAGACACCACCGCGGGTGGCGTCGTGACCGCTTGCGGACAACGGACCGGACCAGCATGGTGGGCAGGGCACACCAGGGTGCGGTCACGGTCGGGGTCCAGGGTAGCCGGAGTGCGTCAGCAGGACCAACGCGCCCCCGTCGATGCCCCTTTCGTCGCACTCGTCGGCCTGGCCGCCGGTGCGTCAGGCGCTTTCCTGGAAGGCGCCCCGGAGGTATTCGTGCACGGCGTGCTCAGGCACCCGGAACGACCGGCCGACCCGCACCGCGGTCAGCTCACCGCTGTGCACGAGGCGGTAGACCGTCATCTTGGACACCCGCATGACCGTCGCCACCTCGGCGACGGTCAGGAACCTGACATCCGACAGTCGAGCGTCGGACTGCGACCCGGCCATGGCTCACCGACCCATTCCCATGCCCGGCGCGTGCCACCGGGCTGGTTGATCCGGCCACGACGGGCAACGCGCGTGTTACCAGTACGGTAGCGGGACGGCTGTGACCGGCGCGATCCCTTCCCACGGATGATCATGGACAATCAGCCGTTTCCGCACCGTTGACCTGGCGTTTTCTTCCCAGAAGCGCGTCCCGTCCCGTTCCGGGAGGCCGTCCTGCGGCCGGGATGGCCCCACTGGTGTCCCGGTGTCACTCGGCCCGCAGCGCCACCACCGGGTCGAGCCGGCCGGCGCGCTGGGCCGGCACCACGCCGAAGACGATGCCCACCGCCGCCGAGACCCCGAACGCGAGCGCCAGCGACCACCAGGTGATCGCCGCCGGGATCGGCGAGACCGCGTCGACCAGCAGCGCGGTGCCCACGCCGAGCGCCATCCCGGTCAACCCGCCGAGCGAGGTGAGCAGCACCGCCTCCAGCAGGAACTGCACCCCGATGTCCCGGGGTCGCGCCCCCACCGCCTTGCGCAGGCCGATCTCCCGGGTCCGTTCGCGCACCGAGACCAGCATGATGTTGGAGACGCCGACCCCGCCGACCAGCAACGAGATGCCGGCGATGGCGGCCAGCACCCCGGTCAGCACGACGAGGATGTCCCCGAGCACGCCGAGGATCTGCTGCTGGGTGACCGCGCTGAACTCGGTGTCCGGGTGCCGGCGCGACAGTTCGGCGACGATCCGGTCGCCGAGCTGGTCGATCCGCTCCCGGTCGGGAGCCTTGACCGCGATGCCGTCGATCCGCTGGGTGCCCCAGAGCCGCTGCGCCGCGGTCACCGGGATGTGCACCTCGTCGTCCCGGTCCACGCCCAGGCTCTGCCCGAGCGGGGCGAAGACGCCGATCACCCGGAACCGCACCCCGGCCAGGGCGACCTGCTGGCCGAGCGGGTCCCGGTCCGGGAAGAGCGTCCGCGCCACGGACGCCCCGAGCACCGCCACCCGGCGGCTGGTGTCCACGTCGGCCCCGGTGAGGTAGCGGCCCCGGGCGAGCGAGCGGGTGAAGACCCGCGGGGTGGTCTCCAGCACCCCCTGGACGGTGGTGAAGTCGGAGCGGTTGCCGGCCCGGGCGGTGGCGCCGGAGGTGACGGTGACGGCCACCCGCCCCGGGTCGCCGACGACCCGGGAGACGGCGTCCACGTCCTTCAGGTCGAGCGGCGAGACCACCGGCGCGGTGCCCACGTCGATCTTGCCGGGGACCACCAGGAGCAGGTTCGAGCCGAGTCCCTCCACCTGCTGCTCGACCGTCTGCTTGGTGCCGGTGCCGATGGCGACCAGCACCACCACCGAGGCGACCCCGATGATCACCCCGAGCATGGTCAGCGCGCTGCGCATCCGGTTGGCCCGCAGCGCGCCCAGCGCCACCCGCCAGGCCTCGGCGACCCTCATCCGGCACCTCCGGACGCGGCCTCCGCGTCGGGCCGCGGCCCGTCGGCGCGGTCCGGCCCGTCGCCGGTCCCGCCCGCTCCAGCCGTACGCGGAAGGCGTCCGGTGGCTCCGGTGGCGCCACCGAAGCCACCGGACGGGTGCCCCGGACCGTGTCCGGACACGGACCGGGGCTCCGCGCTGGGAGCGGCGTCCAGTGTCTCAGGTCGACCGGCGGCGCCGGACAGCGGTCGATCATGAAGCGTGTCGGACCGGATCAGACCGTCGCGTACGGCGATCCGCCGCCGCGACCGGGCAGCCACCTCCTGGTCGTGGGTCACCATCACCAGCGCCACCCCGGACTCGGCGTTCAACCGTTCCAGCAGTTCCAGCACCGCCTCGCCGGTGGCGGTGTCCAGGTTGCCGGTGGGCTCGTCGGCGAGCAGCACCGCCGGGTCGGTGACCAGCGCGCGGGCGATCGCCACCCGCTGCTGCTCGCCACCGGAGAGCTGGTTGGGGCGGTGGTCCAGCCGGTGCCCGAGCCCGACCCGACCGAGCATCGCCGCCGCGCGTTCCCGCCGCTGCCGTGCCCCGACCCCCCGGTAGACCAGGGGCAGCGCCACGTTGTCCACGGCGGACGTCCGGGGCAGCAGGTGGAACGCCTGGAAGACGAAGCCGATGGTCCGGTTGCGCAGCGTCGCCAGCTCGGGCGCGGAGAGGGTGGCCACGTCCCGGCCACCGATCGCCAGCCGACCGCCGGTCGGCCGGTCCAGCCCGCCGAGCAGGTGCATCAACGTGGACTTGCCCGAGCCGGATGGGCCGATCACCGCCACGTACTCGCCGGGGTCGATGGTGAGCGACACCCCGCGCAGGGCCGGCACCGACACCCCGTCCAGCTCGTACGTCCGGGAGACGTCGACCGCCTCGATCGCCGGCACCCCGACGGGGAGCGGGCCGGTCACCGGCGCGCCCGCCGTCCGGCATCCGGTGCCGGGCTCACTTCAGCTCCTGGCCGTCGTGCACCTGGTCGGTGCCGCGCACCACGATCCGGTCGCCGTCCTGCACCCCGCTGACGATCTGCACCAGGTCCTGTCCCTGCACGCCGACGGTGACCGACACCCGGTCCGCCTTGCCGTCGCGGAGCACCCACACCACGTCCCGGCCGTCGGCGGAGAAGACCGCCGAGGCCGGTACGGCCACCGCGTCGGTGGCCTCGCGGACCCGGAGGTGGACCACGGCGTTCATGCCGGGCCGGGGCACCGGAGCGGGCTCCCCCTCGCCGAGCCGACCGGCGCCGAGACTGAGCCGGACCCGGTAGCTGACGCCGCCCCGGGCCGAGGTGGTGGGCAGCAGGTCCACCGAGCGCACCGCGGCGTCGTAGGTCGCGCCGGTCACCGCGTCCAGCTCCACCGAGGCGGTCAGGCCGGCCCGGACCAGCAGCACGTCGGTCTCGTCCACCTCGGCGAGCAGACCGAGCTGACCGGTGTCCACGACGGTCAGCACCGGCGTGCCGGCGGTGACCCGGCCGCCGGGTGGCACCGCGTCGTCCACCCCCGGCGGCGGCCCGCCCTGCCCGGTCGACCCGAACACCGACGGATCGGCACCCGCCGTGTTCCCGCCGGCCGCCCCCAGCAACGCCGACAGGTCCGTCGACCCGCCGGTACGCGTGCCGCCCGGCTGCACCACTCCCGGGATCGGGGCGCGCAGGGTCAACGCGTCGACGGTCGCCTTCGCCAGGTCGTACGCCTGCTGCGCCTGGAGCCGCTGCGCGGCCGACAGCGCGCCGACGGCGCTGTTCAGCCCGGCCATCCCGCGCTGCACCGCGGCGACCGCCCGGTCGGCGGCGCGGGCGGCCGACTCGTACTGCCGCTGCGCGGACTCGACCTGGAGCAGCAGCGCCGACCGCAGCTGTGGGTCACCGATCTTCCCGGCGGCCCGGCGCGCGGCGTCGAACGCCTCGGCCGCCGCCTGGTCGGTGCCGCGCCGCCGGCCGCCCAGGTCGCCCACGCCGACGCCCCGGCCGGCCCGCTTCGCCGCCCGCAGCGCCTCCCGCGCCTGGCGGAGCCGGTCCTGCGCGGACGGCGAGTCGATGACGGCGAGCACCTGACCGCGGACGACCCGCTGACCGGGTTGGACACGCAGGCTGGCCAGGGTGCCGTCGGCGGGGGCGGTGAGGGTGGCGGCGGCCCGGGCGGCCACGGTGGCCGGCGCGTCGATCACCTCGGCCACCTCGGAGCGGCCCACCTGGGCCACGGTGACCGGCGAGCTGTCGTCACCGCAGGAGGCGGCGGTGGTGCCGGTCAGGGCGACGACGGCGAGCAGGGCGGTGAGCAGGCGGGGGCGGGTGGCCGCGGGCAGCCGCGGCAAGTGGGGGCGGCGCACTGGTCGATCGTACGAGTACGCCGCACGTCGCCCCCGAACCAGCCCGGGGCGACCACCCCGCTAACCGAGTCCCCTCGGCGGTCGCCGCGGCTCAGGCGCCGACGACGGCTCGGACGTACCGGAGGCAGTCGTCGTGCAGGGCGGACCACGGGTCGCCGAACACCTTGTCGGAGGCGGCGTCCACCGACCGGTGTTCGTGCACCACGGCCCGGAAGAAGTCGAGCACCCGCTGCTCGCCGTACCGGTCGACCAGGTGGCGGACGGCCAGGTAGCCGATGCCGTAGGCGCCGCCGACCCGGTCGTCGGCCGCGTCGTCGGCGGGGGCGAGCGAGTCGAGCCGGCCGTTCCACCCGCCGTGGACGAGTTTGCGCACCTCGGCCAGGCCGTCGTAGCGGCCCACCGGCTGACCGTCCGCGCCGGCGTACTCGGCCAGGCCCTCCACCAGCCACCAGCTCGACCGGTCCGAGTAGCCCCGGTCGGGCAACGACGCGGCATGGGTCAGCTCGTGCCGGAGCAGGTCGTCGACCCCGGTCGGCGACAGGCTCTGCGCATTCAGCACCACGTCGTGGCGCCCGCCGCCGACGCCGACGGCGTAGCCCGCCGTCCACTTCGGGCGGCCGCCGCCGTACCAGCGCTGCCACTCGGCCCGCCCGGCGTAGAAGACCAGGTAGCGGTCCGGCGGCAGGCCGGTCACCGCGTACAGGTCGGCCACCTTGGCGGCGGCCTCGGCCTGGGCGAGCAGGCCGGGCAGCCTGGCCCGGAGCGCCGGCGTGGTGGCCACGACGGTCCGCTTCCCCACCGCCACCGCCAGGTCGCTGACCTCCCACGGTCGGGCGCCGGCCGGCTTCGCCCCGGACTCCTCGACGGCGACCAGCCGGGGCTCCTCCCCCGCCAGCCGCCACCGGGTGCCGGTCGCCACGGTGCCCGGGGTGCAGCCCGGCACCACGAAGCAGTAGCCGAACCTGACCGGCAGTCGCCACTCCCCCGGCCGCCCGTCGACGGCCGTCGGCAGAGCTTCGGCCGCTGGTCGCCACACCGTCACCCGCAGCGCCCGCAACGCGGCGTACCGGCGAATGAGGGCGGGGCGGGCGGCCGGATCGGCGACGGCGAGGAAGCCGGCCCGGTCGCCGCCGAGCAGCGCGGCGGCCTGTCGGTCGAGCTGGGCGGTCATCCGCTGGCCGAGACGACGCGCGGCCGGGTCGTCGGTCGGGCCGGCGGCGGGACGCCCGGCCGCGTCGCCCACCAGGCCGAGCTGGAGTACGCCGGGAACACCGCACGCCACCAGCACCAGGACCAGGACCAGGGTGATCGCGATCCAGAGCCGCCGGCGTCGGCCGCGCGGCGGCACGGGCGGGGTCGCCTCCGCGTGCTCGCTGTCCGCTGCGGGCGCCGGTGCGGGGTGGTCGGCATCGGTCGGCGGCGGGGCGGCGGGCTCCTCGGCGCCCACGGTCGCGGTGGCGCGCTGCTCCCCGCCGCGCACCGCCGGGCCCGGGGGCCGCTCGTCACCGTCGGTCACCGGCGAAGGGTACGACCCGCCGGGCTTTCGGGCCAGCGCCCACCCGCACGTCGGGTCAGACCGGGTCGCCGGCGAGGGTGAGGAGGGCCTTGTCCACGGCCCAGAGGGCCACCAGCAGGATCCCGGGCACCGGTCGCCCGGCCAGCGCGAGGAGCAGCCCGCCGGTGACGAAGCAGGCGGCCTGGGCGGTGAGCTTGGCCGGCGCGGGCAGCGGCACGCTGGCCTTCGGCGAGCAGAACAGGCCCCACACGACGGCGATCAGCAGCGGTGCGCCGAGCCCGGCGAGCAGGCGTACCGGCCACCCGGCGTCGAGGGTGAACCCCCACCAGCCGGCGGCGACGAGCAGCGCCAGCTCCAGCAGGAAGATGACGCCCAGCAGTGCGGCCTTCATCAGGACCTCCAGTCCCGGTACGCGGTGTCCAGCGCGGCCACCATCTGGTCGAAGGAGCGGTCGATGTCCCGGGGCAGCCCGAACCCGCCGGCTGCCTCGAGGCTGATGAAACCGTGGACCGCGGCACGGAACATCCGGGTGGCGTCGACGGCCGCGTCGCCGTCGAGGCCGTACCCCCGCAGGATCGCGTAGATCGCGCCGACGGCCCGGTCGCCGGCGGCGAGGTGCTCGGGGTCCCCGAGGTCGGGAACCCGCTGGGTGGCCGGGTAGCGGCCGGGGTGCCGGCGGGCGTAGTCGCGGAATGCCGCGGCGACCGCCCGGAGCGCGTCGCCGCCGGCCCGGCCCGCGGCGGCGGCGGTCAGCTCGTCGGCGACCTCGGCAGTGGCCAGCGCGGCGAGCTTCTGGTGCAGCGCGTCCACGCCCTTGACGTGCTTGTAGAGGCTGGGCAGCGCGACCCCGAGCCGGCCGGCGAGGGCGGCCAGGGTGAGCCGGTCGTAGCCGACCTCGTCGGCGAGCACGGCCGCCTCCCGGACGACGGTCCGCGGGGTCAGGCCGGCCCTAGGCACGAGCGGTCGCTGCCAGGAACTCCACCAGGTCAGCGGCGGTGGCGTCGGGCTGGTCGGCGTGCGGGTAGTGGCCGGAGTCGGCGATCATGCGCGCCTCGGCGGTGGCGAAGAGCCGCCGAGCGGCCCGCGCCTCGGCGCCCGGGTCCTTGAAGTCCGGGTCCTTCGTACCCATCAGCACCAGCACCGGCTGCCGGACGTTCCGCGCCCGCGCGGTCCAGTGCGGGTCGACCGGCTCGATCACGCCGCGCACCGCGGCCATCCGGCCGCGCAGCTTGGCGACCATCTCCTTGCGGTACGCGGCGTCGTCGGCCGGCCGCCCGCACGGGAAGAGCGTGCGGTGGAACATCCCGAACAGCCGGGGGCTGCGCAGCACGGCCGCCTGGGCCAGCCGCATCACCGGGTTCGGCTTGGGCTGGGCGACGAACGGGCTGACCTGCACGATCCCGCTGACCAGCTCGGGTGCCTCGGCGGCGGCGAAGACGACCGCGGCGCCGCTGGACGAGCTGCCGACCAGGGTGGCCGGGCCGCCGCCGAGCGCCCGGACCACGGCGAGCAGATCCGCGCCGACCTCGGCCGGCGCGTACGTGGGCCAGTGCGGGCTGGAGTCGCCGTGGCCGCGTACGTCGACCGAGGCCACCCGGTAGCCGGCCGCCACCAGCCGGGGCACCAGGTGCCGGAAGGCCGCCCGGTTCTCCCCCATGCCGTGCGAGAGGACCACGAGCGCGCCGTCCCCCTGCACCTCGTACGCGATGGTTCCGCCGTCCCGCGACACCTGGCTAATCGTCATAGCTACAAAGCTAATGCCATTAGCTTTCGCCGTCAAGGGTTGACCTCAAGCCGAGTGGAGGTCGCAGGATGCTGCGCATGCCACTGTCCGCAGACACCCACGTCCGCCTCGCCCGCCCCAGCCGCGACCTGGCCGTCGCCGAACGCTTCTGGGCCGAGGGCCTGGGTCTGGAGGTGCTCTACCGGGGCGAGGCCGACGGGCCCGGCGAGCACGACCTGGTGATGCTCGGCTGGCCGGGCGCGGCCTGGCACCTGGAACTCGTCGGCGGGGAGCAGCTGACCGGCGCGCCGAGCCCGACCGAGGAGGACCTGTTCGTGCTCTACCTGGACGGGCCGGTCGACGACGGTCTGCTCGACAGACTGGAACGGGCCGGCGGGACCAGGGTCTCCGCCGGCCCGTACTGGGACCGCTGGGGGATGACGTTCGCCGACCCGGACGGCTACCGCCTGGTGCTCTGCACCCGGGCCTGGTCGAACGCCTGAGTCACTTCTTGGAGACCAGCGCGCGGCCGAAGAACATCAGGTTGGCCGGACGCTCGGCGAGGCGCCGCATCAGGTAGCCGTACCACTCGTCGCCGTAGGGGACGTAGGTACGCACCATGTAGCCCTCGCCGACGAGCCGCTTCTGCTCCTCCGGGCGGATGCCGTACAGCATCTGGAACTCGAACCGGTCTGGGCTGCGGTCGAACCAGCGGGCCCGGTCCTCGCCGATGGCGATCAGCCGCGGGTCGTGGGTGGCCAGCATCGGGTAGCCGTCCCCGGCCATCAGCACGTTCAGGCAGCGCACGTACGACTTGTCCACCTCGCGGGCGGACTGGTACGCCACCGACTCGGGCTCCTTGTACGCGCCCTTGCAGAGCCGCACCCGGGACCCGACGCCGGACAGCTCCCGGCAGTCCGACTCGGTACGCCGCAGGTACGCCTGGAGCACCGCGCCGGTCGACGGGTAGTCCTTGCGCAGCTTGGCGAGGATGTCCAGCGTCGAGTCGGTGGTGGTGTGGTCCTCCATGTCCAGGGTGACCGTGGTGCCCGCCGCGTCGGCCGCCGCGCAGATCGCCCGCGCGTTGTCGTACGCGAGCTGCTCGTCGAACATCTGCCCGAGCGCGGAGAGCTTCACGCTCACCTCGGCCGCCGGGGTGAGCTCGGCGGCGGAGAGCAGCCGCAGCAGCTTGAGGTACTCGTCCCGGGTGGCGTTGGCCTGCTCGGGGGTGGTGGTGTCCTCGCCCAAGTAGTCGAGGGTGACCGCTTGGCCGTCGACGACGAGTGCGCGGGTCGCGCGCAGCGCGTCGTCGGTGCCGGCGCCGGCGACGAACCGGCGGACGACGTCCCGGGTGAACGGGGCCGTCGCGACGAGCCGCTCGACCTGGGATGACCGGGAGGCGGCGAGGATGACGGAACGGAGCATGAGCCGAGCGTAACGCCCACCCGTGGGCCCGCGCCGGGGGGCGGCGGCCAACGTCACGCAGCGTTCCGGCCGGGGCGCGAGGCTGGCGCCGGTCAGCTACAACGATCATGTGGAACGACGCCCCCGACGCCGGCTCCGGTCGGCCACCGTCCAGCTCGGCACGCTGACCGTCCTGGCACTCACCCTCTCCGGCTGCAACATGACCGACGACGATGACGACTGCGCCCTCGGCCCGGCCGGGGGTGGCGGGGACACCGTCGCGCTGGCCCTGCGGGTCCCCGCGGCGGCCGGCGGCCGGGACACCCCCGCCCCGGTCGCCGCCGCGCTGCCCGACCGCGGCGGCTTCGGCACCCACCTCGCCTCCTGCGGCGGCTGACGTGCGGCGCGAGGCGAGCACCCCGCGCGCCGAGTGGGACGCCACCATCCGCGCGCAGGGCCTGGTGTACGTCGACACCGAGCTGCCCGACGGCGGGATCATGTCGTACTGGGACGAGACCGCCGCGTACGCCTTCGAGCTGGACGAGGTGCTCCGACTGGAGGAGGCGACCGAGGAGCTGCACCGGATGTCGGTGGTCGCCGCCGAGCACGTGGTGGCCCGCAACCGGTACGCCGAGTTCGGCATCCCGGCCTGGGCGGCCGAGGCGGTCGCCCGATCGCTGCGGGAGGGGCCGCCGACCCTCTACGGCCGCTTCGACCTCTGGTACGACGGCAGCTGGCCGCCCAAGCTGCTGGAGTACAACGCCGACACCCCGACCGCGCTGGTCGAGGCGAGCATCGTGCAGTGGTACTGGCTGGAGCGCACCCGGCCCGACGCGGACCAGTGGAACAGCCTGCATGAGCGGCTGGTCGGGGCGTGGGCCAAGATCGGCGCCGGCCTGCACGACCCGCGGGTGCACGTGGCCTGGTCCGACGAGGAGGAGTCGGGCGAGGACCAGATCACCGCGGGCTACCTGGCCGAGACCGCCCGCCAGGCCGGGCTGGACGTCACACTCCTGCCGATCCAGCGGATCGGCTGGGACGGGCGACGCTTCGTCGACGCCGACGACCGGCCGATCACCACCTGCTTCAAGCTCTATCCCTGGGAGTGGATGCTGGCCGAGCCGTACGGGCCGCCCGCGCTGGAGCCGGGCACCCCGACCGCCTGGATCGAGCCGGCCTGGAAGCTGCTGCTGTCGAACAAGGCGCTGCTCGCGGTGCTCTGGGAGCTGTACCCGGGCCACGAGTACCTGCTGCCGGCATACCTGGACTCGCCGGGCGGGATGACCGAGTACGTGGCCAAGCCGCTGCTCGGCCGGGAGGGCGGTTCGGTCCGCATCGTCACCTCCGGCACCGAGATCACCAACCCGGGGATCTACGGCGACGAGGGCTTCTGCTACCAGGAGTTCCGGGCATTGCCCGAGTTCACCGGGAACCGGATGGTGCTGGGGAGCTGGATCGTCGACGGCGAGTCGGCCGGCGCCGGCGTACGCGAAAGCGAGAGCCTCATCACGGACGGTTACGCGCGGTTCCTGCCCCACTACATCGATGCGCCGCGAACCCCGTGAGTCGTCTACCGTTGTGTCGTGAACTTCGACGCGTACGCCCGGACCGGGGTTGATCTCGTCAACGCCCGGCTGGACGACCTCGACGACCTGCGGGCCCTCTTCCCCGACGACAACGCGTGGATGCGCGACGAGGTCGCGGAGCGGGACCTGGCGATCTTCCGGCGGGCGCAGAAGCGCCTGCGCGACGTCTTCGAATTCGGCACCTCGGGCCGGGACACCGAGGCGGTGGCGGAGCTGAACACGCTGCTGGAGGCGTTCCCGGTGCAGCCGCGCATCTCCGGCCACGACTCCAGCGACTGGCACATGCACGTGACCAGCCGGGGCGCCTCGGTCAGCTCGGAATACCTGGCCGGCGCGGTCTGGGGCCTGTCGGTCTGGCTCTGCGAGTACGGCAGCGCCCGGTTCGGCGTCTGCGCCGACGAGCGCTGCGGAAACGTCTACCTGGACACGTCGTCGAACTGCTGCCGGCGGTTCTGCTCGGAGCGCTGCGCGACCCGCTCCCACGTGGCCGCGCACCGGGCGCGCAAGCGGGCGGCCGTCGGCGAGCAGGTGGCGGTGCCCGCGCAGGCGGCCGAAACCCTCACCCCGGTCAGCTGACCCGGTCGACGCCCGACAACGGTCAGGCGTCGACCGGGGAGGGGGCGGTGAGGTTGGCGCGGGCGAATTCGAGCGCCTCGCGCAGGTCGGCCTCGCGCACGGCGCGGCTCTTCGCGCCCCGGGTGGTCACCTCCACCGCGACCGAGCCGGTGAACCCGCGGCCGGCCAGCGAGCGGAGCAGCTCCGCGCAGGGTTGGCCGCCGCGCCCGGGCACCAGGTGCTCATCACGTCCCTCGCCGGTGCCGTCGCCCAGGTGCACGTGGGCCAGCCCGGCGCCCATCCGGTCCGCCATCGCCAGCGCGTCGGTGTGCGACGCGGCACAGTGCGACAGGTCCAGGGTGTACGAGGCGTAGCCGGTGTCGGTCGGGTCCCAGCCCGGGACGTACGGGACGAACTGCCGCCCGGCCATCCGCACGGGGTACATGTTCTCCACCGCGAAGCGCAGCCCGCCGAACTGCCCGGCGATCTTGTCGAGCCCCTCGGCGAAGTTGCGGGCGTAGTCGCGCTGCCAGGTGAACGGTGGGTGCACCACGACGGTGGGCGCTTCGAGGGTCTCGGCCAGCTCGGCGGCCTTGCGCAGCCGCTCCCACGGGTCGGGGCTCCACACCCGCTGGGTGACCAGCAGGCAGGGCGCGTGCACCGAGAGGACCGGGACGCCGTAGTGGTCGGCCAGGCCGCGCAGCGCGCCCGGGTCCTGGCTCACCACGTCGGTCCAGACCATCACCTCGACGCCGTCGTAGCCCAGCGCCCCGGCGAGCTGGAACGCCGCCGCGGTCCGCTCAGGGAAGACCGAGGAACTGGACAGGAGCACCGGGACGTGGGAAGTCACGTCCCTCAGGGTAGCCGCCCCCGTCGCCCGACATCGGGACGAGCAGCCGCAAAGCGGCCATACCAGCCGGCCGGGGTCACATCGGCGCCAGCTGATCCAGCCGGCGGAGGATGACCCCCTCCCGTAGCGCCCACGGGCAGATGTCCAGGCAGTCGACGTCGAGCCGGCGCATCACCATCTCGGCCACCACCGCCCCGGCGAGGAGCTGGTGGGCCCGCTGCGCGCTGACCCCCTCCAGCTCAGGCAGCTGGGCCGGCGGGATGTGCCGGATGAACCCGAGCACCTGCCGCAGCCCGGTCCGGGTCAGACTGCGCCGGGCCCACAGCCCGGCGCCGGAGGGGGCCGCGCCGGCCAGCCGGGCCAGCATCCGGAACGTCTTCGAGGTGGCCACGGGGCGTTCCCAGCCGACCTCGGTGAGCTGCTTGAGCACCGGGTCGAGCTGGGCGTCGACGTACTCCCGGAGCTCCTCCACGGCCTCGGGAGCCGGCCGCACGGCGCCGGACGGGTCGACCCGAAGCCGCTCCCGGCTCAACCGCCCGGCGCCCAGCGGCAGCGAGATCGCCACGTCCGGGTCCTCGTCGATGCCGGCGGCCAGCTCCAGCGAGCCGCCGCCGATGTCCATCACCAGCAGCCGGCCGGCGGACCAGCCGAACCACCGCCGCACCGCCAGGAAGGTCATCCGCGCCTCGTCCGCGCCGGAGAGCACCTCCAGGCGTACGGCGGTCTCGTCGCGGACCCGCGCCAGCACCTCGCCGGCGTTGGTGGCCTCGCGGACCGCGCTGGTGGCGAAGGCCAACAGGTCGTCCGCCCCCAGCCCGTCCGCCGCTGCCCGGGCCATGCCGACGGCCTTGACCAGCCCGTCCGCGCCAGCGTCGGTGAGTGCGCCGCCCGGGCCGATCTGCTCGGCCAGCCGCAGCACCACCTTCTCCGAGTGCGCCGGCCAGGGGTGGGCGCCGTGGTGGGCGTCGACCACCAGCAGGTGCACCGTGTTGGAACCGACGTCGAGGACACCCAGTCGCATGCTGTCGACCCTAGGGCCAACACGTTTCGTCGGCTCGCCGGCCGGCTCGGGTCACCGCGCGTACGCTGGTCCGGGTGACAGGGCAGATCGAGCTTCACGTGCTGGTGGACGACCCCGACGACCCGCGCAGCCGGGAGGTGGGGCTGGACTTCCCGCGGGAGTGGATCGAGTTCGTCGACCCGGCCGACGAGAAGCACGTCGTCCGGGCGGACCTGACCTGGCTGCTCTCCCGGTGGACCTGCATCTTCGGCAAGGGCTGCCACGGCATCATCGCCGGCCGGGCCGCGGACGGCTGCTGCTCGCACGGGGCGTTCTTCACCGACTCCGACGACGAGAAGCGGGTCAGGGCGGCGGTCCGGAAGCTCACCCCGGAGACCTGGCAGCACTTCCGCCGGGGCTTCAAGAACTGGACCGAGAACGACACGATCGACGGGAAGAACCCGGCCCGGCGTACGGCCACCCGGGACGTCGACGCGCCGTGCGTCTTCCTCAACGACGCCGATTTCCCCGGCGGGGGCGGCTGCGCGCTGCACGCCCAGGCGCTGCGGGACGGGGTGCATCCGCTGGAGTACAAGCCGGACGTCTGCTGGCAGCTGCCGATCCGCCGGGACCAGGACTGGCACAAGCGGCCGGACAACACCAAGGTGCTGATCTCCACGCTCGGCGAGTTCGACCGGCGGGGCTGGGGCGCGGGCGGGCACGACCTGGACTGGTGGTGCACGTCCTCCACCGACGCACACGTCGGCGCCGAGTCGATGTACGTCTCGTACGGCCCGGAGCTGACCGCGCTGATCGGCGCCCCCGCGTACGCCAAGCTGGCCGAACTCTGCGCCGCCCGGCTCCGCCAGGGCCAGGTCGCCCCGCACCCGGCCAGCGAGGGCTAGTCCTGCCCGGCGACGGGCCGGACCACGATCCCGTCGTCGTCGCTGTACACCTCGGCGCCGGGCGTGAAGACGCAGTCGCCGAACGACACCGGCACGTCCCGCTCGCCGGCGCCGGTCTTGGCGCTCTTGCGCGGGTTGGTGCCGAGCGCCTTGATGCCGATCTGGAGGGTGGCCAGGGCGGCGACGTCGCGCACCGCGCCGTTGATGACCACGCCCGCCCAGCCGTTCTGCGCCGCCGTGCCGGCGATGAGGTCGCCCATCAGGGCGGTGTGCAGGGAGCCGGCGCCGTCCACCACCAGGACCCGGCCCTCCCCGGGCTCCGAGACGATCGACTTGACCAGGGCGTTGTCCTCGAAGCAGCGCACCGTGACGGCCGGTCCGCCGAAGGCCCGGATCGCGCCGAACTGACGCAGCTGCGTGTCGCACGAGCCGAGGGCGTCGCCGTACCGGTCGTAGCGGTCGGCGGTGGTGGGCGTCTCCATGGCGTCCTTCTCTCACTCAGGGGTTCGGATCTCACTCAGGGGTTCGGATTGGCGGGCGGTGAGCGGTGCAGGCGGGTGG
The DNA here is from genome assembly GCF_042871425.1 of Micromonospora sp. NPDC005806. Taxonomy (NCBI): domain Bacteria; kingdom Bacillati; phylum Actinomycetota; class Actinomycetes; order Micromonosporales; family Micromonosporaceae; genus Micromonospora; species Micromonospora sp. NPDC005806. The sequence goes on along the minus strand of NZ_JBIAIL010000039.1, from coordinate 8,900 downwards.
CGGCCACGGCTGCCGCGCCGAGGCCGGCGGCCGTGCAGGCGAGGACGCCGGCGGCTCCGGCGCCCGCCGCGAGCACCCCGGCGGCGCTGGGGATGAGCACCTGACCGAGCCGGTTGCCGGTGAGCCGCAGCGACATCGCCCGGCCACGCAGCCCGGGCGGGGCCACCTCGGCCAGGAACGACATGGTCAGCAGCTGGCCCGCACCGAGTCCGAGCCCGGCGAGAGTCACCACCAGGATCAGCATCGGGAACGGCAGCGGGGGCAGCAGCAGGCCCAGCCCGACGGCGGAGAGGGTGACGGTGCCGACCAGCAGCGCCCGCCGGCCGACCGCAGCGACCAGCCGGCCGAGCAGCAGCCGGGACGCCATCGAGGCGACCGCGCGGACGCCGAGCAGGACGCCGATCGAGCCGGCGGCGATGCCGCGCTCCGTTCCGAGGGCGGGCAGGTAGACCAGGCTGATGTCCACCGCCGCCAGGACGACGCAGCTGACCGTGAGGGCACGGACCAGGCCGGGCTGACGCAGCAGGTCGCGCATCCCGCCGGTGCCGGGCCCGTCGGCGGCCTCCCGGTGGTGCCCGGACGGGCGCAGGAACAGGGCGACGACCAGCAGCGGCACCGCCACCGCGGTGGCGCCGAGGAAGATGGCCCGGGTGTCCGGGATGGGGCGGTCTCCACCGAAGAGAATGATGAGGCCGGGGCCGAGCGCCTGTCCCAGCGAGGCCGCGAAGGTGTAGTAGCCGAACGCGGCGTCGTACCGGTGGGCCGGGGTGCGGTTGGCGACCAGCGCCTGCTGGGCCACCACCGCGCAGAGGTGCGCGGTGCCGAGCGCCATGCTGGCCACCACCAGGCCGGCCACCGAGTCGGCGAACAGCACGAAGCCGAGGCCGGCCGCGGCGAGCAGAGCCGATCCGGCGAGCGCGATCCGGCGCTCGCCGAACCGGTCCACCGCGTGTCCGGAGGGGACGGCCAGCACCAGCGGTACGACGGCGAAGCTGGCCCCGAGCACGCCCAGCCACGCTCCCGGCACGTCCAGCTCGAGCGCCCGGTACGCGGACGCCGGCCGAAGCATGAAGGTGACCGCCTGCACCACGATCGTGTGCGCGAGCAGCAGCGCGGTCTGGGCGCGCCCGGGGACCGTGTAGTCCCCGGGCGCCACTCAGTCGGCCTTCACCGCGAGGACCGGGCAGGGCACCCGGAGCAGGATCTCCTGGGCGTTCGACCCCATGATCAGCTTCCCGACCGGGGTACGGTGCCGGATGCCGATCACGACCAGCGACACGTCCTCGGCCTCGACGATCTCCTCGATCTCCTCGACCGCGTCCCGCCCTCGCATGAGCTGCCGCACGTCGTGCGGCACCCCCGCGGCGACCAGCTCGCGGACCACCCGGTCCAGGTCGGCCTCTTGGGCGAGGCGCGGGTCGGCGTACGCGTCGCCGCGCGAGGTGTTCAGCACCAACACCGGCTCGTTGCGGAACCGGGCCTGCTCGATCGCCGCGTGCAGGTCCGCCTCGCCCAGGGCCGAGGGCACGTAACCCACCAGCACGGTCATCCGGTCACCAACCTTCCTCGCAGCGGCCGGACCACGAACCGACCGATCAGCGGCCAGAGGAGCACCACCAGGATGGCGGCGTAGATCACCCAGGACACCCAGCCACCGATCAGGCCGTGCAGCTCGCCGCCGGAGAGCTGCAGCGCCCGTCGGCCGTGCAGCTCGGCACGCGGGCCGAGGATGATGCCGACGATCAGCGGCAGGATCGGCAGGCCGAAGCGACGCATGCCGAAGCCGAGCAGGCCGAGGATGAGTAGCAGGAACAGGTCGAACGACTGGGCGTTGACCGCGTACGCGCCCATCGAGGCGAAGAAGATGATCCCGGCGTAGAGGTACGGGCGCGGGATCCGCAGCAGCCGGGCCCAGGCCGGGGCGAGCGGCAGGTTGAGCACCAGCAGCAGCAGGTTGCCGATGAAGAGGCTCGCGATCAGCGTCCAGACCAGCGTGGACTCCTGCTCGAAGAGCAACGGCCCGGGCTGGATGCCGAACTGTTCGAAGGCGGCCAGCATCACCGCGGCGGTGGCGTTGGTGGGCAGGCCGAGCGCCAGCATCGGCACCAGGGTGCCGGCGGCCGAGGCGTTGTTGGCCGCCTCCGGCCCGGCGACGCCCTCGATCGCGCCCTTGCCGAACTCCGCCTTGTGCTTGGAGAGCTTCTTCTCGGTGATGTACGACAGGAAGGTCGGGATCTCCGCCCCACCCGCCGGCACCGCGCCGAACGGGAACCCGAACGCGGTGCCGCGCAGCCAGGGCTTCCAGGACCGCTTCCAGTCCTCCCGGCCCATCCACGGCTGGCCGACCGGGATCACCTCACCGGACTTGCGGCGCAGGTGGGCGGCGATCCAGAGCGCCTCGCCCATGGCGAAGATGCCGACCGCCACCACGACCACGTCGATGCCGTCGATGAGCTGCGGGATCCCGAAGGTGAGCCGCTGCTGACCGGTCTGATCGACCCCGATCACGCCGATGATCAGGCCGAGCAGCAGCGAGGCGAAGCCGCGTACCCGGGACGCGCCGAGCACCGCGGTGACCGCCACGAACGCGAGCAGCATCACCGCGAGGTACTCGGGCGAGCCGAGACTGACCGCGAACTTCACCACCGGCGGGGCGACCAGCACCAGCAGCAGCGTGGCGATGGTGCCGGCGACGAACGAGCCGATCGCGGCGGTGGCCAGAGCCTGTGCGGCGCGGCCCGCCTTCGCCATCTTGTTGCCCTCGATCGCGGTCACCACTGAGGACGACTCGCCGGGGGTGTTGAGCAGGATCGAGGTGGTCGAGCCGCCGTACATGCCGCCGTAGAAGATGCCGCAGAACATGATGAGCGCCGAGGTCGGCCCCATGCTGTAGGCGACCGGCAGCAGCAGCGCCACCGTCATCGCCGGGCCGATGCCGGGCAGGACGCCGACTGCGGTGCCGATGGTCACGCCGAGCAGCGCGATCAGCAGGTTCATCGGGGTCAGCACATGGCCGAACCCGTCGAGCAGATTGCCCAGGTTTTCCATTACAGGATCCCTTGCAGTACGCCGGCGGGCAGGCTGACACCGAGCCCGATGGCGAAGGCGTAGAACGTGATCAGCGACAGCGCGACGGAGATCAGCAGGTTCCGGAAGTAGTGGCGGTTGCCGAGCGCGTACGCCGAACCCCAGAAGAGGATCGTCCCGCTGATCACCCAGCCGAGCCGGTCGATGAGCACAGCGTTGACCAGGAACGCCCCGATCAGCAGCAGCACGGTCCGCCAGTCGATCCGGGTGCTCAGGTCGACGTCCTCGCCGGCCTCCGCCTCACCGGCGCCGCCGCGGGCCACGTCCACCGCGTAGATCGCGGCGACGATGAGCAGCAGCACGCCGAGCAGGATCGGCACCGGCTTCGGGCCGATCGGGTCCGCGCTGTTGATCGCCTGCCCGATGCGCGTCGTCGCGTCGAAGATGACCAGCCCGCCGACGAGGGCCAGGAAGACGCACATCCCGTACTGCGCCCGGTCCCGCTTGGGCGCTGGGCTCTCCGCCGCCAGCCCGTCACCGTCCGGCGCGTCGCCTGCGGGAGGTGCCGCCGATCCGGCGGGCTGCCCCGCCGGATCGGCGGCCGGCGGGTCCGCGACCGGGGCGGGCGCGGGGGGCAAGCCGCCCGTCTCCCGGTCCGGCGGCGCCGCCTGGTCCGGCACGATTGATGCGGCCGGCCGGGGCGGCTGGTCGCCGCCCCGGTCCGGTCGGGTCGTCCTGTCGGTCATGCCAACCCGAGCTGCTTGAGGATGTCGGCAACCGCCTTGTCCTGCTCGGTCAGGAAGGTGCCGAACTCGTCACCGGTGACGAAGGCGTCGGTCCAGCCGCGCTTGGCCAGCTCGGCCTTCCACTCGGCGGAGTCGTGCATCTTCGTCAGCACGTCGATCCACACCTTCTTGTCGGCGTCGCTGATCCCGGGCGGCGCGACGATGCCGCGCCAGTTGGTGAAGACCAGATCGATGCCGGACGCCTTGAGGGTCGGCACGTCCTTGAGCACCTCGATCGGCGCCTCGCTGGTCACCGCGAGGACCCGGATCTGGCCGGCCTCGACCTGCTTGAGGAACTCGCCGAAGCCGCTGGCGCCGAAGGCCACCTTGCCGCCGAGCAGGGCCGGCAGCAGCTCGCCGCCGCCGTCGTACGAGACGAAGTTGACCTGCTTGGGGTCGATGCCCACGGTCTTGGCGAGCTGCATGGGCAGCAGGTGGTCCGGGCCGCCGGGGGACGAGCCGCCGCCGACCGCGATCTTCTTGGGGTCGGCCTTCCAGGCCGCGATCAGGTCGTTGATGTTCTTGTACGGGGAGTCCTTCGGCACCACGATGGCGCCGGCTTCCTCGATCATCTTGGCCAGCGGGGTGGTCTGGGTCAGCGTCGCCGCCGACTTCGAGGTGTAGGAGGCACCGACCACGCCCAGCCCCATCTGCATGGCGAGCTTGCCGTTGCCCTTCTCGTTCACGGTCCGCTGGAGGCCGACCGTGCCGCCCGCGCCGGGCAGGTTGAACACCTGCACGCCGGTGGCGATCTTGGCGTCCTCCATCACCTTCGCGGCGGTGCGGGCCGTGGTGTCGTACCCGCCGCCGGGGGTGTTCGGGACCATGATCCGCAGTCCGGTGACCGGCTTGCCGTCGTTGGCGGAGCCGGCCCCGTTCTTGTCGGCGGTGGCACCGCAGGCCGCGAGGGCGAGCGCCGTCGCGGCGGCCACGCCCATGACCAGCACGTTTCTCCGAGTTGCCATCATGTTTCTCTTCCGTTTCGAATGAGTCCGGCGGCAAGATGGTGGCTCCCGGGCAGGTCCCCTGTCTGCGTTGTGTCACCATCGGAAGTTGAGGTCTTTGTGGTCGCGGTCACGTCCCGGCGGCGTACGCTCGCCGGGCAGCTGCTCGTCCTCCAGCTCGCGATCATCGTCGTGGTGCTGGTGGCGGTCGCGGCTGTCTCGCTGGCCCAGTCGGCGGCCACCTTCAACCGCGTCGAGGGGCGTCGGGTCGCCGCGCTCGGCGAGGAGCTCGCCAGCAGCCCGCTGCTGCGCGACCAGCTCAACCAGCCCGCGCCCACAGAGGCGATCGCCCCGCTGCTGCAGAGCACCCTGAACAGGTCCGGGGTGACCGCCGTGATCGTGGCGAACGACCGGGGCCGGGTGGTCAGCTCAACGGACCCGACGCTGGTCGGCAGCCCGGTGGTGCTCGGCGACCCACAGGTGGCACAGGGGCGGAGCTGGTTCGGCGAGCTGGAGGTCGGCGGCACCCGACAGTTGGTGGCCCAGGTGCCGGTGCTCGGGGACCGGAAGGGGGAGAACCTCGGGCGGTACCTGGGCGTGGTGGTCGTCGGCGAGACGGCGCCGACCTGGTCGGAGCGGCTGGTCGGGGCCTCCTCCTATCTGTTCACCTACCTGGGCATCGCCTGCGGCCTCGGCGTGGTCGGGTCGTGGCTGTTGGCCCGGCGGATCAAACGGCAGACCCTCGGCCTGGAGCCGCGCGAGATCGCCGGGCTGGCCGAGCACCGGGAGGCGCTGCTGCACGGCATCGCCGAGGGGGTGATCGCGCTGGACCCGCAGCACCGGATCACCCTGGTCAACGGGGTCGGCCGGCGGCTGCTCGACCTGCCCGAACACTGCCTCGGCCGCAGCCTCGCCGAGCTGCGGATCAACGGCCGGCTGCGGGACGTCCTGGCCGGCGCCGGCGGCCCGGAAGCCCGGGACCAGGTGGTGGTCCGGGGCGGCCGGGTGCTGGTGATGAACCGGATGACGATCCGCAAGGACGGGCGCCGGCTCGGTTCCGTCACCACGCTGCGGGACCGGACCGAGCTGGCCCGGCTGGAGCAGGAGATCGGCGGGTTCCGCAGCACCACCGAGCTGCTCCGGGCGCAGACCCACGAGTTCGCCAACCAGCTGCACACCATCTCCGGGCTGATCCAGATCGGCGAGCACGACGAGGTGGTCCGGTACGTCGACGCGCTGAGCCGGCACCGCGCCTCGCTGGACCTCACGATCACCAGCCGGATCCACGACACCGCGGTGGCGGCGCTGGTGATGGCGAAGTCAGCGGTCGCCGCCGAGCGCCGGGTGGAGCTGCGGATCTCCGAGCGGACCGGACTGGACCGGCTGCCGCCCGAGCTGGCGGCGGACGTCTCCACCGTGCTGGGCAACCTGGTCGACAACGCGGTCGAGGCGGTGGGCGGGGAGTCGTCCGACCGCCCCGCCTGGGTGGAGGTCGAGCTGCGCCAGGATGCCTCCTCGGTGGAGATCGTCGTCCGCGACTCCGGTCCCGGGGTGGCGCCGGAGCTGGCCCAGGAGGTGTTCACCCACGGCTTCACCACCAAGGCGGCCCACAGCGGCGAACGGGGCATCGGCCTGGCGCTCACCCGGCTGGTCTGCCATCGTCGCGGCGGCGAGGTCGCGGTGACGAACACCGAGGAGGGCGCGATGTTCTCCGCGCGGATGTCGGTGCCGCCGAACGTGCTGCAGGAGGCGCGATGATCGACGTACTGGTCGTCGACGACGACTTCATGGTGGCCCGGATCCACCGCGGTTTCGTCGAGCGGATCGACGGCTTCCGGGTGGTCGGCACCGCCAGCACCGGCGAGCAGGCCGTGGCCGCGGTGGGCGAACTCCGCCCCGACCTGGTCCTGCTCGACCTCTACCTGCCGGACATGTTCGGCCTGGACGTGGTGACCCGGATCCGGGCCGCCCGGCACGACTGCGACGTGCTGGTGATCAGCGCCGCCCGGGAGGCCGAGGCGGTCCGCCGGGCGGTCCGCTACGGCGCGGTCAACTACCTGCTCAAGCCGTTCGGCTTCGACGAGCTGCGCACCCGGCTGGAGCAGTACGCCACCCGCCGGGCCGCGCTGCGCGCGGCGGTCGTCGCCGACCAGGCGGACGTCGACCGGGTGCTCTCCCGCAGCGGCTCGGTGGCCACCGCCCCGGCGCTGCCCCGGGGCCTCAGCCCGGAGACCGCCGAGCTGGTGGAACGCGCCCTGCGCGAGCACGAGGGAAACCTGTCGGCCAGCGAGTGCGCCGACCGGGTCGGCATATCCCGGGTCAGCGCCCGCCGTTACCTGGAGCACTACGCCGGCACCGGCCGGGCGGAGGTGACCCTGAAGTACGGCGCGGCCGGCCGCCCCGAACGCCGCTACGCCTGGGTGGCCTGACGCCCGCCGAGCGCGGCGTCGACCAGAGCGCGGGCGGAACGCTTGGCCGCCTCGGCCACCGCGGGGTCGCCGTCGAGCACCCCGCTGGCCAGGCCGCCGTCGAGCAGCAGGGTGAGCTGGCGGGCCAGCAGCTCGGGCTCGGCCGCCCCGGCCCGCCGGGCCAGGTCGGTCACCCAGGCCCGGACCACGTTCTTGTGCTCGACCGTACGGGCGTGCACCGGGCTGCCGGCGGGTGACTCGGCGGCGGTGTTGATGAACGCGCAGCCGTGGTACCCCTCCCGGCGGCAGGCCCCGCTCAACGCGTCGAACATGCCGACGAGTTGCTCGCGCGGGTCGTCACCGGCGTCCCGGGCCGCGGCGCGCAGCGCCCCGAACCACGCCTGGTCGACCTTGTCCAGGTACGCCAGCACCAGGTCGTCCTTGCTCGGGAAGTGCTTGTAGAGGGTGGCCTTGGCGACCCCCGACTCGGCGATCACCGTGTCCACCCCGACCCCGCGCGGCCCGTACGCGTAGAAGAGCCGGAACGCGGTGTCCAGGATGCGCTCCCGGGCGGAGCCGGCGGGGGTACGCGGCGCGGGCATCGGGTCTGTCCTCCCTCGGTCGGTCCGATCGAGTCTACAGACCCGTCGGTCCACCTCCTTCTGCACAGCGAGGCGGCGCTCAGGCCGGCAGCAGACCGTGCAGTAGACAGACCTGTCTGTTAGTCTCACTTCACCGAGCGCGGGGCACCGGCGTCGCGCGACCATCGGAGGACGGAATCGACATGCGCATCGCAGTACTGGGCACCGGCATGGTCGGCCGGACGATCGCCGCGCGGGCGGCCGAGCTGGGTCACGAGGTCGTCGTCGGCACCCGGGACGTCGCGGCCACGCAGTCCGGGGACTGGGCCGAGTGGGCGGCGACCCATCCGCAGGTCGACCTGGCCGGCTACGCCGAGGCCGCCACCGACGCGGAACTGGTGGTGAACGCGACCAGTGGCGACGGCTCCCTGCCCGCGCTCACCGCAGCCGGCGAGGAGAACCTGGCCGGCAAGGTCCTGCTCGACATCGCCAACCCGCTCGACTTCAGCAGGGGCTTGCCGCCCACCCTGTCGGTGCTCAACGACGACTCGCTGGGCGAACGGATCCAGCGGGCGTTCCCGCGCACCCGGGTGGTCAAGGCACTGAACACGCTCACCGCCGACCTGATGGCGTACCCCCGGCAGCTCGCCGACGGCGACCACAGCGTCTTCGTCTCCGGCGACGACGCGGACGCCAAGAAGGTGGTCACCGAGCTGCTGACCAGCTTCGGCCACACCGACGTGATCGACCTGGGCGACATCACCACCGCCCGCGGCACCGAGATGCTGCTGCCGGTCTGGCTGCGTCTCTACGGCCGGCTCGGCACCGCCGTTTTCAACTTCAAGATCGTTCGCTGACCCGCCCCGTCGAGGCGAAAACGCCGCTGGCCGGCACCCCTGTCTCGGGGTGCCGGCCAGCGGCGTGTGTCTTGCGTGTGGGTCAGTTGTTCCAGTGCTGGGCGACGAGGTCGGCGGCCTGCTGCTCCCACTGGGCGTAGGCGTCCGGGTAGGCCGACACCTGCACCGTCTGGGCGGCCTGGGTCAGCGGCATGTCCTGCCACCCGTCGACCTGCTTCAACCCCTTCTCGAAGGCGAGGGTCGAGTACTCGGGGTTGGTGATCTGCTCCGGAGTACCCCAACCACTGGAGGGGCGCTG
>NZ_JBIAIL010000038.1:0-69618 GCF_042871425.1 Micromonospora sp. NPDC005806 | reverse complement strand
GAAGTGCCTCTCACACGGGGAACCTGCACGACTCGACACCGGGCAGTTTTCCTTACGTGGCAGGCACTTCGCCATATCTACCCACCCGCCGGACACCCAAGATCACGACCGCCGTGAAAGGCCGAGGCTAGGCCCCCTGACTGAGCGCGGGGGGTGCCGCGGCTCCGACCCGAACTCGGTCGAGCTCAGCGGACGCCACGACCCTTGCCCAACCGCTGCTAGCGAGTTGTCGGTGGTGCTCAGGCGTGGAAGCGGGCGATGACGGGGGCGTGGTCAGGGACCGTGGCGGGGCGTCGCGTGCCGGTGGATTCGGTGATCGACCCGATGTCGTCGACGAGGCTGTCGACGCTGGCGACTCGTAGGCGCAGGTCGCGGGAGACGAGGATGTGGTCGATGAGTTCGCCTCGTCCTTGGTAGATGCGCGAGTAGGCCCGCCCCGTGGGTAGGAGCGGGGCGAGGTTGTACAGCCGGACAGGGTCGCCCTTGTCGGGCCGATTGATGTCTCCGTCGCTGGGACCGCTGAGCAGGGTGGTGGTGACGGCGTCGGGTCCGTCGTTGAGGTCCCCACAGAGGATGGTGGGTACGCCGGGTTCGCCGTTGGTGGCGGAGGCGGTCATGACCTTGTTGAGCTGGACGCGGACGGCGACGGCTTCGGCGGCGCGCCGCAGTAGGGCGTAGCCGGCGCCTCGGGCTCGCTCGTCTTCGTTCTTTGGGTAGCGGCGGTCCCTTGGGGTAGGTCAGCAGCTTTGACTTGAGGTGGCAGGTGAGCAGCCGCAGGCCACCGCCGACGTCGACGTGGACTTAAAGGGCACCGCGGCCCATTCGCTTCAGGGTCTTGCCGTCGACGTCGGGTACCGCTGGCAGGCCGGCGTCGGGAAGTTTGATGACCTGGTCCTCGACAGTGACAGGGTGGGGCGACAGGACGCCGACTCGGATGGGGTGGTTGCCGGCGGGCGGGTCGGCGAGGTGGACCTGCCAGCCGTCGCCGACCGCTCAGGCGAGGTCCCGGGCGCACCGAGGGTCCCCTACCTCCTGCAAGGCGACCACGTCCGGGTTGAGACCGCGGATGGTAGTGGCGAGGTAGGCGATCTTGACGTCGTACGTCTCGGCGTCTGGGGGTCCGTCCGGATGACCGGCTGGGAAGAGGTTCCCCACGTTCCACGTCATCACGGTCAAGGTTGACGTCATGGTGCCTGCCGGCGTCGCCGCCCTGCTGGCCTCTGCCGCGGACGGTAATCACCGGTTCCTCGTGCTGTCACCTGAACAGTCCCAAGCCCGACGGACAGGGACGACGGCCAGCGTGGCTGGGCGATCCCGGACGGGAACAACAGCTTAGGTATGCCGAGCGGGCGCGGCAGCGGCAGCCAGAGAGCGGCCTGTTCTGCGCGACTCCCATGCATTCGTTGTGCCTGATATATGCCCGGGACCCGCTTCCGCTGCCCGGCGATGACGCGGGAGGGGCGGACATCGGCGGCGCTCGCGGTGTGGGCGGACGGGGCTGGAGCGGGTGAGCCCGGCCTGGCAGTGGGAGACATCGCTGGGTGGGCCGATGCTAACCGGCCGGTCGCCCCGATGCTGGCCGCGCTGGACCTCGCTCAGGTCGACCAGCCAACCTACCGGCCACCGAGCACGGCGGTGACTGCAACACTCGACCTGTCCGCCACCCGGCTCGTGCTGCCGGTCCGGCAACAAGGCAACACCGCCGTCCGTTGACGCTCGTCGCTACGCCTACCGACAGTCCGTGGTCGTGCTGGGCGTAGCGGCACCGGCGGCGCTCGTCGCCATCGCCGGCGTGACCTCCCAGAGAAGACAGGCGCAAACAACACAAGCTCCGCCCGTCCTCCGGCCAGCAGCGCCCCAGCTCCGAGTCACGATCCGGCGGCACCCGCCGTCAAGCTCGACGCCAAGCCGGTGCTCGCAAAGCTGACTGCGGCACGAATCGGGCTCTCCCCGCGGCACCGTGCAGGACGAGGACACCGATCCGAACGACCTGCTCGACTATGTGCGATTTGAACCCGCCTCGACTCTTCGCTTCCTCTTCCGGCCGGCCAGGCGGAACAGCTGGCCGCGCCCGGCCTGTACTACTTCTCACCCGGAATGCGTTGGTCAGAGCTTCCTGCTCGCCAGTTCGTCCGCGTCTACCACCCCGTGCAGGCGCAACCGTGCCATCCCGCCGTCGGGGAAGACGTCCAGCCGCACGTGCGTCGCCACCGCGACGTCTTCGAGCGGGAACCGGTGCCGGGTGTCCGGTTGCAGCCGGGTACGCGGCAGCAGGTCGAACCACGCCGAAGGATCGTCCGGGTCCGCTGTGCGCGCGTCGACCCCGCGCAGCGTCGCGGCGTCCGGTGCGTTGCCCTTGAAGTGCGTGGTATCCAACTCGGCGAGGCGGACCCGGCCGGGCGCTGCGAGTTGCACCACGACCCAGTCGTTGCTGTCGTCACGCCGCCGGGCCGTCTCCCAGCCGTCGCCCATCACCCGGGCCAGGCCCGGTGCGATGAGCTGGTGTGGCGCGCCGTAGAACTCGTTGCTGCAATCCACCACCCGCCCGCCGTGCTCCAGCGCCGCGAGGTCCAGCCGGCCGTCGGGCCACAGGCGCGGATCGGGTACGACCACCCCGTGCACCCGTAGCCGCGCCACGCCGCCGTCGGGGTAGATGGACAGCCGTACGTGGGTGACTAGCTGTTCGCGGCTGACCGGGAAGGCATTGCGGGTGTCCCCGGCGAGCGGCGCGCGGGGCAGCAGCGTCGACCAGTCGGCGTGGGCCAGGTCGGCGGGGCTCGGGTAGCCCGCCAGGTGACACCCCTCCACCGAGGCGTACGGCGGGTAGTTGCCGGTGAAGTACGCGGTGTCCACCACGATCCCGTGCACGACACCCGGGGCGCCCAGCCGGACGACCGCCCAGTCGTGGCCCGGCTCCCGCCGCCGGCGAGTCTCCCAGCCGTCGTACACCTGGCCCTTCGGTCCGAAGGTGCCGGCGGCGAAGACGGGCGGTTCGGTGGTGACCAGGTTGTCGCGCGCGGCGAAGAAGTCGTCATTCGCGTCGACCACGCCGCCGCCGAGCAGGCGGGAGGCGAGGTCCGGCAGCGCGGTGAAGTCGTTCACTCGTCCCTCCTGTCCAGCAGCCGCCCCCGCGGTGGTCCGTCGGGCGTGACCGGCATCCCGCGGAGCCAGGTGGCCCGGACGACGCCGGTGAGCACCTGACCGGCGTACGGCGTGACCGGGTGCCGGTGGTGCAGCGCCGCCGGGTCGACGGTGAACGGGGCATCGGGGTCGAACGCGACCAGGTCGGCGTCGCAGCCGACGGCGATGCGTCCTTTGCGTCGCAATCCGACCAGCGCGGCCGGGTTCGTCGCCATCCACCGCACCACGTCGGCGAGCGAATGGCCGCGCCGCCGGGCCGCCGTCCACACCGCCGGCAGGCCGAGCTGCACCGACGCGATGCCACCCCATGCCGCCGTGAAGTCGCCGGTGTCGGCACACTTTAGCGCCGGGGGGCAGGGGGAGTGGTCGGAGACCACACAGTCGACGAGGCCCGCCGCGAGCGCCGCCCACAGGCGCTCCTGGTTGCCGGACCCGCGGATCGGCGGACAGCACTTGAACTCGGTCGCCCCGTCCGGTACCTCGTCGGCGGCCAGCGTCAGGTAATGCGGGCACGTCTCCGCGCTCACCCGTACGCCGGCCGCCCTCGCCTGCGCCAGCAGCGGCAGCGCGTCGGCGGCGGACAGGTGCAAAATGTGCACCCGCCCGCCGGTCCGCCGCGCCACGTCGAGCACCGCGCCGACCGCCCGCCGCTCGGCAGTCGGTGGTCGCGAACGGAGGAAGTCGCCATAGCGCCGCGAGGCTGGCGGGGCGGTCACCTTGGTCGGGTCCTCGGCGTGGATGACGAACAGGGCGCCCACCGCGTCCAGCGCCGCCGCCAGCCCGGCCGGGTCCAACGGCGGGAACTCGGGGACGCCCGAGTCGATCAGGAACGCCTTGAACCCGAACACCCCGGCGGCGTGCAGCCGCGGCAGGTCACCGAGGTTGCCGGGCACCGCGCCGCCCCAGAAGCCCACGTCGACGTGGATCTGCCCGGTGGCCGCCGACTGCTTGACCGCCAGCGCGTCCACGCTGACCGTCGGCGGCAGCGAGTTGAGCGGCATGTCGACGATCGCGGTCACCCCTCCGGCCAACGCCGCCCGGGTGGCGGTGGCGAACCCCTCCCACTCGGTGCGGCCGGGCTCGTTGACGTGCACGTGCGTGTCGACCAGGCCGGGCAGCAGTGCCAGCTCACCGAGGTCGTGGCCGCCGACCGCGTCGTACTCCTCGATCGCCACGATCCGCCCGCCGCGGACGCACACCGCGGCCGCCCGCGACCCGTCCGGCAGCATCACCCGCCGCGACCGCACCACCAGGTCGTAGCCGTTCACGGTGCCGGCCTTTCGTTCGCGACTGCGGGGCTGCGACGACTCCGGCTCGGTGCGTCTGACGCCGCACCGCGGCCCGGAGCCGTCGTCCGCTGTGCTGCGCTCCTCGCGCTCACAGTGCTGCCTTTCGGTCGCGACTGCGGGGCTCGCAAACCCGGCTCACTCCTCGCGCTCACAGTGCTTCCAGCTCTTCGCGGGAGAACCGGACCTCGGCCGGGTCGAGGGCACCGCAGTCCACCCCACGCAGCAGGAAGCCGGCCAGCGCCCGAGCGGTCGCCGGCTCGTCGAGCACCCCGCCCGCGCGGCGTTGCAGGTAGCGGGCCAGGCGGTCACCCGCAGCGGCGGCACCGTTCCGGAAGAACGCGTACGTCGCCGCGAACCGGGTCGGCAACTGGGCCGGGTGCAGGTCCCAACCCTGGTAGAAGCCGGCCGCCAGGGAGCGGCGGACCAGCCCGGCGTGCAGCCGCCAGGCCGCTTGGACCTCCTCGGTGCCGCCCACCGGCAGCACATTGGTCGAACCGTCGGAGAGCCGGACGCCGGTACCGGCCGCCGCCACCTGCATCACCGCCTTCGCGTGGTCGGCCACCGGATGCGCCAGGCTCTGCTGGGCCGCCGCTACCCCACAGGCAGCGCTGTAGTCGTACGTGCCGTAGTGCAGGGCGGACAGCCGCGTCCCGCCGGCGGTGATCAGCCGCGCCACGGTCGCGGTGCCGTCGGCGCCGAGCACCGCGGCCGGGGTCTCCACCTGCACCTCGAAGCGCAGCGCGCCGGCCGGCAGCCCGTACGCCCGCTCCAGCCGCGCGCACAGCAGCACCATCGCGTCGACCTGCTCGGGTGCGCTGACCTTCGGCAGGGTGACCACGAAGGTGTCCGGCACGGTGGCGAACGCGCCCAGGTAGGCCTCCAGGAACGTGTCCAGGGTGCGTACCGCCCGGTGCCGGGTCGCCGCCTCTAGGCTCTTGATCCGCAACCCGAGGAACGGCGGCATCCTGCCTTCGCGCAGCGCCGCGACGGACGAGCGCGCGGCGGTGTCCTCGCTGTCGTCGTCGCGGACGCCGTACCCGTCCTCGAAGTCGATCCGCAGATCCTCGATCGGCTCCCGCCGCAGCTTGCGGATCACCCGGTCGGCCAGTTCGGCGGCGAACGGCAGCGGCGGATGCTCGGTCAGTGCTCGCAGTGCCGCCGCGCCCCACTTGTCGATCAGACCCGGCCGGACCCGGTCGGCCGGCACGTACACCGTGTGCACCGGCTGGCGGCGGCCCCGCCCGCCTGGGTAGCGCGCCCGCAGCGTGGCGTCCACCGGCGCGAGCCGCCCGTCGAGTTCGGCATAGACGCCCTCGGGTAGCTTGCCCATCAGTCGACCAGTTCCGGGGCGCAGAGGTGTTCCGGGCGTACCGGCACCCGGGTCAGCGCCAGTCCGGTCGCCGCCCGGATCGCGGCGACCACGGCAGGGGTGGACGAGATGGTCGGCGGTTCACCGACCCCGCGCAGACCGTACGGGGCCCGGGGGTCGGCCAGCTCCAGCACGTCGACCGTCATCGGCGGCATGTCGAGGATCGTCGGGATCAGGTAGTCGGTGAACGACGGGTTGCGGACGATCCCGTCTACCACCTGGATCTCCTCCATCAGGGCGAGACCCAGGCCCTGCGCCGTGCCGCCGTGGATCTGGCCGAGCACCGCCTGCGGGTTGACCGCCTTGCCGACATCCTGGGCGGTGGCGATCTCCACCACCCGCACCAGGCCCAGTTCGATGTCGACGTCGACGGTGGCCCGGTGCGCGGCGAAGGCGTACTGGACGTGCGCGTCACCCTGGCCGGTCCGGGGGTCCAGCGGGTACGTCGGCCGGTGCCGCCACACGACCGTCTCCTCGACCGGCTCGTCGCCGATCACCTCGGCCAGGTCGGCGACCACCGTACCGGACGCCGTGACCACCTTGCCGCCGGACAGCTGGAGGTCGGGGGTGGGCAGGCGGGCGAGTAGCCGGTCCCGTACCGCACGGCACGCGGCGAGCACCGCACCGCCGGTCATGTATGTCTGCCGCGACGCCGACGACGATCCGGCGCTGCCGACCGCGGTGTCGGGGGTGGCCACGGTGACCCGCTGCACGCCCAGCTCGGTCCGGGCGATCTGCGCCTGCACGGTCACCACGCCCTGGCCGACCTCGGCGGCGGCGGTGTGCACCAGCACCGCCGGTTGCCCGCCGATCGTCTCCAGCCGCACCCGGGCGGTGGCGTAGTCGTCGTACCCCTCGGAGAAGCACACGTTCTTGATGCCGATGGCGTACCCGACCCCACGCACCACGCCCTCGCCGTGGGTGGTGTTGGCGAACCCGCCCGGCAACTCCCCGGGGTCACCGGTGGTCGGCGGCGGGGCCGGCCGGTCGCGGACCAGCTCCAGCAGGTGGGCCACGGGCGCCGGGCCGTCGACGACCTGCCCGGTGGGCATCACCGAGCCGGTCGTCAGGGCGTTGCGTACCCGCAGTTCCACCGGGTCGAGCCCGAGCGCGGCGGCGAGCTTGTCCATCTGCGACTCGTAGGCGAAGCACGCCTGCACCGCCCCGAACCCGCGCATCGCCCCGCACGGCGGGTTGTTGGTGTAGAGGCCGTAGGCGTCCACCACCACGTTCGGCACCTCGTACGGGCCGACGCCGAGGGTGGCGGCGTTGGCCACCACCGCCGGGGTGGTGGACGTGTACGCCCCGCCGTCGAGCAGGATGCGCGCCCGCACCGAGACGAGGCGTCCGTCGCGGGTCGCGCTGTGTTCGTACCGGAGCCGGGCCGGGTGGCGGTGCACGTGCCCGAAGAAGGACTCCTCGCGGGAGTAGACCATCTTCACCGGGCGCCGGGTGTGCAGGGCCAGCATGCTGGCATGCACCTGCATCGACAGGTCCTCGCGGGCGCCGAACGCCCCGCCCACCCCAGCCAGCGTGATCCGGACCTTGTCGGCGGGCAGCCCGAGGCATGCAGCCACCTGTTTCTGGTCGACGTGCAGCCACTGGGTGGCGACGAAGAGGTCGACCCCGCCGTCCCCCGCCGGCACGGCCAACCCCGACTCCGGCCCGAGGAACGCCTGGTCCTGCATGCCGACCTCGTAGTCGCCGTGGACCACGACCGCGCCGACGGCGTCCGGGTCACCGCGCCGGATCGGCAGGTGGCGGACGAGCTGTCCGGCGCCCATTGCCACCTCGGGGTCGGTGACCGGGGTCAGCACCGCGTAGTCGACGACGATGCGGGCGGCCGCCCGGCGGGCGGTCTCCGGATGGTCGGCGGCCACGATCGCCACCGGCTCGCCCTGGTAGCGCACCTCGTCGGCGGCGAGTACCGGCTGGTCGGCGACATCCAGCCCGTAACCCGACGCGCCCGGCACGTCGGCGGCGGTGAGCACGGCGTGCACCCCGGGCAGCGCGAGCGCGGCGCTCAGGTCCATGCCGGTGATCCGGGCCCGTGGATGCGGGCTCCGCAGCGTGGTGCCCCACAGCATGTCGTCGGCCCACAGGTCGGAGGAGAAGGCGAACTGGCCACTGACCTTGAGCGCGCCGTCCGGCCGGTGTGGACTGTGCCCCACCCTGCCGTCGACCGGCACGCTCACCCCGGGCTGCACCGTCGTCATGGCCGTACCTTCCTCATCAGCGCCTGATGTGCCTGCCGGGTACGCCGCGCCAGGTCCCGCTCGTCGGCCGTGCGCAGCTCGCCGCGCTCCACGATCGGCCGCCCGCCGACCAGCAGCAGCTCCACCGGAGCGGGTGGGCCGAGGACGAGCGCGGCCAGCGGGTCGTCGATGCCGGCGTGACCCAGCCCGTCGAGCCGCCAGACGGCGAGGTCGCCGAGCTTGCCCACCTCCAGCGAGCCGATCTCACCGGCGCGGCCGAGGCAGCGGGCCCCGCCCATGGTGCCCAGGGCGAGCGCCTCGCGGGCGGTCAGCGCCGCCGGCCCGCCCCGCAGCCGCGCGGCGTACACCGCCTGGCGCAGTTCGGCGCCCAGCTGGTTGGTCTCCTGCGACGCCGCCCCATCCACCCCCAGGCCCACCGGTACGCCCGCGTCGAGTAGGTCCCGGACCCGGGCGATCCCGCTGCCGAGGCGCGCGTTTGAGCTGGGGCAGTGGGCGACAGCGGTGCCGGTGGCGGCGAAGCGGGCGATCGTGGCGTCGTCGAGGTGTACGCCGTGCGCCAGCCACACGTCGTCGCCGAGCCAGCCGAGACGTTCGGCGTACTCGCCGGGGGTGCAGCCGTGGGTCTCGAGGCAGTACGCCTGCTCCTCCACCGTCTCCGCGAGGTGGGTGTGCAGCCGGACGCCCAGGCTGCGGGCCAGTTTGGCGGCCTCGCTCATCAGCGCCTCGGTGACGGAGAACGGCGAGCAGGGGGCGACGGCGACCCGGACCATGGCGTCGGGCGCGGGATCGTGGAAGCGCTCGACGGCCTCGGCGGTCGCGGCGAGCGCGGCGTCGGTCTTCTCCACGATGTGGTCGGGCGGCAGCCCACCGGCGGAGGCGCCCAGGTCCATCGAGCCGCGGCACGGGTGGAAACGCAGGCCGATCTCGTGGGCCGCCTCGATCTGCCCGGCCATCAGGTCGCCGCCACCGGACGGGTGGACGTAGTGGTGGTCGGTGCTCGTCGTGCAGCCGGACAGGGCGAGCCAGCCCAGGCCGGCGCCGGTGGTGGCGGCGACCACGCTGGCGTCCAGACCGGCCCAGACCGGGTAGAGCGCGGTCAGCCAGCCGAAGAGGTCCTTCTGCTGGGCCAACCCACGGGTGGCCCACTGGTACAGGTGGTGGTGGGTGTTGACCAGGCCCGGGGTGACCAGGCAACCGGTGGCGTCGACCCGGCGCACCGACCGGGGCCTGGCTGGCTGGCCCTTGCCGCCGTCGAGGACGTCGGCGCGGCCCGCGCCGACCGCCATGATCCGTCCGTCGTCGCCGATCACCACATGACCCTCGGCGTGCTCGGTGGCGTCGGCATCGACGGTGGCGACCGCACCCCCCTCAATGATGATCATCCCGCCCCTCCCGCGGGCGCGGTACGGCAGGCCCGGCGGCCAGCCGTACCGCGTCCATGATCTTCTCGTAGCCGGTGCACCGGCACAGGTTGCCGGCGAGCGCCTCGCGGATGTCCGGATCGGCCGGCCGCGGATTGCGGGCCAGCAGGTCATGGACCGCGACCACCAGGCCGGGGGTGCAGAATCCGCACTGGACGGCCCCGGCCTCGATGAAGGCTCGCTGCACCGGGTCGAGCGCGCCGGCCTCCGCGGTCAACGCCTCGCCGGCCGCGCCGGGTAGCCTCTCGCCGACCCCGGCGGACAGTCCCTCGACGGTGACCACCATCCTGCCCTGCGCCTGGCCGGCGGCGACCAGGCAGGCGCAGACCGGCAGGCCGTCGAGGTAGACGGTGCAGGAGCCGCACTCGCCCTGCTCGCAGGCATTCTTGGCCCCGGGCAGGGCGAGCCGCTCCCGCAACAGGTAGAGCAGGCTCTCGCCGGGCCACACGCCGTCGGCCTCGCGGCGCTCGCCGTTCACCGTGCAGCTGATTCTCACGACCGGCCCCCAGATTGATGATGCGGCACCGACGACAACTGGGCCCAGGCCCAGCCGAGCGTGCGCCGGGCGAGCACGGCCAGCGCGTGCCGACGGTAGGCGCCGGTGCCGCGTACGTCGTCGATCGGCGCCGCGGCGGCGGCCACCAGGTCGCCGAAGCGCCGGGCGAGGGGAGCGGGGAGCGGGCCCCGCGAGCGCCACGGCAACTCGGCGGCGAGCAACTCCTCGGCCTGGTGAGCGCGCAGCGGTGTGGGCGCGGCGGACCCGATCCCGGTACCGACCCGGCGCCTGTCGGGCTGCAGCGCCAGCGCGAAGGAGCAGACGGCGATCACCATGGCGTTGCGGCTGCCGATCTTGGCGAACTGCTGCGGCCCGGCGGCGGGTACGACCAGGAAGGCCGAGATCAGCTCGTCGGGCGCCAGCACCGACCGCTTGGGCCCGGTGAAGAACTCGTTCACCGGCACGGTCCGGATGCCCCGCACCGACGCCACCTCGACCCGCGCGTCGGTGGCCAGCAGCGGCGGGTGCGCGTCGCCGGCGGGCGACGCCGAGCCGAGGTTGCCGCCGACGGTGCCCCGGTTGCGGATCTGCGGGGAGCCCACCGTGCGCGCCGCCATCGCCAGACCGGGGAGCACGCGGCCGAGTTCGTCGATGATCCGCCGGTAGGTCACACCCGCCCCGACGCGCAGCACGTCACCGTCGTACCCCCACTCGGTCAGCGCGATCACCCGGGTCAGGTCGAGCAGCGCGGGCGGGCGACGGCGGTCGAAGTTCAGCTGGACCATGACGTCGGTGCCCCCGGCGATCGGCACCGCGTCGGGGTACGCCGCCTTCGCCGCCAGCGCCTCCGACCAGCTGCCCGGCTGCAGGAAGTCCATCACCAGGCGCCGTCCGCCGCCGGCGCGTCGTCGCGGTGTACCGCGCCCTCGATCAGCCCGTACGGGCGGTCCGTCGCGACGAAGACCTCGCCGGGGTTGTCCAGCCCGAACGGCGCCAGGTTAACCAGCAGGTGGTGCTTGTTGGGCAGGGACAGCCGCACCTCGACGATCCCGGGGCACTCCCGCAGCACCCGCTCACCCATCGCGTAGAGGGTGTGCTGCAGTGCGAGGCTGTACGTCTCGACGAAGCCGGCGACCAGGGCGGCGCGCACCCGGTCGTAGGCGTCGGCCCAGGCGGTGCCGTCTGCCGTCCGGTCTCCGGCGTGCCGCCAGTGCGCGTTCACCGCGGTGGCTAGGATCCGGTCCTTGGTGGGTGGCAACGTGGTGTATTCGTCCTGCACGAAGCCGGCGAACTCCGAGTTGGTCGAGTTGAGCAGCACCAGGCCGGTCAGCCCGGACACCACCTGCGTCCCGTCGCCGTCGACGGTCACCGACGCGGTACGCACCTCCCCACCCGCCCGCTGGAACGAGTGTGGACCGAGCCGTTGCCAGGCGTACTCCTCGATGTCGATCCGGGCCCTGGTGATCGCCGGTTGCGACGTCACGAAGTGCCGCGCGAGGAGCAGCCCGAAGTCCTCGATCTGGTCGACGCCGTGCCGCTTGGCGAAGACGTACACCGTGTTCTTCTGCGAGTCGGTCGGCAGCACGTTGGCGTTGTCGCCGGTCAGATGGGTGGCGGCGAGGTCGCCGGCGAGACAGGTGGTGACGTTCAGGTCCCGCAGGTCGTGCCGTGGCCCGTCGCGGACCACCCGCACCACCCGCGTCTCCGCCTTGCCGTACTGGTTGGCGCCGAGCACGATGCCCATGGTCAACTCCCTCGGTAGGTGGTGTAGCCGTACGGGCTGAGCAGCAGCGGCACGTGGTGGTACCGGGCCGGATCGTGGACCTGGAAGGCCACCGTGATCTCGGCGAAGAAGGCATCCGGCCCGAGGTGGGCGTCGACGGCGAACACGAGCCGGTACCCGCCGGTGCCCCAGTGCGGCTCCGGCACCCAGTCGCGCAGCCGGCCGTCGGAGTCGGTGTGTCCGTCCGCCACGGCGGTCCAGCCTTCGGCCCCGGCGCGCTCCAACCGGACCGGCACGCCGCGAGCCGGCTCACCGCGCACCGTGTCCAGCACGTGGGTGGAGATCGCGGCGTACCTCATCCGACCAGCCTCTCCAGCCGCTGCAGGGCGATCCTGCGGAGTTCCCCGCGCACCACCCGCCGCTCGGTGGCGGCGTCGTTGGTCAACCGGTCACGCGCCGCCGCCAGCAGTTCGACGTCCGTATGTCCACTTGCAAAGATCAGGAAAATGTGGCCGAAGTGCCGCTCGTACGCCCGATTCACCTCGGCCAGCGCGGCCCTCGTCGCCGCGTCCGCGCCGTCCACGCCGGCCTGCTCACGCCGCGACCAGGCCGACTCGCGGTCCGTGCCGGCCACCCGCTCGCCGATCCGCGGGTGCGCCGCGAGCGCCCGCGCGACCTGCCCCCAGGAGAGCCGGAGCAGGCCGCCGTCGGCCGACTCCACCAGAGCCCGCAGATCCCGGTACGGCCGCCCGGCGGCCACCTCGCGGGCCCACTCGGGCACCGCGCAGCAGGCGAGCAGGTCGCGTTCGGCCTGCGCGGCCGGTGCGCGGTTGAATTCGGCGAGAGCGCCGCCACCTCGGATGATGTCGACCACCTCCCCTTGTTGAGCAGCAGTAGAGCAGTCGCCGCGCCCGGACGACATCGGCCCGAACACCGAATCCGAGACTCGCCGCCGTAGGCTTTTCGTGCGTTCCTACAAGCCGGGCGATCCGTCGGCGCGAACGGGAAGGTCAGCGATGCTGCTGCGCGAGGTGTTGGCCATGCCGCAGCTCCGGCTGTCCGTGCTGGCCGGCGCCGACGACCTGGACCGGCCGCTCACCCGCATCTACGTCACCGACCTGCTCGACCCCCGCCGGTACCTGTCCGGAGGCGAGGTCGTGCTGACCGGCTTGATGTGGCGGCGGGGGCCGGCCGACTCCGAGACCTTCGTGGCGGCCTGCGCGGCGGCCGGCGTGGCTGCGATCGGCGCCGGCGACGCGGTGTACGGCTCGGTGCCGGCCGACCTGGTCGAGGCGTGCCGCGTCCACCAGGTTCCGTTGTTCGAGGTCCCGGTCCAGGTCTCCTTCCGGGACATCCTCGACGAGGTCAACCCGTCGCTGTGGGCGCGGCGGGCCACCGGACTGGCGACCGTGCTGGTCCGGCACCGCGGCCTGGTTGCGGCCATGGCGGCCGGGGCGCGGCTGGGTGACCTGCTCTCGCCGGTCGCCGCCGACCTAGGCGTGGCCTGTTGGGTGCTGACCCCGACCGGCCGGATCGTCGCGGGCACCGCGGCCCTGGACGCCACCGGCCGAGCCGACCTGGCCGCAGCGTTCGTCGCGGCCGACCGGCTGCCCGCATCGGCCACCGTGGACGGGCGGCCGCTGACGGTGCTCGCCGTGCCGGGCCGGCCCGAGCACCGGTTGGCGTCCTGGTTGCTCGCGGTGACCGCCAGTACCGCCCGCGCGCCGCTGCCCGATGCCGCCGATGAACTGGTCAGCCTCGTCGCGCTGGCCCGGGCCCAGGCGGACGAGGCGACCCGGGTGGAGCGGCGACTCGCCGACCGGGTCGGCTCGCTGCTCGACTCCGGCGGCGACCTCGGTGAGCTGCGCGCGCGGTTGTCGTCGTGCGGCCTGTCGCCGGATTCGACGTTCCTCGCCCTGACCGCGAGCCTCACCGGGCTGCCGGCGGCTGCGGAGCTGACCGTGGCCGTGGTCGAGGAGATCCTCCGGCCGTACGCGCCGCAGACGGTGGTCGCCGGGCTGGTCGCCGACCGACCGGACGGCGTACTGGCCGTCGTCTCCGCGCCGGCTCAGCCGACGCCGACCGTGCTCGACACCGTTCGGGCCGGGATGACGGCGCTGGTGCCGGCGCTGGGGGCCGGCCGGTTGGCCATCGGGATCAGCGGGCCGGCGGCAGGGGCGGTCGCGCTGCCCGGGGCGGTGGAGGAGGCGCGACACGCGTGGCGCGCGGCGAGCGACCGGCCGGGCCGGGCCACGGTCGTGTCGGCCGGCGAACTCGCGTCGCACCTGCTGCTGCTGGCCGGGGTGCCGACCGACACCCGGCGGGCGTTCCGTGACCGGCTGCTCGGCCCGCTCGTCGAGTACGACCGGGTCCACAAAACCCGCCTGGTACAAACCCTGGAAACGTTCCTGGCCTGTTCCGGCTCCTGGAGCCGGTGCGCCGAACTGCTCCACGTGCACGTGAACACGCTGCGCTACCGGATCGGCCGGGTGGAGCAGCTCACCGGTCGGGACCTGAACCGCTTCGAGGACCGAGTCGACCTCTTCCTCGCGCTGCGCCTGCCCGGCTGAAACCTGCCCCGATCAGGGGAAGTCGCGACGTCACGCAGCGTGTTCGGCTCCGTCGATGATGGCGGCCGGACTTCTTCTCGCCGTCGGCGGCGGACGCCGCTTCGGCAGGCCGAAGGCCCTCGTCCGCCATGACGGGCAACTACTCGTCGATCGGTCGATCGCCATTCTTCGCGCGGCGCGGTGCGCCCCCCGTTGTCGTGGTGGTCGGCGCGGCGGCCGACGACGTCCAGGCCCTGGCCGCCCTCGAGGGGTCGCGGTCATCGGCAATCCTGACTGGACCACCGGCATGGGCTCGTCCCTGGGCGCCCGATGCCCCTATGTTTGTCAAGCCGTTCGGGGGCACTCGGTGGTGGGGTTGAGCTGTCGGATCAGGTTGTAGATTTCGCGGGCGACGTAGCGTTTGATGCAGCGGATGGCTTCGCGGCGGGTGAGGCCTTGGGCGGTGCGTCGGTCGAGGTAGTCGCGGGTGCGTTGGTCGCAGCGTGATCGGGTCAGGACGATGCGGTAGAGGGCGGCGTTGGCGCGGCGGTCGCCGCCGCGGTTGAGGCGGCGTCGGCGGGTTTTTCCCGAGGAGGCCTCGATGGGGCTGACGCCGCAGAGGGCTGCGAAGGATGTTTCGCTGTTCATCCGGTCGGGGTTGTCGCCGGCGGTGATGAGCAGGGCGGCGGCACTGTCGGGGCCGACGCCTGTGCGGTGCAGCAGCTGCGGGGCGTGCGCGTCGATGACCGCGGTGATCTGTAGCTCCAGCTCACGGGCTTCCCGGGTGAGCGCCTGGATGCGCCCGGCCGGGCGGCGCAGGGTGTAGGTGGTGGCGGTGGCCACGTCACGTGGCGGCGTGTCGGGCAGGCTGGCGCAGTATCGGATCAGGGCCGTGTCGGTCAGGCCGGTCAGGGTTTCGCGTAGTGCCGGTTCGGCGCCGACGATGACGACCTTGAGCTGGTTGACGGCCTGGGTGCGGGATTTGACCGCGGATGCTCTGGCCAGCTTGAACATGCGCAGCATCTCCACCGGCCCGTCAGCGGTCTTGGCCGTGGTGTTCGCTCGCCCCGACAAGACCGCGTGGGCGGCCGCGGTGGCGTCGACGGCGTCGGTTTTGCCCTGGCGGCGCCGGGCGGCCCGGTCCGGTCGGTTGACCTCCACGACGGTGATGTTCTGCCTGCGTAGGTATCGGGTCAGGGCCGACCCGTAGGAACCGGTGCCTTCCACCCCCGCGCGACACAACACGCCGAAGCCACGCGCCCAGGCCAACAGCTGCCGGTAACCGATCGCTGTAGTCGGGAACGCGGCGCTGGCTACCAGCACGCCGAGCACGGTGATGACCGCGGCGACGTGGGAGTCCTTGTGGGTGTCAACACCGAGGATGATCTGCTCATCGCTCGGGCTAATCTGGTTGCCCTCGTCACGGTGCGGCATGCTGGACATCGGTTGTTCGTCTCCTGATCGGCTCGGGTGGCGGATGGCCATCGCCGGGCCGGCAGGGCGGTCAGAACTGTGATGGTGCCCTTGTTGCAGCAAGGCCCCTATCGGGACACGCCCCACCGGTCCGGCGACAGCTTGTACTCCCAGAACCGACAGCCGACAGATCGGCGCGAAGGCATCGACTGAGCCAGTTGCATTGCGGGTCAGACCGCGGCCCCGGGAGAACGGCTCCACAATCCCAGAGCCGCAAACCGAGACTCACAGTTGCATTGTCGGATCGGTGGACGCGTTGAAACTCGTGTCGGGTCCGCGGTCAGATCGCTTGGGCGAGTTCGGTGAACGCGGCGGCGACTCGCAGAGCGGGCGGGGCGTTGACGGCGAGTTCGTAGTGGCCGCGGCGAAGGTTCTGCATGAACGCGTGTCCGGCGATGATCACCTGCGCTGACTTGCCTGTTCGTAGCCCGCGCATCGGTCGCAACCGCTGTTTCAGCTGGCTGTGATCAGCCTCTATGGGATTGTTGGCGTACTGCTCGACGTGGTGCCACGCGGACGGGATCAGCTCGTCGAGCACGCCGGGGTAGACCGCGGCGGCGTCGGTGACGACTTCGCTGGGCTTCACCTTCAAGGCCGACAACGCCCGGCGAAAGAAACACCGAGCGGCTTCCGCGTCACGGCGGTCCGAGACCAACACGTCAACGGCCTGCCCGT
Organism: Micromonospora sp. NPDC005806; assembly: GCF_042871425.1. Taxonomy (NCBI): domain Bacteria; kingdom Bacillati; phylum Actinomycetota; class Actinomycetes; order Micromonosporales; family Micromonosporaceae; genus Micromonospora; species Micromonospora sp. NPDC005806. The sequence goes on along the minus strand of NZ_JBIAIL010000038.1, from coordinate 53,266 downwards.
CCTGGTCGACCGCCCGGTACACGTACCGCCACACGCCGTTGACCTTCACGTAGGTCTCGTCTACGAACCACCTGTCGCTCGAAGAATGGCGGCAGAACCGGGCGGCGTCGGCCAGCAGTGGCGTGAACCGCTGCACCCACCGGTAGACGGTGACGTGATCGACCTCCACCCCGCGTTCGACCAGCAGCTCCTCCACGTCCCGATACGAGAGGTTGAAGCGCAGATACCAGCGGACCGCGACCACGATCACCTCCGGCGGGAACCGGAACCCGGCGAACGCGGACGTCGGAGGCATCCACGGATCAGGTCGGGTCGATGACTTCACTGTGCAAGTCTGCCTCGATCTTGCCGACGGTCAATGCAACAGAGCCGTCTAGCCTGCCTCGTTCCCTGGACACGGGCAACGCATCAGACCCCGCGACCCGTGAAGACTGATCCCCAGGCGGCGGGCTCTGGACTCCCCGTCCAGTATCGGGAGACCGGCTGACGACGGTGGGGTCGGCGCCGCTGTTGAGGGCGGCGCGCTAGCGGTCCAGCTTGATGGCGCAGGCGGTGAGCGTCTTCCGCGCTGTCTTGATCGTCTGCTGGTCAGCGTCGTCGAGCTCAGGACATTAGGCGCTGCCGCTCCAAGGGGCGGGCACCAGCACCCAGATCAATTCGGCGCTGCGGGTCTGGCTGGTGTTGATCCACGTGTGCGGCTCGTTGGCGGCGAAGGTCAGGGCGTCTCCGGCCGCGAGTCTCTGGCGTCGATCGGTGAAGACGATGTCGACCGCGCCCGTGAGCACGTAAACCACCTCCAGCTGGCAGTTGATCGTGTAGAAATCCGTACCACCGGTGCCGCCCGGCTCCGCGACCGTATGAATGAGCTGGAGCCTGGGCTCTCGTCGTGGGGTCATGAGTCGCTCGCTGACCCCGGTACCGCCGAGATTGATCGCGGGCGCTGTTTCCCGACGTACCAGCGTGGCATCAGAGGCGGTGAAGAGCGAGCCGACGTCGAGGCTCATCACTTCGCAGAGCGTGATCAGCGACGCCACGCTGGGCGACGTCTCGTCCCGCTCCACCCGGCTGAGGAAGCCCTTGGTCAGACCGGCGGCCGCGGCGAGCTGGTCGAGCGTGAACCCGTGTGCCTTGCGAGCGGCGCGCAGCTTCGCGCCGATGCGGACCTCGTTGTTCGTCGGTGACACCGGCAGCGGTCGCATGCGGGTAATTCCTCCACAACTCCTGATCGGGAGATGGCCATTCTCAGTCCGATCCCTTGACATCACATGATCTCGCCCCCGATGCTTCTTAGCAACCTTTGTTGTCTCCCATGAAACCCCCAACGTTGGAGATCATCATGCGGCTTCGTCAACTCGTACTCGCTGGCGCTCTCGCCACAGCGACCGCCGTCTCCGGTTGCGCCGCCCCGGACGCGGCCAGCCCCGCCTCCGCTCCAACGAACGGCGGGGCGTCATCCGCCACGGCTACGACGCTGGCCAAGGACGACGCCATCGCCGCGATGCTTCCGGACGCGATCAAGTCCGCCGGAACGGTGCGCGTCGCGTCAGGGGTGAGCTTCCCGCCGATGGAGTTCTTCGACAGCGACAACAAGACCGTCATCGGCTTCGACGCCGACTTGGGCGCGGCTCTCGGCCAGGTGCTCGGGGTGAAGTTCGACTTCCAGAACACGAACTTCGACGGCATCATCGGCGGCCTCAACGCCGGCCGCTACGACCTGGCCCTCACGAGCATGATCGACAAGAAGGCGCGCCAGGAGACCGTGGACTTCGTCGACTACCTCAATTCCGGCGTCACCTTCATGGTCGCCAAGGGCAACCCGAAGGGGCTCAAGGACAAGCTCGACCTGTGTGGCAAAACGGCCGCGGTCGAGAAGAGTTCGACCGGCGACCTGTCCGTCGACGACATCACCAAGGAATGCACCGCCGCGGGCAAGCCTGCGGTGAACAAGCAACCCTTCCCCGACCAGGCCAGCGCCGTCCAGGCACTGCAGTCTGGCCGCGCCGACGCCGTGGTCGCTCTGGACCTGACGCTGGCCTACAACGTCAAGACCTCGCCCGAGGCGTTCCAGGTGGACGCGAAGCCCTTCGGCACGCTGCCGGTCGGCATCCCCGTGCCGAAGAACAACCCCAAGCTGCGCGACGCTGTGCAGGCCGCGCTCAAGAAGGTGATCGACTCGGGTACCTACGACACTCTCCTGGCCAAGTGGAACCTCCAGGACCAGGCAATCAAGGGTGCGCCGATCAACACCGGGCAGTGACCGGCGATGACCAGCGAGACCATCACCCCGACCGGGGCGGGCCACGCGGACGAGCCCATCGTCCGGCTGCGCCACCCCGGTCGGTGGGTCGCGGCCGCGATCCTCGCCGTCCTCGCCGCGATGCTCGTCCACTTCGTCGCGACCTCGCCCAAGCTCCACCTTGACCTGGTGGTCGGCTACCTGTTCGAGAGGTCGATTCTGCGCGGCTTGCTGTTGACCCTTGAGCTGACCATCGTCGCGATGCTCGTCGGCGTGGTCCTCGGCACGGCGCTCGCCATCATGCGGCTGTCCCACAACCCGTTGCTGCGCGCGGTGTGCGCCGGGTACGTTTGGCTGTTCCGAGGCACGCCGATCCTCGTACAACTGCTCTTCTGGTTCTTCCTCGGGACCGTCCTCCCGCAGATCAGCATCGGCATCCCCTTCGGGCCCTCGTTCGCCAGCGTCCCCACCAACACGTTGATCACGCAGTTCACCGCCGCGATTCTCGGGCTCGGCCTGAACGAGGCGGCGTACATGGCTGAGATCGTCCGGGCCGGAATCGGCTCCGTGGACCGTGGGCAGACCGAGGCGGCTCACGCCCTGGGCATGAGCCCCTGGGTCAACTATCGTCGAGTGGTGCTGCCGCAGGCGGCCCGGCTGATCGTCCCGCCGACCGCGAACGAGACGATCTCGATGCTCAAGCTGACCTCGCTCGTCCTGGTCATCGGGCTTCCCGAGTTGATGACGACCGCTCAGCTGATCTACGGTCGCAACTTCCAGCAGATCCCGCTACTCATCGTCGCGAGCATCTGGTACCTCGTGCTCACCACCGTGCTCACCTTCCTGCAAACGCGAATCGAGCGGCGGATGAGCCGGGGCATGGGGGCCGTCGCCCGCAAACGCATCCGACTCGCGATCGGAGGCCGCTGATGACCGCCATGGTCGAGGCACGCAGTGTGCGCAAGTCCTACGGCGACAACGAGGTGCTCAAGGGCATAGATCTGTCGGTCGCCGCCGGCGAGGTCGTATCGCTGCTCGGGCCGTCCGGATCGGGCAAGAGCACCTTCCTACGCTGCATCAACCACCTCGAGTCCATCGACGGAGGTGAGATCAGCGTGAACGGCCAGCTTGTAGGCTATCGGCGGCACGGCGGGAAGAAGTACGAACTGCGACCGCGCGAGGTGGCGGCGGCCCGGCGGGATGTGGGCATGGTGTTCCAGCGGTTCAACCTTTTCCCCCACCGCACGGCGCTGGAAAACGTCATGGAAGCCCCCATCTACGTCAAGGGCGAGAGCAAGGAGGGCGCCCGGTCGTACGCCCTCGAACTGCTCGACCGGGTTGGCCTGGCCGAGCGCGCCGCCGCTTACCCCGGTGAACTTTCCGGAGGCCAACAGCAGCGGGTGGCCATTGCCCGCGCCCTGGCGATGAAACCGCGGCTGATGCTCTTCGACGAGCCGACGTCGGCGCTCGATCCCGAACTCGTTGGCGAGGTGCTCGACGTGATGAAAAACCTCGCCGCCGACGGGATGACCATGATCGTTGTCACCCACGAGATCGGGTTCGCCCGGGAGGTCTGCGATCGGGCGATCTTCATCGACGACGGCGTCATCGTCGAACAAGGCAGCCCCGGTGAGGTTCTCGGCAATCCCCAACACCGCCGTACCCAGGCGTTTCTCTCGAAAGTGCTGTGAACAGATGACCTTCACCCAGCATCGCGGACCGGTCGACGCCACCGTCACCCCCCGGTACGGCGGCCCGTCCACCTTCGCGCGGCTGCCCAGGATGGATGAGGTCGACCGGGCGGATGTCGCTGTCGTCGGCGTCCCTTTCGACTCCGGCGTCAGCTACCGCCCCGGCGCGCGGTTCGGACCCGGGCATGTGCGGGCCGCGTCCAAGCTGCTGCGCGACTACAACCCGGTCCAGGACATCGAACCGTTCGCCGTACAGCAGGTCGCGGACGCGGGCGACATCGCCTGCAACCCCTTCGACATCGCGGAGGCGATCCGCCAGATCGACGAGGGCACGAGGGCGATCGTCGGCACCGGCGCCAAGCTGATGACCATCGGCGGCGACCACACCATCGCCCTGCCGCTGCTGCGGGTCGTGCACGAGCTGCACGGGCCGGTGGCGGTCGTGCATTTCGACGCCCACCTCGACACGTGGGACACCTACTTCGGTGCGCCGGTTACCCACGGCACGCCGTTCAGGCGCGCCAGCGAAGAGGGCCTCATCGACCGGACGGGCAGCATGCACGTCGGCATCCGTGGTCCGCTCTACTCTCGCAAGGACCTCAGCGACGACGGCGTGCTCGGCTTTCAGGTCATCGGCTCGCACGACATGGACGACCTCGGCTGGCGCGGTGCGGTCGACCGCATCAAGGCGCGGGTGGGGGACCGGCCGACCTACGTCTCGCTCGACATCGACGTCCTCGACCCGGCATTCGCCCCCGGCACCGGCACACCCGAGGCTGGGGGCCTGACCAGCCGGGAACTGCTCAACATCCTGCGCGCCTTCGGCGAGCTCAACCTCGTCGGCGCCGACGTCGTCGAGGTGGCCCCCGCGTACGACCATGCGGAGATCACCGGCATCGCCGCCGCGCACGCGGCGTACGAGCTGATCAGCGCGATGGCCGCCGGCCGGCGAGGCACCGATGTCTGACCGGGTGACCGGCGGCGCTGCCGTCATCGATTCGCTTGTCGCACACGGCGTCCGCGATGTGTTCGGCATCCCCGGCACCCACAACCTCGAGCTCTACCGCTACCTGCCGGCTTCTGGCATCCGGCATGTGGTCACCCGGCATGAACAGGGCGCTGGCTACGCCGCAGACGGTTACGCCAGGGTCAGCGGGCGCCCGGGAGTGTTCATCACCACCTCAGGTCCGGGGATCACCAACGCCATCACCGCGCTGGCGACCTCGTACGCCGACTCGGTGCCGACCCTGGCCGTCTCGCCCGGACCGCCCCGAGGCACGGTGGGTGCCGACGTCGGCTGGCTGCACGAGGTCAAGAATCAGCAGGCCGCGCTCGACGCGGTATGCGCGCGCAGCATCCGCGTCGAGCACGCCGACGAGATCCCCGAGGTCGTCGCGGCGATCTTCGAGCAGTTCGCCACCGGTCGTCCGCGCCCGATCCACCTCGAGGTTCCCGTCGACGTGCTGGAGGGCGAGTGGACCCGCCGGCCTGCCCCGGTGCGGAGCGTGCCGGGCTCCGTGCGGCCCGGTCGCGCCGCGATCGAGGCCATCGCCGTCGCGATCGCCGCTGCGACCCGCCCCGTCGTCCTCGCCGGTGGCGGCGCACGCCGGGCAGCCAGCGAGATTCGCGCCCTCGCGGAGTACGGCATCCCGGTTCTCACCACGGTCAACGGCAAGGGCGTACTCGACGAGAGGCACCCGGCGGCGCTCGGTGCCGCCGTACGGCTGAAGGCCGCGCGGGACGTGGCGGACGAGGCCGACGTGCTGCTCATCGTCGGCAGCGAGGTCGGTGACGCGGACCTCTGGGGCGGGCGGCTGAGGCCGGGCGTCAACGGGGAGCGGAAGGTCATCCGGATCGACCTCGACCCGACCCAGATGCACAAGAACGTCCAAGCCGATCTGGCCATCGTCGGCGACGCCTCCGCAGTCCTCCGCGAGATGTTGGAGGTATTGCGGGACAAGGGGATCGGACCACGACCAGTCGAGCCGCTGCAGGCGCACCGGGAGGCGATCGCCGCCGAGGCGGACCGCGACGCGGGACCGTGGAAGCCCATCCAACGCGCGCTCGCCGCTGCCCTACCGGCCGATACGGTGGTGGCGGGGGACAGCTCGCAGGTCACCTACTACGGCACCGTGCACCACTGGCCCTTCACGCCCGCCAACAGGTTGCTCTACCCGACCGGCTATGCAACTCTCGGATACGGACTGCCAGCGGCGATCGGGGCAAAGCTGGCAGCCCCTGCCCGCCCGATCATCGGCCTTTTCGGTGACGGCGCGGCGATGTTCAGCATCCAGGAACTCATCACCGCGACCGAGCAGCGGCTGGCCCTACCGATCGTGATCGTCGACAACGGCGGCTACGCCGAGATCCGCGAGCAGATGGTCGAGCGCGACATCACTCCCCAGGCGGTCGACCTGTACCGGCCCGACATCCCCGCCCTGGCGCGGGCGATCGGCGCCCACGGCGTCGTCGCCACCACCGCCGACGACATCGCTCGACTGGCATCGCAGGCATTCATCGCCGATCGCCCCACCGTCATCTACCACCAGGTCGGGTAGGTCCCCGTGGGCGATGTCGACGCCGTGCTGGCACAACTCGTCACCGAACTCGGACCCGGGACCGTCCTGACCGATCCGGACGTGTTGCGCACGTACTCGACGGACGCGGCCCGCTTCTGTCCCGCCGGCACTGCGGCGGCAATGGTGCGGGCCCGCTCCACCGCCGAGGTGTCCACCGTCCTGCGCCTCGCCTCGCAGCACCGCGTTCCGGTCGTGCCGCAGGGCGCGCGCACCGGACTGGCCGGTGGCGCGAACGCCGTCGACGGCTGCCTGCTGCTCAGCCTCGAACGGATGAACCAGATCTTGACGATCGACTCGGCTGAGCAGATCGCCGTGGTGCAGCCCGGCGTCGTCAACGCGGCGCTCTCGGCTGCGGTTGCCGAGAAGGGCCTGTACTACCCGCCGGATCCGGCGTCATGGGAGAGCTCGACGATCGGCGGCAACGTCGCAACCAACGCCGGCGGGCTGTGCTGCGTGAAGTACGGCGTGACCGGGGACTGGGTACGCGGCCTGGAAGCCGTCCTCGCGGAAGGCTCGGTGCTGCGCACCGGCCGGGCGACCGCGAAGGGAGTGGCCGGGTACGACCTCACTCACCTGTTCGTCGGCTCAGAGGGGACGCTCGGAGTGGTCACCGAGGTGACGCTGAGCCTCAGGCCGCAGGCGAACATGCCGTTGACCGCGGCCGCGATCTTCACCGACGTCGGAGCGGCATGCACCGCGGTCAACGAGTACCTGAGCAGCGGCGTACGGCCATCACTGCTCGAGTTGATGGACGGACCGACCATCAGGATGGTCTCGGCGTACGGGAAGCTTGGGTTTCCCCCGGAGACCGAGGCGGTCCTCATCGCCCAGTCCGACGACGAGCATCGGGCCGCCGCGGACCTCGATGCGTTCGCGGAGGTTTGCTGGCGGCTGGGTGCGGGCGAGGTCGTCGTCGCGGAGAATCCCGCCGAGGGAGAGCTTCTGATTGAGGCGCGCCGGCTGGTCGGGCCGGCGCACGAGTCGGTCGGCGCCGACCTCGTCGATGATGTGTGTGTCCCGCGCTCCCGGCTCGCGGATCTGTTGCGCGGGGTGGCGCGGATCGGCCAACAGCACGACGTACTGGTTACCTGCGCCGGCCACGCTGGCGACGGCAACATGCACCCCGCAGTCGTCTTCGATCCCGCCGACGAAGAGATGACGGCTCGGGCCCTGGACGCGTTCGGCGCGATCATGCGGCTCGGTCTCGACCTCGGCGGAACCATCACCGGAGAACACGGCGTGGGGCTGCTCAAACGCTCGTGGCTCGAGGCGGAGCTGGGGGAGGTATCGCTCGCGGCTCACCGGTCCATCAAGCAAGCGCTCGACCCGCTCAACATTCTCAACCCCGGCAAAGTCCTGAGCATGGGCGAGAGTCTTAGCCGAAAGGCGTGATGCCCCCGTGACGATGACTCCGGCTACTTTCTCCGATGACCGTCTCCGCAGATCGGAACGAGTCCGACACATTTGGCAGCCGGAACCGGCGTCAGCTGACGGTCAGGTCGTCGGATGTTGGCCACACGCCACTGCCTCGCAGGTCCAGTTTCTCGCCTAGCGCTTGCCGCCACTCGGGCACGGTGAACGGCTCGCCCCAGTAGTCGGTCACCCGGATCGCCTCGCCATTGCGCAGCTCGGCAATCGAGACGTTGCGGTAGATCCGGCCGTCACCATAATCGTTGCTCCACTCGACGACCAAGGTGTCTCCGCAGGAGTGCCGCATGCCGACGCCGAGCCGCAGCCCGACGAAGCGCGACTCCACTTCCGCAATTCGCGCCCGTCCCCGGATCAGCTCGCCGGACTGCAGCAACTGGCGTACCGCATCCTGCACGAGCGGTACGCCGAGAATGCGCTCAAGCCGAGTGTTCGAATCGCCGTCCACTCCCGAAATTTACTCAAAGATCACCCTGGCGGGCGGAGATCGCCTGACGAGTGCCAAATCGCGCCTAGCCCTGCTCCCGTTGACGGGCAGACGGACCTTGCCTACCGGCGGAATTACCCCCTGCACGAAGCGGCCAGAGTCTGACGCTGCTCATTGACGAACGCATGGGCGACGTGGCATCCGGGCGCGGAGGCTTCGACGGCCGATGGCCCAACCTGGCGTCGCCGCCCGCCGTACGGCCTGCCGGTGGATGGCGGGGGAGCGGGTTGGGAGCAACGTGGCGCGCTGAATGGCGCTGAACTGCATAGAACGGCGCCCAACTGCGCCCAACGGCACACCCGCTCACCTGCGGCTCAACGTTTCCGCAGCTCAAAGGCGGTGCAGCGTCCTGGTTTGACACGGAGTGCTCAGCCGCATCTGAGCAGCAGTCGAGGGCGCTCTATGTCGCCTGGCAGGGGAGTATCCACAGGTCAAAGCGGTAAGGAGCCGCTGCAAGGCTTGGCCTTGCATGTGGGTGCAGATCGGGAGCAGGTTGGCAAAGTGGTCGCCGCGTCCGAAGTGCTCACCGCGGCTCGACGGAGCAGAGTGCTCTGACTTGCGATGATGCCGACGAGCGGGTCGCCGTGACCTCCCAGAGAACACCGAAGTGGTCACCCTTCGCTGCTCCCCGCCTGGCCGGTACCGGCTGTCGTCTGGAGCCCGCTGGCATCATTCACGAAGGGATCGCCCCGAGCGCCTGCAATGTTCTGGCACAGCCGGGCAGTCGGGGAGCGCCCTGTACGTCACCGAGGGTGCGGCCTGACCCAGGCCCGCGGTGGGGATGTCATCGAGATGCGTTCGGGCGACACCATCGACACCTCTCCCCAGTCAGCGAGCCTGCACCGGGGTCTTGATTCTCCGCGCTCAAGGCTGCCAGAATCGTTTTTCCACGGTATTTCGTTGATATCCCCGGCATTCGGAAAGAGTAGCCACCCGATCAAGCTTCCAGCCACAGTCCTCATGCTCTTGCTGACCGGCATGACGCTGTCCCCTCTCGCACGCGAATTCACAGGTGATGGCGCCAGCCGCTCCCGCCGGCTTGGGCTTGGCGGGACCATGGTCGGGGCAACACGTTCGGGGCTGGAGCGAGATGGAGGCTCACCTTGAACCATGTCCACGAGGTCGCCCAGATCGCCAACGCCTTGCGACTCCCGCCCGATGTGCGGCCGGCGCTTGAGCGACTCGCTGAGGTCCAAGCCAGCGCTGCCGTCTGCCTGCCTGCGCCCGCCGAGACGGACGATCTGCTCGCTCGGCTCGGCGTGGCCGAGGTCGATCGAAGCGAGATCATCGCGACACGTCCGTCCTTGAACAAGCAGCCTGCTCTATGGTGGCTGCTCGACCGCTGTCACAGCCTGCTCGTCAATCGGATGGGAACGGGTGGGGCGCTGGATCCGTGGCCTGTCCTATCGCGGGAACTCGGGCCGGCGGCCCGGTACTTTTATGTTTGGGTTTTCCTCTCAACCGTGGCAGACGTGCGCCGATATCACTTGGAGCGGGGAATCCCGGACGACCTTTCGTGGCGAGTCTTGTCCACGTTGGGCGTGCAGATGGCCAACTACCGTGCTATCTACGGCGAGGGAGGCCTCCATACACAGGACTGGCTGACCTTCCACTTCCGCGGCGCGGTCTACTCACTCGGGGGTTTGCACTTCGAGCGGCAACGGATCTGGTTCGACGCGGAACGCCGACCCGGCGTCTCCGCGGCGCCGCGGCGCGGCGATCACGCACTCGGCCTGCACATCCCGGAGGGGTCTCTCTCTCCCGACCTGGTGGAAGACGCCTTGCACAGAGCGCGTGGCTTCTTCGCCCGGCACTTTCCCGACGAAGACCACTGCTTCGCTACCTGTGTCAGTTGGCTGCTCGACGAACAGTTGCAGGAGTACCTCTCGCCAGACTCGAACATCCTTAGGTTCCAACGACGCTTCCACCTCATCCCGCCGAGGGAAAGCAACGACAACGCCACCATGGTGGAGTTCATCTTCAAACGACCGCTGTCCGGCCTGGACGCTCTTCCGTCGACCACCACCCTGCAGCGAGCGGTGATCGGCCACATTCGTGCCGGACGCACATGGATGTTCCGGACAGGATGGCTCGTGTGGTGAGGAACCCCTGAGTATGGTGGGGCAGGGGGATCGCGGCCCCTCAGCCGGGATGCGACGACGGCAAGCGCCTGATGATCGCGGCGGATCAGGACTTGACCGCGCCGGCCAGGACACCGCCGACAAACTGGCGTTGGAAGACCGCGAAGAGCAGGGCCATCGGGAGGAGGCTGATCACGGCTCCGGCGGTGATCAGTGAGATGTTCTGGGTGAACTGCGTGTTCGTCGTGGCGATGCCAACGGGCAGGGTCATCATGTGCTCGGACTGAGCCATCAGCAGCGGCCAGAGGAACGAGTTCCAGTTGGCCACAAACGTGAAGATGGCCAGCACCGCCATCGGCTGCTTGCACAGCGGCACCACGACCTGCCGGAAGATCCACCAGTGGTTGGCACCGTCGATGCGGGCCGCCTCTATCAGTGAGTCCGGGATACCGGCCACGAATTGGCGCAGGAGGTAGACACCGAACGGACCCGCCGCAGCCGGAATGATGAGTCCGGTGTAGTGGTCGACCATCCCGAGATCTGACGCCAGCAGATACACCGGCACCAGCGTTGCCGAGAACGGCAGCATCATCGTCGCCAGCATGACTCTGAAGGAGATGTCCCGACCGGCAAATCGGATCTTGGCGAAGGCGTACGCGGCCAGCATGTCCACCGCCACCGTGAGCCCAGTCACCGCCGCAGCCACCCAGACACTGTTGAGAATCCAGCGGACGAAAACCGCGTTCGAGAACAGACGCCGGTAGTTCGACAGGGTCCAGTCGGCGACGGTCAGGGAGTAGTCGGCGTAGACGGAGTTGTGCAGCGACGCAAGCACGATCAGAAGAACGGGGCCGGCGAAAACAGCGGAGGCGATGATCGCGGCGGCGTGCACCGAGGCGACTCGCAGACGTCGGCGCAGACGTCCTGCTCCAGGCCTTGCCGCAGGCGGCCTGGTGACGTTACCGGTCAGCTCACGCATGGCCATCGTCCGCTTCCTCACCGCGTCCGCGGCCGACAAAGATGGCGGCGATGATCGCGGTCACCAGCAGCAGGACCATGCTCATCGTCGCGGCATACGGCACGCTGCCTCCATTGAAGGCGTTCTGGTAGATGTACCACATCGCGGTATACGTGGCCGTGCCCGGACCGCCCTGGGTGATGACGTAGACCAGGTCGAACACCTGCACGGCGTTGATGGTCACCAGGACCAGGACGACCTGCATGACCGGCTTGATCAGCGGCAGCTTGATGCGGGTCAGGATCTGCCACCCGCTGGCCCCGTCGACCCTCGCCGCATCGAGGAGATCTTCCGAGACGTTGTTGAACGCAGACATGAAGATCAGCGAGTAGAAACCTGCCGAGGTCCACAACGTGACGATTGAGAGGAAGACGATGGCAGTGTTGCCGTCTGTCAACCAAGGAATCCGCAAACGCAGTACGCCCGAGGCGAATCGCTCCAGTGGTCCGGTCTCGCTGTCGATCAGCATCTTCCAGATGAGCCCGGCCACGACGATCGACAGCAGCGATGGCATGTAGATCAACGAGCGGTAAACCGACATGCCACGAACGGAGCTGGACAGCAGCAGCCCGACCGCGATCGTGACGATCAGGGTCAGCGGGATCAGCACCGCCATGAAGAGGAACGTGCTCCACAGCGTCTGTCGGAACAGCGGGTCCTCAGCCACCGCCCGGTAATTGTCCAGACCGGCGAACCGGAGGCCGCTCAGCAGCGAGCCACGTTGGAACGTCAGGTAGACGGTATAGACGAACGGGAACAGCATGAAGGCGCCGAAGAGCACCGTCTTCCCGAGGAGGAACGGCACTGCCGAGGTGAGATCCACCCACCACCTGCGCGTGCCTCCCCGGCGGGGAGGCACGCGCAGGCTGTCGGACGCGAGCCCGACTGGTGGCCCCCCGCCCACCCGGTGCTCGCGGCGCACGTCGCCGCGCTGGTGCGTTGGATGCACAGCGAGACGTACGTGGTCGGGTTGCGAGGACACCTGCTTCACTTGGCCGACTTTGCCATCTGCCGAATTCCTTTGGAGGCCTCGGAGATCATCGCTTCGAGCGACTGCCGCCCGAACAGGTAGTCGTTGATCTTGCCGAGCAGGTACTCCTGGGGCTGGTAGGGCAAGATGAGCGTCGCGCGGGCGTGCTTGCCGTAGGACGCCGCCTCGTTGAGGAAGGTGTTCATCCGCGGGTCGGCGAGAGGCTCGGCGTAGTAGTTGCCCTGAACCGGGCGCGTGGGCAGGCCCAGGATCATGCGGATGTAGACGTCGGCTTGCTTGGGGTCCAGCAGGTACTTGGCGAACTGGTAGGTCAGCTCGGGGTTCTTGCTCTTGGCCGCCATCGCGTAGTAGCCGCAGCCGGCGACGATGGCCTTGCCTGCCGGGCCGGAGGGCAGGTCGATGACCTTCATCCTCGCCTGCGGGAACTGCTTGCACGTGGCCGCACTGAGCGGGGGCATCCACTGCATGCCGGTCTTGCCGGACACCGTGGCGGCGTCCCATCGTGCTGTGTCGGCGAACAGGCTGGGTGGGGTGGTGGCGCCGGAGGTGACCAGCCGTTTCATGACCTCGAGTGCCTCGCGGCCCTCAGGGTTGTTGAAGCCGATGTCGTCCTTGGACCCGTTGACGTAGTCGCTCCCGTAGGCCCAGAAGTACTGCCACACCCAGTTGTCCTCGAAGGTGGGCAGTGCGGGCCACGACATGCCGTAGTGCTCGACGTTGTTCTTGTCGAATCCAGGGTCCTTCAGGTTGCGGCCCTTCTTGTCGAAGGTCATCGCCTCCGCGAACGGGATCATTTCCTCGAGGGTGGTCGGCAGTGGGGGCTTGCCCGCCTTTTCCCAGACCGCGAGGTTCATGGCCAGGGGCTGGAACCCCTGGGTGAAGGGGACGGCGAACAGCTCCCCCTTGTCACCAGTAGCAGCCTTGAGATAGGACTCGGGCTGCCCGTCTGTGAGCGCAGCGAGTTCCTCCTTGCTCGCCATCTGCTTGAAGTCGGCGAGCACTCCCGTGGAGCGCCACTTGTTCATCCACGGGATGATCTGGTAGGTGACGTCAGGCGGATTGCCACCCGAGAACCCGGCGGTGTACTTCGTCAGCGCGTTCTCCCACGGGATGACGAGGCTCGTGACCGTGGCACCCTTCGAGGTTCGCTGAAAACCTGCAGCCATCTGGTCGGTGAACTGCTTCATCGCCTCCGGCGAGGCGTTGGGGGTGAGCCAGAAGTTGAGGTTGCCTCCGCCGGACCCCTTGTCTTCCTCCCCGAGCCCGCAGGCAGCCAAAGTGGAACCCAGACCGGCGAGGCCTGCTAACTGGAGGAAACCTCGGCGAGGCAGGCCGCCGGGCTGGTTCATGTGTGTAGACACTGAGACCTCCGATCATCGGCCTTCAGCATTCCGAAGATGGAATCGATATTTGCAAGAGTAATGGCGGTCTGCACCGTGGCGCAAGCAGCATTTTCGTCTACTCCTGGGCAAGACACCCGTGCTTTCGGCCCTACCGACATCGATCCCGATCAGATGCTCGCTCACGAGGCCACCGCGTACTTGGGGAGTTCGCCCCGCAGCCCGCGACGATCACGAGTCGGCCGGCATGGGCCGGGCGTTCAAGGGCTGACTATTCATCCGCCCGGCGTGGGGCTGGGGCCGTGACACTCGCGAAGCAGTCAGCGACGGTCCGCCGGATCCGGCGAGGCCGGTCGGGGACGAAGATGTCGATCGCCGCCTTCGCCGGGCCGCCACTGCTGGTCAGCTCCCATCCCGTTGGTTCCTCGAAGCCGGGGTTGGTCAGGGTGAAGCCGATGGCCTCCAGGTGGTCGAACCCGACATCGACCCGGGCATCCGTGACGTCCCGTGTGGTGCGCAGGCGCAGGGTGAGCGTCGCCGTCTCCTTGCCGGAGAGTTGAGACGTCAGGTCGATCGGGCCTTGGAGACTGTGCCCCTGGATCCACAACGGCCACGGCTCGTGGTGGATGTCGCAGCTCCACACCACCGCGCCGTCGACGAGAATCTCCTTGCTCACCCGGCCTGCTGCGGGGCTGGTCGCCGCGAGCTCGTCAAAGTGCCAGAACGACAACTCGTAGCGCGCCGCCGTCGGGTCCGGATGGATCAGCTGGCTGGCCTGGGCACAGGTACCGGCGGGCACCGGGATCTCGGAGGGCAGCGCGAGGCTCAGCCGACCGAGCCCGTACATCGCCTTGTTCTCCGACGAGATGGTGGGTGCGTCGTCCAGCTGGGTGCCGTACGCGATGACGCCCTCAATTGTGCCTTCGACCGTGCAGCGCAGGCCCGTTTCCACGGCCTCGCGCACGTACGACTCGGTTGGGCTGAGTGGCGCGGCCAGAAACCGGCCGGCGTAGACCAGCAGCAACAGATCCAGGTCACGGGGGCGGGTCTTGGCCTGGACCTCGGCCAGGCAACTGCGCAGCGAGCCGGCCGTCTGCGTGTTGTTGTTCGGGCCGTCGAGGAACGGGTAGATCACGCCGTCGATGAACGGGGCGTACTTGTCGAGGAACGCGTCGTCGAGTGCAACCCGGTAGTAGACGCAGGTGAGGAAGCCCAGCTTGGGGTTGATCTCCTGCTGTGTCCCGCGGATCCGGGCCATGTAGTCGGGGGTGAACAGGCGGGCGTTCACCTCGAACTCGAAGTCGTCGATCGCCCACGCGGTCAGGTTGGGGTGCCGGACGGATGCCTCGGCGACAGCCCGCGCCCAGGCCACGTAGTCCGTGAGGTACGGCCGGGAGGCGCGGCCGTTCTCGTCCGTCTCCGAGGGCGGGACCAGGTATGGCCATACCTTGATGCCCGCCTCCGCGGCCGCGGGCAGGAACTCGCCGCACA
Source organism: Micromonospora sp. NPDC005806 (assembly GCF_042871425.1). Classification (NCBI taxonomy): domain Bacteria; kingdom Bacillati; phylum Actinomycetota; class Actinomycetes; order Micromonosporales; family Micromonosporaceae; genus Micromonospora; species Micromonospora sp. NPDC005806. The sequence goes on along the minus strand of NZ_JBIAIL010000038.1, from coordinate 37,924 downwards.
GGTCGTCCCAATCGGTCGGGCTGTCCCAGACCCCGAAGAGGTATGTGGTGACGTCGAGTTCGCGCAGATGCGCGATCAAGGCCGGGGTGTCGATGTGCCGGTAGCCGTCGGCGCGGGGGCGACGTTCCCGGACCGCCGCGCCGACGGTGTTCCCACCCACCAATACGGCCCGGACGCCGTTGGGTGGCACCCACGGGCGGGACCCCGCATTTCTGCTCGACGACAACATGGCCTGCCCTCCTGCTGGCGATCGCTCCGCGGGCTGCGGCACCCGGCATGCTCGGCATTCCGAATCTAGATACTGAATGCTGTAGATACGGTAGCTTCTTCTTCTGCGACGGGGAAGAACAACGTGGCGTACCAGAGGATTGAGCGGGAGCCGGCGGCCCGTACGCTCATGGCCACACGGGGTGGTCACCGTCGGTACAGTCCGACTCGGACATGGAGGAACCGGTATGGCGATGCCCGAACAGGTCGGGGCTGCGGACCGCGCGCCGTCCCCCGCGGTCGACCGCGCGCTGACGGTCATCGAGAGACTTGTCGCGGCCGACGAGGAGCTGACCCTCACGGCGCTGGCGAAGGCCACCCGGATACCGCTGGCGACCTGCGCCAGCATCGTCTACACGCTGGAGCGGCGCGGGTACGCGGCTCGCCGGGTCGTCGGTCGCAGCCACTTCTGGAGCCCCACCCTGCGCCTGTACGGTCTGGCCAGCCAGCTCGTCCGTAAGGTCGACCTGTCATCGGTGGCGCAGCCGGAGATGCGGGCGCTGGCCGACGAGCTGGAGATGCCGGTGCACATCGGCGTGCTGGACGGAGCGAGTGTGGTCTACGTCGCCAAAGCGGCGACCGCCGGCTTCATCCAGTTCGACACCTACCCCGGCAAGGTCTCTCCGTTCAACCTGACAGCCCTCGGCCGGGCCATCGCGGCGTACCTGCCGGAGGGCGAGCTCGAAGCCTTGCTGCCGCGGCTGGTCCCCGGACGTGGACCGGCCGCCGGCGACAGCAGCGAGGAGGCTTTCCGCAAGCTGCTCGACGACGTCCGCGGCCGCGGCTACGCGGTGGAGGACGAGGAGGAGCAGGCCGAAGTGGCGTGCGTCGCCGCCCCCTTCTTCGACGCGCAGGGACGGGTCGCCGGCTCTGTCGGCGTGACCGGCTTCGCCCGCGACCTGCGGGGGAAGCGACGAAAGGCGGCGGCGGCCGGGTTGGTGCGGCTGGCGGCGGAGGTGTCCCGGCGGCTCGGATGTCCGTCCGGGGCATTGCCTGAGATGAAGCTCATCTCCTAGTATCCGTAAAACGGAAGATTTCTCCCGGATACTGAAGGGTGGCGCCCATGGCGTCCGCCGCGCGCTGGGCCGAGACCGACCGTCAGACCCTCAGCGATCAGCTGCCCGAAGCGATCGTCCTGCTCCCGGTGGGCGCCACCGAACAGCACGGTCCCCACCTGCCAACCGGCACCGACGCGCTGATCGCCGACAGTGTGTGCATGGCCGCCGCCGACCAAGCGGCGGACCGCTGCGGCCGGCCGCTGCTCGTGGCACCGGCCATCCCGGTCGGCGCCTCCGACCACCACCTGCCCTTCGGCGGCACGCTCTCCCTCACCCCGGAGACACTCTCGGCCGTCCTGCTGGACCTTGCCAGGTCGATCGCCGTCCAAGGTGGTCGCCGCCTGATCATCGTCAACGGGCACGGCGGCAACGTCGGGGTCTGCCACGCCGCCGCGGCGGCGGCCAGCACCCGCTACGACCTCGCGGTCGGGCACGTCGACTACTGGCGCGTGGCCGACGTGGAGCCGCAGGTTCCGGTGCCCGGGCACGCAGGCGAGTTCGAGACCTCCCTGGTGCTGGCACTCCGTCCCCACCTCGTACGGGACGCCGTACCCCGGCCTCGGTCGCCGCAGCCACCCACCGTCGCCGGCGTCGACCTGCACACCGGGGCGGTGTGGCAGGCCATCGACGGCTACACCGACCGGCCGGAGGCGGCCGACGCCGCAACCGGGAAACGCCGGTTCGACCAGCTGGTGGCATCTCTTGCCGACCGGATCGTCGACGTTGCGAGGGTCCTGTGATCGATTTCCACACGCACACGCCAGCATGGCGCACCGCCACCTGGCTGGGCGGCGCGCCGTTCAGCGCCGACGATTTCGTCACGTTCATGGACACCGCCGGCGTGGAGCAGGCCGTGGTCCTCAGCCACGACGGCCTGTTCGACGCCCGACCGCAGGCCAATGACGAACTGGCGGCGTTCGTCGGACAGTACCCGCAGCGGCTGGCCGGATTCGGCACCGTGCATCCCCGCCACCCCGACGCCGCGGCCGAGGTCGACCGCATGATGACCGTTCTCAGGCTGCGCGGCCTCAAGCTCCATCCGTGGCTGCAGGGCTTCAGCACGCACGAGGCCACCCTGGATCCGATCTGCGAGGCGCTGGCCGCCCACCACGGGATTCTGCTCAGCCACGACGGCACGCCGCCCTACTCGACCCCCGCGCAGATCGCCGCGCTGGCCCGCCGACACCCGAGGCTCCCGGTGGTGCTCGGGCATGGTGGCCTGCACGACTGCTGGCGGGAAGCGCTCGCCCTGACCCGGGAGACAGCCAACCTCTACCTGTGCATCTGCGGCACCCCGCCGTACGCCGCCCGGCGGATTCTCGCCGAGGCGCCAGCCGAGAAGGTGCTGTTCGGCACCGACGCCGGGCTGTCGGACCGCAAGAGCCAGGACTATGCGCTGGCCCGGGTGGCCGAGATCGACGGCTGGGGTATCACCGACGACCAGCGCCGCGCGATGCTCGTGGACAACCCCCGCCGCCTCCTTGCCCGGACCACGGGATGAGCGCGACGATCGCCGCGGTGCAGACCCTGCCGGTCAGCATGCCGGTTCACCCTGGCCTGGTGGTCCGGGGAGCGCGCGGCACCCACGACCGGTCCGATTTCCTCCTCGTCCGGGTCGTGACCAGCGAGGACGTCGTCGGCTACGGCGAGGTGAGTGCGACGCCGCTGTGGAGTGGCGAGGACGGCAGCACGGCCGACCACTTCATCCGCGACCTCCTCGCACCGGCTCTCGTCGGCCGGCCCCTGGCGCCGGTCGGTGCCCTCGAGACGCTGATGGGCCGGCTCCTCGCTGGCAATCCGTTCACCAAGGCGGGCGTCGCCATCGCCCTATGGGACGCCTACGCGCGCACGCTGGACGTGCCGCTGGCGGTCGCCCTCGGTGGCGCCTACCGCGACCGGGTGCCGATCAAGCTCTCGCTGTCCGGGGACGGCCCGGGGCTTGACCATGTGTACGCGACCGCGCGTGCTCTCGGGTTTCGCGCCTTCAAGGTCAAGGTGGGGTTGGGCGTGGCCGGGGACGTCGCCCGAGTTTCCCGGGCCCGGGAACTGGTCGGCCCGGACACCTTCCTCGGTGTCGACGCCAATGGCGGATGGTCGCGAGCCGACGCCGCCCGCGCAGTGCGGCAACTCATGGACCACGGCATCGGATTCGTCGAGCAGCCGGTCGCGCCGGCCGACCTGGCCGGCCTCCGCGCCCTGCGCGACGCCGGGATACCGGTCGTGGCCGACGAAGCCGTCTTCGGCCTGGCGGACCTCGTCGCTCTCGTCCGCGCCGAGGCCGCCGACTGCGTCAGCCTGTATGTCGGCAAGAGTGGTGGGCCGGGCCGGGCCGTGGCCATGGGCCAGCTCGCGGCGGCCTTCGGGATCGCGACGCTGCTCGGCTCCAACGGCGAATTCGGCCTCGGGGCGGCCGCCCAGCTGCACGTCGCCTGCGCGTTGCCCGCATTGTCGGAGTTCCCGTCGGACATCATCGGCGCCCACTACTACACGCAGGACATCCTGGCACGTCCACTGAACAGCGACGGAACGACGGTCCGCCTCGGCGCGGAGCCAGGGCTCGGCGTTGTTCCCCGCCCCGACCTGGTGGACGCCTTTCGATGAAGGTCTGGTGAGCCCATGATCGTCGACGTACACACGCACACACCCACCCACCGCGATGCGGTGCCACCCGAGCAGCGGCAGGTCTTCACCGGTTGGCGCACCGACCGGGACGTGACCACCACGAACTCCTGGGCCGACTACGACGAGGCGGCGGCCGCAGCTGACGTCTCCATCGTGTTCAACATCGCGGTACCGGATCCGCTGGCGGCGACCGGAATTCCCTACCCGCCGGAGCGGACCAACGACGCGACCGCCGAGTTCGTGGCTGCCGATCCCACCCGGCGGATCGGCTTCATGTCGGTCAACCCGCTGGACCCGGACGTCTTCGACGAGGCGGAGCGCTGCCGCGAACTGGGCCTTATCGGGGTAAAACTCGGCCCCAACTACCAGAACTTCGACCCGCTGTCGGAGCCGGCGCTGGCGTTCTACGACTACTGCCAGCGTTTCAGCCTGCCGATCCTGTTCCATCAGGGCGCCTCGCCGATCAGGGCCGCGCCACTGCGCTACACCTACCCGCTGGTCACCGACGAGGTCGCGCTGCGCTTCCCCGAGCTGCGGATCGTGATGGCCCACATGGGGCACCCATGGGGGAGGGAGACGGTGGTGACGATCCGCAAGCACCCGCATGTCTACGCCGACGTGTCCTCGATCTATCTTCGGCCCTGGGTCTGCTACGAGTCGCTGCTGGCGGCCGTGGAGTGGGGCTGCACGCACAAGCTGTTGCTCGGGTCGGACTTCCCCATTGCCAACACCGCCGAGGCCATCGCCGGCCTCCGCGGCGTCAACCGGGTCCTCGCCGGCACCGCCCTGCCCCGGGTCCCAGAGGAATTGATCGAGCAGATCATCCACGCCGACGCACTGACCGCGCTCGGGCTGGGCCGTCCGTCGGCGCTCGCAACATCGGGGGGCGGCGAACCGGCCGACGCTCCTACCGATCAGCCGGTGGCGATCGGGAGGGGACAGCGGTGATCATCGACGCCCACGTGCGGCTGGGCCGGGGACGCGAGGTGTCCCTCGACGTGGCGGAATTGCTGTCAAGCATGGACCAGCTGGGGATCGACCGGGCGCTCGTGGCCCCGGACGAACGATGCGTGGCCTACCACAACCGGGCCGGGAACGAGCTAGTGGCGACCGCCGGGGCGCAGTCGGCCGGCCGACTGGTGCCGTACGCGGTGGCGAATCCGTGGCGGGGTGCCGAGGCGGTGGAGGAGCTCGCGCGAGCCCGGGACGCCGGCGCGCGAGCACTGCACGTGGACAGCGTGCTTCAAGGGTTCGACCTTCTGGACGGGTTGGTGGATCCGCTGCTGGAGTTCGCAAAGGACAACGGCTGGCTGGTCTACGTACGCACCGGCACCCCACCGAACGCGTTGCCGCTGCCGCTGGCGACATTGGCCCGGCGGTACCCGGACGTCCCGTTCCTGATGGGCCGAAGCGGAGCGACGGACTTCTGGATCGACGCCGCCCCGGCCCTGCGGCACGCCCCCAACCTGTACGGCGACACCTGCTACGCCCCATGGGACACAGTGCTCAGCGAACTTGGCCGGGATCCCGAAATCGGAACGTCCCGGCTGGTGTTCTCCACCGACGCGCCCTACACCGTGCCCCGGTGCGAGCTGCGCCGGGTGCTGGACTGGCCGATCGACGAACCGTCGCGCCGGGACGTGCTCGGCGGGACGATCGAGCGGTTACTCGCCTGACCGCCGCCGCCACGGGGGTTGTTCGAGATCGATGATGGCCATAATATATCTGCTAATCAAAAGATAATTTCAGGATCCCGAAAAGTCGGGCTGGCGATATGGCAGGCCCGGCGAATGGCATCAAGGATGGTGGGCGGGCAATGAGTGTTACGCCAGCGACGGTCTCCCGGGATGTCTCCCTACCCGCCGCGACGTCGGCCTCGGACGATCCCGCGGCGCTGGTGCGCGGGGTGTCGCCGGTCCTGGAGGTGCCCTTCACCGCGACTGGCGACATCGACCCCGACGGCTTCCGGCGGGTGGTGCGCTACGTGCTCACCACCGGGGTGAGCAGCATGATGTTCCCCGGGTTCGCCTCCGAGTTCTACAAGCTCGCCGAGGACGAGCGGCGGACGCTGACCGCCGTGCTGCTCGCCGAGACCGGACCGCGGGCGGACGTCGCGGCCATCGTCGCGGTGCAGGACCATGCCACCCAGTTGGCCGTGGCCCGGGCCCGCGAGGTCATCGCCGCCGGCGCTGACCTGGTCAATCTCCTGCCCCCGCATTTCCTCTCCCCGTCGCGCCGGGCGCTGGTCGACCACGTCCGGGCGGTCCTCGACGCGGTGGCCCCGACCCCCGTGGTGCTCCAGTACGCACCAACCGAGACGGGCACCAGTCTGGACAGCGCGACCGTGGCGGCGATCGCGGCTCGGCACCCCAACCTCCGACTGGTCAAGGTGGAATCCAGCCCACCCGGCCGCCTGATCGCCGAACTGGCAGCGCTCGATCCCCCGCTACCGTCCATCGAGGGATACGCCGGGGTGCAACTCCCCGACGCCATCCGTCGGGGAGCGGTTGGCACCCAGCCTGGCTGCTCGTTCACCGAGATCTACGTTGAGATTTGGCGCCGCTTCAGTGAGGGCGACGAAGCGGGCGGGGAGGAACTGCACCGCCGGCTGCTGCCGTACATCTCGTACTGGATGCTCGACACCGAGCTCATCATCGCCGCGGAGAAGCACATCTCGGCCCGCCGCGGCCTGATCGCCACCGATTTCTGCCGCGCCCCGGCGCACGAGCTGGATCGCGAGGAGCGGCGCATGATCGACCGCTTCCTGATCGACTTCGCCGACCTGCTGCCCGACCTGTCTGACCCCGCATGAGCGGGTCGAGGCGCAGCGACCCGAGGCCCGATGCCGGCGATGCTCCACCGGCGGTGAGTCACGCAGCCGCGGCAAAGGAGGCAGCGCTAATGGACGAGCGGGAAGCCGGCACGTCGTACGCCCTGGTCACGGGCGCGAGCGGCGACATCGGCGTCGCCATCGCCCGCGCGCTGACCGCCGCCGGCCTCCGGGTCGTGATGAGCGACCTAGACTCGGCACGGGCGCAACATGGGGCCGATCAGGTGCCCGGCGCCACAGCCGTCGAACTCGATGTCCGGTCGGCTGGCGCGGTACGCCGCACGATCGCCGATCTCATCGACGCCTACGGACCGCCCACCGTCCTGGTAAACAACGCAGCCGTATGCGCCAACGAGCACTTCGAAGCCATCGACGAGACCACCTGGTCGGCGGATCTCGACGTCGTACTCGGCGGAGCGATTCGGATGTGCCAGGCGGTCCTCCCGGCGATGCGGCATGCTGGGAGGGGAGTGGTGCTCAACGTCGCCTCCGTCAACGGCCACCGCTACTTCGGCAACGACGTGTACAGCGCGGCAAAAGCGGGCCTGATCAACCTCACCCGCGCCCTCGCGGTCCAGTACGGCCCATTTGGCGTACGGATCAACTCGGTGTCACCCGGCACCATCGCCACCAAAGGCTGGGAGGAACGCCTCCGAACCCACTCCGACGCCCTCGTGGGTGCCCGCCGCTGGTATCCGATGGGCCGCGTCGGCACCCCGGAGGACGTCGCGAACGCGGTCGCCTTCCTGGCATCTGACCGTGCCTCCTGGATCACCGGCACCGACCTCGTGGTGGACGGCGGCCTCCTCGCCGGAACCCACGCCCTCGCAGTCGACATCGGCGCCAAGTCGGTTCGCTGACCAGCAAAGGCGGCCGCAACTGAAGGAGGAGGTAACGGGATGGGCAACGAACCGACGACCACCACGCCAGCCCACGCTCCTGTCACGGGGCCGATCCTGCCTGCGGCCGGATAGCCCCGACCGCGGTGACCCGGCCTGCACCAAGCTACTGACGGAGGACCACGATGGCGGCGATTTACGTCGACGCCGGCACCACGGACATCAAGGCAGTGGGCTGCGACAATGGGGTCGGGAACCCGTGGTCGTACGGCACCCCGCGCAAAATGGTGCCCGCCGGGTATCCGGCAGGCACCACTTCTCGGCTGGCGGCGATCAGCCAGCGGGCTACTCTTCGTAGACCTCCAGCTCGTTCACGATTGAATAGCCGTACCCGTTGGTGGCCAGCATGGTGACCCGCACGGCGCTCGCCGTGACCGCCGGGAAGCTGGAGCTACCTCGGCCGGAGGTATGTCCCCGCACCTGCGCGACCGTCTGCCACCCAGCGCCGGTCAGGACTTCCACATCCCAGTCCCTGAGCGCGAACCGCTGCTGCGGGTCGGTGAAGAGGTCGACCCGGCCGACCTGCGTCGGTCCGGCCAGGCGCACCTCCATCTGGTCCGGGAACTGGCCGGGAGTGTCGTCCGCCCACGCCGTCGCCGGCCGGTGGTAACCCACGAACGTGTACGTGTAGTCGCCGTCGACTGGACCACAGGGGGGCGACAGCCTGGGGAAGGTCGAGGAAGCCGTGACCTCCTGGCCGAAGGCGAGATTGCGCCCTGGATCGGCAGGCTCTGGCAACACGACGACCGGCACTGAAATCCGCTGGCGTCCCGACTCCAGGACAATCTCGTACTCTCCCGGCTGCGTGTCGCCGGGTACGGAGACATCAATCGGCCACGTGGCGGCGCGATCGGTCGGGACGGCCGTCGTCATGATGTCGCGGGACAGCCGCAGCGGGGGATCGCCGCGGAGGGTGACGGTGGCATAGGCCGGCTCGGCGGACGGGTTTTGGAATGCCACGGTGAGTGCCGTCGGCTGGCAGGGGCGCGGCAACAGTTCCAGCCGCTGGGGCGACACCGCGATCACGACCCCGTCCTTGTCGCCCCCGTCCTTCGCGGCGGCGGTCTGGCCGCTACCGTTGACCGCGACCAGCGGCACCACGGCGAGCAGCGCCGCCGCCACCCGCCTCTTGGTGGTGGTATTGGCATGGTGGAGCACGTGTATCTACCCCCTTGCGTTGTTGAACAGGCAATGGGCCGCTGGAGCGGCGTCACCCGGCCTGCAGCCCCGGGTGTCCGTTCTCGGTGACGAAGGTGGCGTCGGTCCGGATGGGTGCGCCCGGACGGCTGACGTAGGGCATCACCTTGAAGTCGGTGCGCCACAGGTCGGGCGTCAGGGAGCAGCGGACGTACCCGCGCCGGTTCTTGGCGTACTTGATGTGCGGAAGCTGGGAGGCGAGCCGCTCGCGGACCGGATCGGTGTCGGCGCCGTCGCCCGAGCTGCTAATTGAGGTGCCGACGAGCTCGACGCCGACGGTGGCGGAGCTCGAGTCGTCGAAGTTCTGCTTGATCTCGCACGCGTTGTGGGCGTGCACGTCACCGGTGAGCACCACGGGGTTAGCGATATTCCGGTCGTGCAGGAAGTCCACGATTCGGTTGCGTTGCGCTTCGTACCCGTCCCACGCGTCCATCACGTACAGCTCCTCGCCGTCGTCGGGATCCAGGTCCAGTTGGGAGAAGAAGACCTGCTGGGCGAGGATGTTCCAGGTGGCGCCGGAGTTGGCGAGCCCGTCGAACAGCCACCGCTCCTGCTGAGCGCCGATCATCTGTCGGTTCGGGTCGCGGGTCAGCGCGTCCGGTGGCGCGGTGCCGTCGTTGTAGAGCTGGTCGTCCCGGTACTGGCGGGTGTCGAGCACGTTGAACTCGGCCAGGTTGCCGTAGGTAAAGCGGCGGTAGAGGGGCATGTCCGGTCCCTGGGGCAGTTGCGTGCGCCGCATCGGCATGTGCTCCCAGTAGGCGCGGAAGGCGTTCGCCCGGCGCACCAGGAACTGGTCGAAGCTCTCCTCCGGGTAGAAGGAGTACTTGGACACCCAGTTGCTGAGCACCTCGTGGTCGTCGAGGGTCACGATCCACGGGAACGCGGCGTGGGCGTCCTGCAGGTCCGGGTCCGTCTTGTACTGCGCGAACCGGATCCGGTAGTCGTCCAGCGTCTCCGTCGTGGGGGTGACGGTCGGGTAGTGGCCCCGGCCGAGGTTGCCCTGGTCGGCGCCTTCGTAGACGTAGTCGCCGAGGTGGACGACCACATCGAGGTCCTCCTGCAGCATGTGCTGGTAGGCGGTGTAGTAGCCGACGACGCGATGCTGACAGGACACGAAGGCGAAGTTCATGGCCGTGACCGACGCCCCCACCGCCGGCGCAGTCTTGGTGCGTCCGACCGGGGAGATCTCCGACCCGGCCATGAAGCGGTAGTAGTACTCGGCCGACGGGCGCAGGCCGCGAACGTCGACGTGGACGGCGTGCGCGTACTCGGAGAGCGCGAACGTGGTCCCGCGGCGTACCACTCGGCGGAACGCCTCGTCCTCGGCAACCTCCCACCGCACCGGGACCTTCTTGCCGTACTCCATGCCGCCGAACGGTTCCAAGGGCTCGGGCGCCAGACGGGTCCAGATCACCACCCCATCGGGCAGGGGATCGCCCGAGGCGATCCCGAGCGTGAACGGATAGCCGCGGGTGCGCCGGTCGGTGGGCGTCGCGGCGACGGGCAGGCCCGTGGCAAGCGCCAGGCCTGCCGCCGCACCCGTCACCGTCAGGAACCGCCGCCGTGCCCACCTCGCCGCCAGCAGCTTCTCAGCAGAGGACATTTCGGAGCTCGCGCCTTCGCGTCTCAACTCTGGTCTCCCTTCCGGATCGTGAACCCCTCCGCGCCCTGGCCTCCTGGAACCACGAAGCCGCCTCAGTTTGGAGCCGAGGGGGACTGCGCAAGCCAGTCGGCGCGCGCGTTGAACCGCAGGCCCGTCGAGCGGGACGCCGCGCTGTCATCAGTGGCGTTTGTTCGATATACGGAAGAAACACTCGGGATTTCGCGTTTTTTAAACATGGCAGAGGGGCTCGAATCTGTCAAGGTCGATGGAATATTTGCCGAGGTCATACCCCTACCGACGCCACCGGGCCACTCCTTGCCAAACCGGGACGGGTCGTTTCCTGGGGCTGGCGATACGGCAGATGCGGTAATACAGTGAGCCGGCCGCCACAACCCCGCCCCACCGTCCAAGGCAGACTCAGGGTCGGGGTGCTGAGGGCAGCACATGTTCCGGAAGCGCGCTCGGGTCGGACCTCAACCGTCGCAACGGAAGGTGTTCTCATGGCTTCCCACGTAACCCGCCGCGACCTGCTTTCCCGCTCGGCCGCGGGCGGTCTCGGTATCGTCATCGCCGGCAGCCTGGAGGCGATCGCCGGCCCCGCACTCGCCGCGACCCGCTCGTCTGTCGGCTACGGTCCTCTCGTTCCCGACCCCGTCGGGATTCTGGCGCTGCCCAGCGGCTTCGCCTACAAGATCGTCGCGGAGACCGGCGTAACCCTGCTGGAGTCGGGGGAGCCGACACCGAGCGACCCGGACGGCGCCGCCGTCTTCACGCGCGGGTCCGGCACCACCCTCGTCTACAACCACGAGGTGGGGGGCAGCGAGCCCTATCGCGTGCCACCGCTTCCCGGGCTGACCTATGACCCAGGCGCTGGCGGCGGCACCACGAACATCGAACTCGACGCCGACGGCACCCGCATTCGCGAGTACGTCAGCCTGGCCGGCACGCACAACAACTGCGCCGGCGGCTGCACACCGTGGAACACCTGGTTGACCTGCGAGGAAAGCGAGCAACGGGCGAACGCCACGTACCAGAAGGACCACGGGTACGTCTTCGAAGTCGATCCGTTCGACACCGCGGCGAACCGGAACCCCATCGCCTTGAAGTTCCTCGGCCGGTACGCCCACGAGGCGGTGGCCGTCGATCCGCAGACCTTCGCCGTCTACCTCACCGAGGATGCCGCCGCCCCCAACGGTCTCTACTTCCGCTGGACGTCGCCCGCCGGGTTCGCCGGCGGCAAGGGTTCCCTGCGCGCCCTGGCAACCGGCCCGGGCGGCGACACCGCCGGCCGGCTGCAGGCGATGAGCTGTTACCTCGGGTCCCGACACATCCCCGACCTATCGCAGGCAACAGTGCCCGGCACGCGGTACAAGGTGGACTGGGTGGACGTGCCCGACCGTGATGCGCGCACCACATCGGTTCGCAAGCAGCAGTTTGCCCGACCGGTGACGCACAGCCGCAAGCTGGAGGGCGCCTGGTGGGGAGACGGTGGCGCTTACTTCGTGGCGAGCTTTGCCCGTTCGAGCGACGGCAGCGCCCAGGAGCACGACGGCCAGGTGTGGTTCTACGACCCGGCGACGGAGAGCGTCACCCTCAAGACCATCTTCGGCGTCAACCCCGACCCGGCCTCGGACACGAACTATGACGGACCGGACAACATCACCGTGTCGCCGTACGGCGGGGTGATCCTGGCGGAGGATGGCGAGGGCATCCAGCATCTCGTCGGGGTGGCAGACCAGGGCAAGGTGTACCCGCTGGCTCGCAACGAGATCAGTCAGGGCGAGTTCGCGGGGCCAACCTTCAACGCCGACGGGCGAATCCTGTTCGCCTGCATCCAGTCGCCCGGCTACGTCTTCGCCATCACCGGCCCATGGGGGCGGCCCAGTAACGCGCGATCGTGAGCACAGCCCCCGACTGCGAGGCCAGCCGTGCGATGGAGAGCCGGCACGCGCGCTCATCGCGCATCGTGATGACGTCCCGACGATCCATCCGACCGCTTACGTCGCCGCCTGCGGCGGTTGCGCGGCGCGGTGACGTCTGACCCGACGCGCGGACCATGTTCGCACGGTGGCCGGGTTGGTCATGGCCGGCCTGGGCCGGGTGCCCACCGGGCCGGGGGAGCGGGTACACCTACTCCTCAAGGGCGACTTGCGAGCGTTCCGTGTGCGGCGCACGGAGCTGCGTCCATGGGAGTGGTGTACGGCGGGCCCTGTGGGGTTTCAAAACTCGGTCGTGGTTCTGAGCTGGTTTTGTGCGGCGTGGTCGTACTCGTTGGTCAACCCGCCGAGGACTGGTCGGCGCGCGATGCGTCGGCGGTCGGGGTTGACGACCGGCCGGGTGGATCGTGGGGGAGTGAGGCGCAGGGCCCGGTGGGGCCGCCGTCCGTTGTAGTGCGCGGCGTACGTCGTCAGGACGTGTCGCAAGTGGCGGGCGCCGAAGATGAGCATGCGGTCGGTGACCTCGCTGCGGACGGTGAGCACGAACCTTTCGGCGAAGGCGTTGGCTCGCGGGCACCGTGGTGGCATCTTGATGGTGGTGATGCCGGCGTCGGCGAGGACCGTGTCGAACGAGGCGGTGAACTGCCCGGCCCGGTCCCGGATCAGGAACCTGAACCGGTCGGTTTGCTCGCCCAGCTCCATTAGCAGGTTGCGCACCTGTTGGGTGGTCCAGGGTCCGTCCGGGTTGGCGGTGACGCCGAGCATGTGCACGTAGCGGCTGCCGACCTCTAGGACGAAGAAGACATACAGGCGGGTCAGGGTGACCGCGCAGTCGACGTGGAAGAGGTCGCAGCACAGCGTCGTGGACGCCTGGGCGCGTAGGAACGGCGCCAGATCGTGTGATCGCGACGGACCGGTGCCGGCGGTCTGCGCAGCCGCTTGAGGATCCGGCGGATCGTGGCGGCGCTGACCCGATTGCCCAAGCCAAGCAGCTCTCCCTGGATGCGCTGGTAGCCCCAGCCGGGGTTGTCCCGGGCCATTCGCACCACGAGGTCCACGATCGTCGAATCGACCGGTGGGCGGCCGAGGTGAGGGTAGGTCCAGTGTCGGGCCACCAGCCGGCGGTGCCATCGCAGCAGCGTCTCGGGAGTGACCAGCCGATGCCACCTCAGCGCTTTCGGGAGCTGCCGGGCCAGGGCCGCCAAGACCGCTCGGTCGGTCCAGTTCAAGCACGGCTTCGGGTTTGTGCGGCGCAGGATCGCGTTCTCGTGACGCAGGACGAGGATCTCCACATCCTTGACGGCGTCCGATCGAGCGAGCAGAACGAGCCACTGGATCAAGCGGCAGAACATCAGGTAGATCAAGCACATGGGCACGCCGCCGATGATGACCGACCTACCGGCTCCGCGCCGTACACGCCCAGGTCAGCGACGACGACCGACTATTGAAACCCCACAGGCGCGGCCTGGCCCAGGTCGAACTGGCCACCGCTGAATGGATCGACTGGTACAACCACCGGCGGTTGCACTCCGCCCTGAACTACCTGCCACCAGCCGAGCACGAATCGATGTTCTACGCTCACCACCAGCCCGACCAGAAAGCCCTGGTCACAGTCTGAGGACTCCATCAGACTCGGGCAGTTCATGGAGCAGATGCTGTTGGTTCCAGACGTGCCCGGATGTGGGTTGAGTACGCGTCGGAGACTCCGCAGGGCGGGAGCGGCCCACATCGCTGGTCAGGCAGGCTTTGAGTCCGAGTGGTTGGCCGCCGACTCCAACCCCCACCCGATCGCGCTGGACCTGCCTGAACGAGCGACTTTGTTCGGGGACGAGTGCAGGGTCATGGCGTACGGCCTGCCAAGGGCCGGCGAGGATTCAGCTGCGAGCAGAGGCCTGGATCGCCGCCCCGACCGCCGCCGCTCGACTGTGACCTTCGTTACCTCCCGGTCGACAGGGAATCAGATCACCGGATCCAGATTTGAGCCAGAGGTGACTCCTGCACTGTTCCCCGCCTGGTTGCGCGACGACCGGTCGGAGACGATCCGATGACCGCCACCGTCGACGTCCCTGAGGGGCCGGCAGCCTCGCTGACGCCGGGTGACCTGATGACCCCCCGGCAACGCCTGCGGCTCGTCCTCGTCCTCGGGTCGCTGATCGCGGTGGGTCCGCTGACCATCGACATGTACCTGCCCGCGCTTCCCGCAATCGTCGCCGATTTCCAGACCACGCCGGCGGCGGTCCAACTGACCCTCACCGGCACGCTGGCGGGCCTCGCCCTCGGCCAGTTGCTGATCGGCCCGCTGTCGGACGCCGTCGGCCGGCGCGCGCCGTTGATCGCCGGCATCGCGCTGCACGTCGTGGCATCGGTGCTCTGCGTCGTCGCACCGAACATCGCCGTTCTCGGTGGCTTGCGGGTGGTGCAGGGCCTCGGCGTCGCAGCGGCCTCGGTGGTTGCGATGGCCGTGATCCGCGACCTGTTCAGCGGCGCGGCCTTCGCCAGGTTGCTCTCCCGGCTGCTGCTGGTCATGGGGGCGGCGCCGATCCTCGCGCCGACTCTCGGTGGCGGGCTGCTGCGCTGGACGGACTGGCGTGGCGTGTTCGTGGCCCTGGCCGCCTTTGGTGTGCTGCTCGTCGTGGTCGCCGCGCTCGGCCTCCGCGAGACGCTGCCGGCCGATCGGCGCCAGCGCGGCGGGGTGGTCGCGACGGTGATCGTGTACGGCTCGCTGCTGCGGGACCGTACGTTCGTGGGCCTGGTTCTGGTCGCCGGGCTGGCCATGGCGGCGTTGTTCGCCTACGTGGCCGGGTCGTCGTTTGTCCTGCAGCAGCAGTACGGGCTGGACGAGCAGCAGTTCGGGCTGGCCTTCGGCGTGGGCGCGCTCGGGCTGATCGCGGCGACCCAGTTCAACGTACGGCTGCTGCGGCGTCACTCGCCGCAGCGGATCCTCGTCGCCGCCCTCGGCGTGGGGACCGGGGCCGGTTTGGCGCTGCTCGCCTTCGCCGCGACCGGGCTCGGCGGGCTGCCGAGCCTGCTGGTGTCGTTGTGGGTGGTGCTCGCGGCGGCGGGCCTCGCGATGCCGAACGCGCCGGCCCTGGCCCTGTCCCGGCACGGGGAAGCGGCCGGTACGGCCTCCGCTCTGCTCGGCGCCGTGCAGTTCGGCGTCGGCGCGCTGGCTGCGCCCCTGGTGGGCGTGCTGGGCACCGGCGCGGTGGCCATGGCCCTCGTCGTTGCAGGTGGCATGGTCGCGGCGATGACCGTTCTACTCGTGGTCGTGCGGCCGGCCCGGCTCGCCGACCTCGAGCCGGAAGCGGTGGTCGTGGCGGCGCACTGAGGATCCTCACGCCTCCCATGACCGTGCCCGCGATCGCTACGCCCCCGGCGCGGCGGACGCGGCGGAGCATCTGACCTGCCCACTTTTGACCGTGGCCACCTCGAGGTCAGCCGGAGTGACGGCGTCGACAGAGGAGATCGGCCGAAGCGGTGCTGACCCTGGCGGCCTGATTTTGGGCGGCCGACGGGTTGCGGAACCTGGAGGCGGGCACCGGTCTGGCCAGCGGGGTGGGCGCGCTGATCACCAGGCGCAGGGCGCGTAGTCCTTCAGGAAGCAGCCGTACAGGTCTTCGCCCTGTTCGCCGCGGACGATCGGGTCGTAGACCCGGGCCGCGCCGTCGACGAGGTCCAGCGGGGCGTGGAAGCCGGCGTCCGCCAGGCGCATCTTCGTCGGGTGGGGCCGCTCGTCGGTGATCCAGCCGGTGTCGACGCTGGTCATCAGGATGCCGTCGGCCAGCATCTCCTGGGCGCTGGTCCGGGTCAGCATGTTCAGCGCGGCCTTGGCCATGTTGGTGTGCGGGTGCCCTGGCCCCTTGTAGCCGCGGGCGAACTGGCCCTCCATCGCCGACACGTTCACCACGTACTTACGGCGGGCGGTCGCTGCGGCCATCGCCGGTCGCAGCCGGCTGACCAGCACGAACGGCGCGGTTACGTTGCACAACTGCACTTCGAGCAGCTCGACCGGGTCCACCTCCTGCACCCGCTGCACCCAGCTGTTGACCGGGTCGAGGTCCGGCACCAGACCGCCGGCGTCGATGGCGGTGGCTGCCGCGATCCGTTCCGGCGAGGCGGAGCCGCTGGTCAGCGCCAGCGCGGTGAGCGCGTGCGGGGTGATCGGGGCCGACTGCGGCGGGGCGATCAGGCTGCCCGCCGGGTCGCCCCGGCGGGCAGGTTTGGCGAAAGTGATCATCTCCGGCAGTGGGCCCTCCGGCAGGGCCGCCGCCTCTGCGGCGACGAGCTGCGCGTACGCCCCGGGCGTGCGGCGGACGGTCTGCGCCGCGTTGTTGATCAGGATGTCGAGTGGTCCCTGGCCGCTGACCGAGTCAGCGAGGGCGATCACCTGGGCGGGGTCGCGCAGGTCGATCCCGACGATCCGCAGGCGGTGCAGCCAGTCCCCGCTGTCCGGCATCGCGGCGAATCGGCGGACCGCGTCGTGCGGAAACCGCGTGGTCACCGTTGTGTGCGCACCGTCGCGCAGCAGCCGCAGCGCGATGTACATGCCGATCTTTGCGCGGCCGCCGGTGAGCAGCGCGCGCCGGCCGGTCAGGTCAGTCCGGGCGTTCCGGCGCTCGCGGTTGAACGCGGCGCAGGACGGGCAGAGCTGATGGTAGAAGGCGTCCACCTCGCAGTAGCGCTGCTTGCAGACGTAGCAGCCGCGCGGATTGTGCAGGAAGCCGGCCGTGGCACCCACGGTGGGGGAGGCGAGCGGGATGCCCTGGGTCTCGTCGTCGATCCGGCCCGGGGCGCCGGTGGCGGTGGCCGCCGTCACCGCGCGGTCGGCCGCCGCGATGGCATCCCGCCGTGCCTCCCGTCGCCGCTGCTTGATCACCTTGTAGAGCTTCGCGGTAGCCCGTTGCACCCGCACCACGTCGGGGTGATCGGGAGGCAGGTCCTCCAAAGCCTCAAAGACGCTGAGACAGGTTTCCAGTCGGCCGGGGTCAATGCCGTATTGACCGGTTTCCGCAATGTTGTCCGCCGCCATGCCGTCGCTGTCTCATCCCGTTCCCTGCGCCGGAGCTACCCGGCCCACCCCAAGTCCGACCCGGAACTGTACGCACCGCACGGCCCCCGACGCATCTCGCGTCTGCTCATCAGCCCGGAGACCGTCGAGGCCAACCTCGCCCGGCCTACGGAAACTGTGCATGTCCAGCCGCACCGCTCGGGACGGCCATGGGCAGGCCGGCCGCGCCGCCGCCGGAGTGGATTCCCGTATGACGGCCACGGCGGCCTCCTCCTGTGCCAGCTACTTGCCGACCAGGCCAGGGCCGTCACGGCCGGAGTTGTTCGAGCTTCAAGGTCGTGCCGATCGTCATCGGCGGTGGGGTAATGGTTCGTGTCGCCCCTCCGACACGAACCCCCACGGCTCGACTGCTAGTGATGCGATGAGCCGGTGCGTCCTTCGGTGCGCGTGCAACTCCGTGGTGGTGGGAGTGCTGTTCAGGCGTGGGCGGGTTCCGACGGTGGCCCCCGTTTACCCCCCGAAAACCCTGTCCTGACGTCCGCAACCAGTGACAAGAAGAGACCAACGCCCCGCCCTGTCTGTGCAGGTCAAAGACCACTTGAAGCAAGCAATGACAAGCTCGGGGCGGCTGCAGTCGGTAACAAGGGGTCGTCGGTTCGAATCCGGCCGTCCCGACGCAGCTCAGAGGCCATTCGGGATCTTCCGGATGGCCTCTTCTGATCTTGTACGGCAGCGAAGTACAGCAACGGCTCATTGGCCGATACTCTGAGCCCCGTCCGCGCTATCTGGGAGTGTCATGACAAGTCGGTTCACCGAGTTGGCCGTTGATTGCCACGATCCGGAGAGGCTCGCGGCCTTCTGGTGCGAGGTAATGGACTTCAAGGTGATCGACCGGAGCGAGGGCAAGGTCGAGATCGGCTCCTGGGTGCCAACCGTCGAGGATGTTCGGGCCCGCCAGATGCCGCCCACCCTGCTGTTCATCCAGGTGCCCGAGGGCAAGACCGTGAAGAACCGGCTCCACCTCGACGTCAGCCCGATCGACGGCAGCACCGAGGACGAGGTGACCAGATTGCTCGGCCTCGGTGCCACCAAGACGGATGTGGGCCAAGGCTCAGACCGAAACTGGGTGGTCATGGCAGACCCCGAGGGCAACGAGTTCTGCGTCCTACGCACCCTGGCACCGCGGAAATAGACCGCGGGCGGGCACCCCCAACCCGTCACACATCGCAACCGTCACGTTGCCGAGAAGACCTCATTGGCCGAGGCTTTCGCCGAGCTTCCGCAGGGCTTCCCGGGTGGCCTTGGATGAGACCTGGCTGTAGATCTCCATCGTGATCGAGAAGCCCGCGTGTCTGAGGATTGCCATCGCGATCCGGGGATGCACGTCCAGGTCGACCAGGAGCGAGCCGCAGGTGCGCCGGGCGTCGTGGACGGTGATCTTCGGGACGCCGGCGCGGGCGATGCGGCTGTCGTAGGACCGGTTGAAGTTCCGCGGCTCGACCGGCAGCCCGTAGCGGGTCGTGAAGATCATGCCGGTGTCGTGCCAGGCCTCGCCGGCCTTCTTCTTGGCCGCCTTTTGTTGCCGGTGGCGATGCCGGAGCGCGGTGACGCAGATGGCTGGCAGCGGTAGGGGAGTGTCGGATTCCTCGGTCTTGGTGGACCGGTGCAGCAGCCGGCCGCGTACCCGCTGGAGTTGCTCGTCGATGACGAGGTTGATGTCGTGGTTGTCGCGGCAGCCCTCGCAGAATGGTTTGCCGTCTGTGGTGCAGGGCTTGTCCCAGCCGTCCCAGTCGATGTGCTCCCAGGTGAGGCCGAGGACTTCACCCTTGCGGAGGCCGAGGCCGAGGCCGAGGCCGAGGACGAGGACGAAGACGTAGGCGGCGTACAGGTAGCCGTCGCCGTAGCGGGATGACTCTAGGAATGCGCGGGCTTCCTCACTGCTCCACGACTTTCCCTTGCGGGCGCGGATCGGCGGAAGCTTCACGAGAGCCGCAACGTTCTTCACGACCAGCTCTTCCACTACCGCCTGAGAGAGCGCCGAGCGGAGAACGGCGCGGACTCCCTTGACGGTGCGAGCCGCGGGGAGGTCCTGACAGCACCGGCCGACGGCGCAGCATTGGCACGTCTTCGCGACCTTGTTGAGCCAGGTCTGTACCTCCCGCACGGACAGCCGGCCGTCGAGTCGTTTGGCGCCGATGCCGGGAACGATGTAGAGGCGTGAGGCATCGCGCAGAGTAACGACAAGACTGGCGTCGCGGCAGTCAAGAGCGGAGGGTTGCTCCGCTCGCCCGGTTTGGGTCGCGGTCCAGGTTGCAGGTGTTCACCGGCCCACGGCCGCGCCATAAGCCACGACACGCAGGAAGACCACCACGATCAACAGAGGAACGATCACCCCGCACACCATCCCGACGCCGAAGGGCCTGCGGCGTCGGCTGACGCAAAGCACCGCACCGGTGATCAGGAAAGCGGCCAGAATGCAGGACGACAGCATGATGTAGAAGAGCCCGGTGTAGGCGGCGGCACTGTCTGGTCCTGGGTCCGGGTCTGCCCTTTGCTCGGCACCGGCCTGGGCGGCGGCGAAGTAGACGTACGCGCCGCATGCGATGTATCCGAGAACGGAAACGAAGAATCCGCCGGTTGCCTTCGCCCATGTAGGCATTGACAGAGTATGACGCGAGCCGGCTGGGCCGACCGCCCCGGGCACGGCTGGCGGACCGACGGGGTCCTCCCGGCCTCTACCCTGAGCTGCGGGCAGTTCCCCGACGTGGAGCTCCCGACCTACGTGCAAAGTAGGTGCAACGATCTTGCTGCTTGCCGAGCCGCCGGTCGACATCCCGCCAGCTAGGGGCGGAGTCGCTGCCCACAGCGCCGCTGGATTCCTAAACCGACGTCGATCGATCGTTTGCAGCCGCGTGACCTGCTGTATCGCCGCCCCATCTACTCATTCTTGGGTCGCATTTGCCAAAAGCCTGCTCGGTGGGTGCGTGTTCGGTCGCTGTTGCCTTCTGAGGCTTGGTCCGTCCCCTCCGCGTCGACCAGCCGGAGCGCGACCTTGCTGAGGTCGCCCTCGTTGGCCTCGATCCGTCAGAGGGTTTTGATCCCTCGGCAGGAACTTTGGCTTGACCGTTTTGTTCCCTTTGGTGGTGGGGGTGTGCGCCACCTGTCACGGTGGTGGTGCCGGGTCTCCGGATCCCGGGAACGGCCCCCTCCGGCTCGCTGAGACGGCTTCTGCTGGTCAGGTGGGTGCGGGTAGGGCGGTCAGGCGTTGCCAGCACACGACGAACGCTTCGGCGAATGGCCAGGTAGCGGGGATTTTCGGGTCTACTGACGTTCTCGTGGGTGGGGTTGGGTTTCATGATCGTCCGGGGAGTGGTGGGCAGAGGCCGCCGCGGCGGCTCCCACTCCTCGGCGAAACGACGAAGACCGCGGACGAGATGCCGACTTGCAGTACCGGGCAACGATCACGCCTCTGTTGAGTCAGACCGCGGCCGGACACCGGGGAGGCAACACACCCGGGAGAGTCAACCCCGAAAGGCGGCAGGCGGTTCACGAGTCACCCCGCCCAGCGTCCTACGGAACCTACGACCGGAAGGCCGAGAACAGCTGCCCCCATACAAGTCGGCGGTTCAGCCCGTACTGCTGCGCTGAAGTGGCCGAGCCGCCAAGTCTCGCAAGAATGCCCGGCGAGCCAAAACCAGCAGGACGCCCGCGAGCAGCATGCACCCTCCGCCAACGCGCCAAGCGGTTGGATAGTCGGCGTGCGCTACGAGAAGACCAAAGAGTGCTGGCCCGGTCGCGCCGCCAACGAATGCCCCTGCTTGGACGGCTCCCGAGGCGGCACCGGGGGCCTCGCGACCTACCCGCACGACCGCGAAGAGCAGGAGCCCTGGCCACGCCCATCCGATTGCAAACGCGAGCATGGACGCGGCCCAGAGGGTTGGAACGGTTCCGATCGAAATTGCGACGAAGGCCATAGCGCCGACCGTGATCTGCTGGATGACCACGGCTAGATTGCCACCATCCCGGCGGTCGGCGCGGTAGCCGGTCACCACACGCGCAATGATGGACAATGCGCTGCCGGCGGCCATCATGTAGCCAGCCTGCGAAGGGCTCATTCCAATGTGAAAGCTCCAAGAGGCCACGAAGGCGCCGAGCGAGTTGACCGAAGCGCTGGCGATGGCCATCCCGCCGACTGTCAGCAAGAGGGCACCTCTCGGCGGCTTCTCAGCTGCGCGGGCGGCGGGCCCGCGGCGCTTGCCGTCCCTCGGCAAAGCGAGTCCGCTGACCACAACCAACACCCCCCCGAGCGCCGTGATCCCAAACGTCCAGCGCCAGCCGATCAGCGCTCCAATCGTGGGAACCGACATGCCGCCGAGCAAGATCGCGAGAGGAACGGCCGACTGCTTGACGCCGAAGGCCAAGCCCTGAAGCTGCAGCGGGATCGAATTGGCCAGCGACAGGTTTGAGGTCACTTGCAAGGCCGCGTTAGCCATGCCAAGGACGACCAGCATCAGCACCAGCGTTGTGTAGGAGTGCGCCAGCAAGGCAAGTCCCATCGCACCTGCGCAGGCTAGCGAACCGGCCAGAATAGTGCTGCGCCGTCGGCCGAGGCGGTCCACAAGACGCCCGCCCAACAGTGCACTTGACGCTGCCGCCGCGAAAAAGCAGCTGGCCGCTAACCCGAACTTCGCCTCGTCGAACCCGACATCTCTTCGGACGAAGACGGACTGCGCGCTCAATAGGAAGACCGGAACGGCACCCAGCGTCGTCATGGCGCCGGCGGTGAACATGGTGACTACAAGATTGGGCACCCTCGCTACGCGCATGGGTCAACCATGTCTTCCACACCGACTCTCCTCGGAAGTTAACCGCTCCTCATCTCGAAACACCCAGGCGGCGCCGCACGGGCCTCTATCGCGCGGCGCCCCCTGAAGCCATGCCTGTCGAGGACGACTTACCCTCGCAGCGCCTCGGCAAAGTTGGCACTGTCCTCTTCCTGGAGGAGTCCCATGACTGCCTCGTGGACACGCTCTGCGTGGCTGCGGCTCGACACAATGGACATGTTGTCGTAGAACTTCGTCTCGATGTCCTCCCGCGAGAGCGGGCGCTCCTCGGAGCCGCGGTTGTCGTTCTCTCGATGGCGGAGCTCCCGTCCGTCCTTGAGCCGCACAATCACCTCGCCGTGGAAGTACTTGGGGAACGTCTTGTTGGGATCCGGCTCGTAGGCCACCTTTGCGGCCAGCGACAAGATCTCCGGGTCGCGCAGCGCCTCGTCCTCGAGTTCTGCCAGGGTGAACCGCCCTCGGCTGAGGATGGCGGAGACGATGAACGGCAGGCTGAACTTCGCGTGGTAGTCCGAGCGGGGTGACAGCTTGTTGGCGGCTGGTTCGAGCACGACCGGCACGATCTCCTCGGGTACCAGGCATGTGATCGACTCGATGTCGGAAGGGGCGAACTTATGGGTGTCGAGGAGGATCTGCGCAGCATCGGCGAAGGCGTGCGTGAAATGGCAGGCCGGGTAGGGCTTGATGCCCACCCGCACGAGCTCCCAGTCCTCACCCAGGCCCGCGGTCGCCTTGGACAAGTCAATGCCATGCCCGAGAGGGGTGTGCAGCGCAAAGAGCCCGAAGCGGCCCTCGTAGATGGCTGGCGGGGACTCGAAGCCGTGCTTCGCAAACTGCGCCGCAGTGATGCCGCTGACCGCAGCCCACCCGGGGTGCACCCGCTTGGTCCAAGCGCCGGTCTCCAGGAACTCCATTACGCCGCTTGCGAGGCTTCCAACGAAACCCTGGGCCGTGGCGATGCCCTGGGCGCTCAAACCGCCGAGTCGGGCTGCGGCCACTGCAGACCCGAAGGCTCCTACCACACCGGTGGGGTGATACCCGTGAGCGTGCAGCCCACTGTTTGCCGCTGCGCCAACGCGTGAGCTGACCTCCATGGCAATCAGATAGCCCAAAAGCAGGTCCTTGCCGGGCAGGTGCCGCAGGGTGGAAACCGAGAGCGCCGTGGGGAGGGCACTCGCCGACGCGTGGATGACGCCTGCCAGGTGAGTGTCGTCGTAGTCCAGGCCATGCACCAGCAACCCGTTGAGGAGGGCCGCATCGCGGGGGCTGAGCCGGACGCTGTGGCCGATGACCGGAGTGTTGCCGGCACCGAGCTCGGACACCGCCGCAAGGGCGCGCTTGGCGAAGTCGAAGTTCGAGGAGGCGTAGGCCAGGCCGACGCAGTCAAGAATGTGCAACAACGCTCGGTCAGCGACGTGCGTCGGAACGTCACTCACGGTGACGTCGGCGGCCCACCGTGCGATGCGCGCGGCGATGGTCTCGCCGATGCCGCCGCCCTTGCCCGTTAAGTCCGACTGGCTGTCCCTTGCCTCGGTGATGGTCACGATTCCTCCTCTGTTGGCTGCCTGTGTCTGACGTGCAGACCGGCTGTGTCAGGGGGTTGTCAACCAACAGTCTGACCTTTAACATCACCGGAAACATCAGAGGATTTAGTGAGGTTCACCACTCTGAGTGTCCACGCACCACGGAGACCACCACCCAAGTGCCCAGGCGTAGGGCGCGCATACACCACGGCTCGACCCCTGCCTGACAGATCTTCTTCGAAGAGAGGCCCCATGTTTAGGCGTATGACGATCATCTCGACCGCGCTGGCCACGTCCCTGGTCGCGACTGCCTGTGGCGCTGGCGGCAGCTCCTCTGAGGGAAGCGACAGTGGGCCCCTCAAGGTGGGTGCTGCGGTATCCGAGACGGGCAAGTTCTCCATCGAGGGCAAGGCCACCAAGCGCGGGTACGAGATGTGGGTCGACGAGGTGAACGCCCACGGTGGTATCGACGTCGGCGGCAAGAAGCGCAAGGTGCAGGTCATCTACTACGACGACCAGTCAGAGCCCGAGACCGCGGTGAAACTCACCCAGCGCTTGATCAGCCAGGACAAGGTCGACTTCATGTTCGGCCCCTACTCTTCAGGTCTGACCATTGCAACCTCTGCCATCGCGGGCAAGTACAAGAAGATCATGTTTGCTGGCGGCGCGGCCGCGGTCAGTGTGTTCAACCAGAAGAACGAGTATGTGTTCAGTCCCCTGACTCTTACCCGGGACTACACCACCAGCGGACTTCAGGCCCTGCAGGAAAAGGGGGTCAAGCGCATCGGCGTCATGCACTCCGACGATGCCCCGATGACAGATGTCAAGGACGCTACCGTCGAGAATGCAAAGAAGATGGGGCTCGAGGTGGTTTCGGTGCAGTCCGTCCCCGCTGACGCCACAGACATCACAGGTGCCATGCGGCAGATTCAGGCGAAGCAGCCGGACGCATTCGTGGAAGCAGGCACCACCCTGATCGGACTGCTGGCCACCCGCACCATGCGCGACATCGGCTGGGCGCCCAACTATGTCCTCATGGTCCAAGCCCCGACCGAGCCCACCTTCGTGCGGGAACTTGGCGCAGCAACCGCCGAGGGCATCATGGCGCCCACGCAGTGGATGCCCAACGACAGCTACAAGGACGACTACTTCGGCACTGCCCAGGACTACTTCGACGCCTACCTCAAGAAGTACGGCGAGCGTCCGTCCTACCTGGCACCGAGCTCGTCGGCGGCGGGGCTCTCCCTGCAGCTCGCCGTCGAGAAGGCCGGCAGCACCGACACCGAGAAGGTCCGCAAGGCCCTTGTCGACATGAAGGCAGACACCTTCTTCGGGCCGATCGACTACACGGCACCGGGCGACGCTAGCGGCCTCACGGGCGCAAACATCAACCGGCCCATGCTGACCGTGCAGATCGATGCGAAGGGCGAGCAGGTGGTGGTCGCGCCAAAGGACACCGCCAAGGCAGCCATCTTGCCCCTCAAGCCATGGAATGCGCGCTGACACGATCATGACAAACAGGACGGTCCTACGTCGCGCGATCGGAGTCGCACGTTGCACACGCTAGTTCAGGTCATCATCGATGGGGTCATCCTGGGAGGGTTCTACGCCCTGATGGCCCAGGGCCTCTCCCTCATCTTCGGGATCATGAGGGTCATCAACCTGAGCCACGGCGAGTTCCTGGTCCTCGGCGCCTACCTGGCATGGTTGGCGCACCAGTACCTGGGACTTGACGTCCTGGTGGCACTGCCGCTGCTGATCGTGCTGGGCTTCGGGTTCGGCTGGGTGGTGTCCCGTCTGCTCATCATCCCCGTACTCGACCGCCACGAGCTGATGCCGCTGCTAGTGACCTTCGGCCTGGCATCGGTGATCGCGGGCTCGCTCACGCTCGGCTTCAGCACGACACCCAAGGTGACCCAGGCGGCCTACTCCGAGTCGGTAATCAGCCTCTTGGACTATCGGGTGGCAGTCAGCAAAGCCGTGATGCTGGGCGCGGCCCTCCTCCTCCTCGGCCTGCTGACGCTGTTCCTGAACCGAACCAAGCAGGGCAAAGCGATGAAGGCGACTGCCCAGAATCGCGGCGCTGCCCGGATCGTCGGAATCAGCGTGACCCGCGTCTACTGCGCGGCATTCGGCCTCGGCACCGCTGTCGCGTTCGCTGCCGGGGGTCTTTTCAGCGTCACCCAGGGTTTCTACCCCTTCATGGGCGGCTTGTTCACCCTCAAAGCCTTCGTGATCGTCGTGCTCGGCGGCGGCGGGCGAGTGAGCGGCACGCTCGCCGCTGCCATGTTCGTCGGGCTCATCGAGTCAGGCCTCAGCGGCTATGTGCCCAACATCGGCACCAGCCTCGGAACGGCGGCAGCTTTCATTCTGGTCGTCGTCGTCCTAGCCCTGCGTCCGGAAGGGATCTCCCGACTGGGAGGGGTTCGCGCATGAGCAGTTCAGTTGCCGAAGAGGCCACCACTCCAAGCGAGAGGCTCGCACCCGGCCGCAACGTTCGCGAGATCAGGTACAAGCCCGTTGTTGCGTTGGTGCTGGCGCTGATCGGCATGAGCGTGCTGCCCCCGATGGGGCTGAATGATAGCGTGCTGCTCACCCTCAGCACGATGTTCATGTGGATCATCCTTTCGTCGAGCTGGAACTTCATCTCCGGCTTCACGGGCTACGTTGACTTCGGCCACGGGGTGTTCTTCGGGCTCGGCGGCTATGTCACCGGCATTCTCATGGTGAAGGCCGATATGTCCTTTGCCTCCACCGTCCCGCTGGCGGCGTTGTTCGCCGCCGCCTGTGCACTCACCGTCGGCTATCCCTTGCTGCGGCTTCGGGGCGTGTACTTCTCGATCGCCATGCTCGGCTCATTCCTGGCCGTACGTGAGCTGGTGCATATGGCCACTCCGTTGACGGAGGGCGCCCAAGGGCTAGTCCTGCCCCCCGAAGTGAACCGCCACTTCTTCTATTACCTCTACCTCATCGGAGCGGTCGCGGTGGTCGCCCTCGCCTGGTGGTTGCGCCGTTCCCAGTTCGGCGTGTCCCTGCTCGCGATCAAGGGCGATGAGCGTGGCGCTGAGGCCAGGGGGATCAACACCACCATGCTGAAGCTGACGATCTTTTGCCTCTCCGCTGCGATCACTGGCGCAGTCGGCGCCTGCTGGGCGTACGAGGTCACCTTCATCGATCCAGAGATCATGTTCCGCGACAGCTTCCTAATCAACGTCGCAATCATGACCGTGCTCGGCGGACTCGGAACTGTGTGGGGTCCCGTCATTGGGACGGCGCTGTTCCTCATGGTTCGCGACACTGTCTGGGCGGAGCAGGGCAACTCCTTCCTCGTCATCTTCGGCGCCTTCCTGATCGTCATCGTGCTTTTCATGCCGGAAGGCATCGTTGGCACGATCCAGCGTGGAGAGCGCACGGTGCTCGGCCGACTGACCAGGAGGCTGAGGCATCGCGGTAGCGGGGGCAACGACCCGGCCGTGCGCCCGCCCGCGTTAGCCGTGAGGAGCGTGAAGTGACCACTACCACACCTGCCCCAGCGCTTGCTCCCTCCCTGCCCGGCCGCGTACTCCTAAACGCTCGGGGAATCGTGAAGAGCTTCGGGGGCGTCCAGGCATTGCGCGAGGTTGATTTCCAGATAGCCGCTGGCGAGATCGTGGGGCTGGTCGGCCCGAACGGGTCGGGCAAGTCCACCCTCCTGGCGTGCCTTTCGCGGGACATGGCCTTCGAGGGCGGCAGCGTTGAGTTCAACGGGCGAGACATCGCGAAGCTGCGAACGATGCAGGTGGCGCGGAGCGGCATGGGCCGTACGTTCCAGAATGTGCGGCTGTTTCCAGAGCTCACCGTCTGGGAGAACGCCCTGCTCGGCCGTCAGTGGAAGGGCGTTGGGCTGCGGGGCCTCGTTCGTCCCGCAGATGTCGCAACGAAGCAGCGGGCGTCCGATCTGATTGACCTCATGGAGATCCCGCATCTCACACACCAGTACGCCGGCAACATCTCTGGCGGCCAGATGCGCCTCGTTGAGCTCGTGATGGCCATGATGTCGAACCCGAGTCTGGTGCTGCTGGACGAGGCCACTTCGGGTGTCAACCCCACCCTCATCGAGTCACTTAAGCACTATGTCAAGGTGCTCAATCAGGAAGAGGGCGTCGCCTTCATTATCGTTGAACACAACATCGGGTTCATCTTCTCGATTGCCGACCGGATCGTCGTCCTCCATGACGGTGAGCTGCTGGCCAACGGCAGCCCCGACGAGATCAGCGAAAACCAGGAGGTAATCGATGCCTACCTCGGTGCATAAGACCAGCCCTGTCGCAGCTTCGAGCGTCGCACCTGGCGAGGTGATGCTCGAGGTCTCCGGTGTCATCGCCGGATACGGCGGATTCGACATCCTGCACGGCGTCGACGTCGAGGTGCGGCGTGGCGAGATTGTCTGCGTCGTTGGCCCGAATGGGTCGGGGAAGTCGACCGTGTTCAAGGCGATTTACGGTCTGATCAACGTTCGCCAGGGCAAGGTCGTCTTCGAGGGGCAGGACGTCACGGCCATGGGCCCCCAGGAGCTCTTGCGCGCCGGGATGGCAATGGTTCCCCAGCTGTCGACGATCTTCCCCTCGCTCAACGTCTACGAGAACCTCGAGCTCGGGATGTATCTCGTCAGGGACAAGGCTCGCGTGAAGGCGCGAATCGACGAGATGTTCGACCTCTTTCCCCGTCTCGCCGAGCGGAGGGCGCAGTACGCCGGCACGCTGTCCGGCGGAGAGCGGCGCGCCCTGGAGATCGCGCGCTCTCTCATGCTCGACCCGCGCATGATTCTGATGGATGAGCCGTCCGTGGGCCTATCACCCATCCTCACGAAGGCGATGTTCCAGCAGCTCCGCGAGCTGAGGGACGAAGCGGGAATCACCTTCCTGCTCATCGAGCAGAACGCTCGCTCGGCACTAGAACTGGCGGACCGCGGGTACGTCATCCAGCGTGGGCTGGTGAGCCACACCGGCACCGGCGAGGCGCTGCTAGGTGACGATGAGGTGCGTCGGGCCTTCCTCGGCGGTTAGGGCGCGCAGGGGATTAACACACGTTTTTGATCTCTGTGGCGATGTCGAGGCCTGCCTTGGCTGTGTGGTCGGTAAGGGTGGTGAGGTGCACGTCGGCGGGTTCGATGGTGTGCCGGATCTGGGCGAGGAGTTGGCAGGTCTGGCGGACGGCGTTGTTGATGGTCATGCGGGAGGCGCCGAACAGGTCACCGATCACTGGCTGTGGGATGTTGAATCGTTGGTCAAGGATGGTGGCCAGGAGCCGGTCAGCGAGGGTGAGGCGGGGCCGGCGTCCGCCGCCTGCCGGTAGTCGTCGGGTGCCGCCGCGTCGGTTGTGCAGGTCGGCTTCGCGTTGGGCCTCGCGAGGGACGGCCAGCCGGGTGAGCAGGTCGTTCCATGCGGGGGTGGGCATCCCGGTCACGGCAGGGTGAACCAGCCGGGGACAGGTCACGGTGGTCGGGACGAGGCACCGAGGGCGGTGGTTCCTCGGCGCCCGGGTTGGCGGGTTCGGGACGCAGGCTGTACCGCTGGACCACCCCGGCGATCCTCGCCCACGCCTTCCTCGCCGCCGCGACAGCCCACCACAGCCGCCCCGAACCCGCCGGGCTGATCCCGTTGACCGTCAACGAGCTACGCCACCTGTTCAACGTCCTGATCATCGAACCCAGCCGACGCCGCACCGACCCGCTCATCTGGTCCATCCGCCGACGTCGCCACCAAGCCCGAGCCACGACCAGCCACTACTCCCGCCAAGCACTCACCCAGCCATGATCACGATCCCCGGCTGGAGTACTAGCGCCAACGCCGACGGCCGGGGAGTTCCGCCTCCCCGGCCGTTGTGCAGTCTGGGCTCAGGCGATGCCGGCCCGGAGGGCCGGGGGCCTGCGCTCGTGCCAGTCGGTCACCGCCTGGTATGCCGCGGCGGCACGGAAGAGCAGGTCCTCCCGCCACGGCGCGGCTGTGAGGTGGGCGCCGATGGGCATGCCAGACTCCGGGTGCAGGCCGCACGGAACCGAGATTGAGGGGCCGTGGAACATCGAAAAGCCATAGGTGAACCGCGTGATCTCATGCGTGGTGCGGATCATTTCAGCACCCTCCACGCATGGCACGTCAGCCGGGACGGTGGGCGTCAGGATGAGGTCCACGTCGAGAAGAACCCGCTCGACAGTACGCTGCCAGTTACGGCGCCACGCCATGGATTCCGCCATCTTCTGGGCATCGACTCCCACTCCTAGCTGGAGTCGACGATGGACGTCCTCCCCGAACCGCCCGGGGGCGTCAGCCAGCCGGTCGGCGTGGAAGGCCGCCACCTCCGGATAGAGGATCCGGAACATGTGCTGTTGCGCCTCGACTGCGCCATCGAGTGAAACCGCAACCAGTTCGCTGCCCTGCGTGGCGAGGGTTTCCCCCAGCGCGCGGACCGCCGCTGCGACGGGAGGGTCCACGTCGTCGAAGAAGTACGTCTCGGGTATGCCGACCCGCAGCCGGCCAACTCCGGCATCGAGCGTTGTGAGGACGTCCTGCCGCGGCCCGTCCTGACTAGTGGGGTCATCGAAGTCAAAGACATCGATGGCGCTAAAAACAGCAGCGGCCTCGGCCGCGGTGCGCGCCAAGGGACCGACGGTGTCGAAGGCGTGGCTCAGTGGCGTCACGCCTCTGTTGGAGATTCGCCCGAGGGTCGGACGCAGTCCGACCAATCCGTTGACCGAAGCCGGAATTCGTATCGAGCCCCCGGTGTCGGTGCCGAGCGATGCGTCAGCCATGCCAGCCGCAACCGCCACGGCCGAGCCGCCGCTGGAGCCACCCGGGATCCGCGTCTGGTCCCACGCATTGCGACATGAGCCCCAGTGGGCGTTCTGGGTGGTGGCGCCCAGCGCAAACTCGGCGAGGTTGACCTTCGCGCTCAGGATGGCCCCAGCCTGCCGGAGGCGTTCAACCACGAAGGCGTCGGCAGCGGGGACTCTGTCGCGGAAGAAATCGGACCCTGCCGTTGTCCGTGTCCCCGCCGTGTCGATGTTGTCCTTGACGGCCACCAACATGCCGTGCAGCGGACCCGCCGACTCCCCGGATCCACCCTGCGCTGCTTGTCGCGCGACCTCAGCGCGGACTTCGTCATCCATGCGAGTGATCACGGCCCGCAGCAGGGGATCCCACCTCTCCATCTGGCGGATCGCATCCTCCGCGCGCCGTGCAAGATCATCGTTTGGGACGGTCATCGGGCGTGCCTCCATCGCTCAACTCGGCGAGGTTCCTCATCCGGGGATAACCTCTGAGGTTTTAGGAAGTGCGTGCCGACAGAAAGCTGGTATGACCACGCGAGTCTTGACTCAGAATCATCTGACATTTACACTGCCATGTCAAGAGCCCATCCACCGGCCGGTGGCCGCCAGGGCCTGGGGGAGTGCGTATGCAGATCGGCTTGTTCCTGACCAACCAGCAGCCGCTAGGCGCCGACCAGGTCCGAGCGCTGGACGGTCAACTCCAGCTGGTGCGTGCTGCGCGTGACGCCGGCTGGGACTCAATCTTCGCCGGGCAGCACTACCTGAGCGAGTCCGTGACGCACATCCAGCCCCTGCCCTATCTGGCCCGGTTGTCGGCCGAGGCAGGCGACATGAACATCGGGCTTGGCATCCTCCTGCTCGCCCTCCAGAACCCTCTCGACGTGGCCGAGAACTTCGCCTCGCTCGACGTGGTCACCCGAGGGCGGCTGATTCTCGGTGTTGGACTTGGCTATAGGGACGTCGAGTACGACGCCTTCGGCGTCGGCAAGACAGGCAGGGTGGCCAGGTTTGAGGCCAACCTGGATATCGTGCTGCGCCTGTGGGCGGGAGAGGAGGTCGACGCGGACCTTCCCTGGTGTCGCCTCAGGGGTGCCAAGCTCAACCTCTTGCCGGTGCAACAGCCGCGCCCGCCCCTATGGATGGCGGCCAATAGCGACAGAGCGGTCCAGCGTGCCGCGCGCTTGGCGGACGCCTGGATGGTCAACCCCCACGCCACCGCCTCTACCATCCGGCGCCAGGTCGATCTCTACCGTTTGACCCGCGCCGAGGCCAACACCGGCCCAGGGGCGGGTTTGCCTTTGATGCGGGAGATCTTCTGCGCCAAGGACCGGGTTACAGCCGTCGAACTGGCGGCCCCCTATCTGGCGGAGAAGTACCGCACGTATGCCAGGTGGGGCCAGGACAAGGTGATGCCCGAGGCCGAGTCCTTCGACATCGCCTACGAGGAACTTGCCCAGCAGCGGTTCATCGTCGGGTCTCCCGAGGATTGCCTGGCGGCACTGCTCCCTTGGCGGGATGAGGTCGGCGTAGATGCTTTCATCTTCCGAACCCACTGGGCTGGCATGCCGCTCACCAGTTCGCAGGGCTCGATCGACTTGCTGGCCAAGGAGGTGGTTCCCGTGCTCAAGGACGGGGCAAACTAATGCGAATGCGGACCGTACTCGCCCTCCAGCGTTGCGATCCGAACAGGTGGCGGCGACAAGTAGAGGGCTCAACGCCCTAGAGTGCAATGAAGGTCAGTCAGGAACCAATGGTCGAATCAGTCGCCAAGAAGGCGCGTGAGGTGCGTGCGATGATCCCGGGGCAGAACGGCACCGCCGACGTGCTGTCGGTGAAGAAGGTGCTGCCGGCCTACGAACAGGTCGCTGAGCAGCTCCGCCAGCTTATCCTCAAGGGGGAACTCGCGCCCGGCGACCGTCTCCCAGTCGAGGGTGAGCTGTGTGCCATTTTTGGCGTGAGCCGTAGCACCATCCGAGAAGCCCTGCGGGTGCTGGCTGCCCGCGACCTCGTCCACACCGTCAGGGGGACGACTGGTGGCACCTTCGTGTCTCGGACCGACGCCGCGAAGGTGAGTCAGTATCTCGAGACCAGTCTGGGCCTGATGTCGGGAGCCGACGCCATCACCGTGGCCGAGATCCTCGAGGCACGCGAGCTCGTCGAGGTGCCCGCAGCCCGACTCGCCTCCACCCGCGCCACCCCAGGACACATCGAGGCAATGCGCGAGGCGCTCCACCGAGAGGTCGCCAGCATGGGCCGCGGTCTGAAGTTCAGGGAGCACCGCAACTTCCACGGCATCATTGTGGAGGCTGCGGGCAATGGACTACTCAAGATCATGAACGATCCGGTGTTCAAGGTCCTCCAAGCGAAGTTCCTGCGCCCAGACGTGGCGCCCGAGTTCTGGCACAAGGTGGATTCCGAACACGGCGCCATTCTCGACTGCATTGCTGCCGGCGACGGGGACGGTGCGGCGAAGGCGATGCGCGACCACCTCGCGACACTACGTGTGCTCTACCAGGACTGACCTCGCACCTGATTGGTCAGATTTTTCAAAGCGCCCGACCTTCGATGGAGGTCGGGCGCTTTCTATGCAGGTAGGCCCTTGACCGGTAAAGGTCTGATGTTTATGCTGCCATGCAAAGGTCCGACTAGGTGGGAGGCCGCAATGGCTAAGGTGGACGGCTGGCAGGGGCGGTTCTACGAGGACTTTGAGATCGGTGACGTGTACCAGCACCCCCTCGGGCGAACCGTCACCGAGAGTGACAACATCTGGTTCACGCTGTTGACGATGAACACCAACCAGATGCACTTCAACACCGACTACGCGGCGCGCTCCGAGTTCAAGCGGCCCATCGTGGTGTCGACCCTGACCGTGGCAATCGCCGTGGGCCAGAGCGTCACCGACCTCACCCAGAATGCCTTCGCAAACCTTGGCTGGAACGACATCCGGATGACCCACCCAGTCTTCGCCGGGGACACCCTGTGGAGCGAGTCACTGGTCACCGAGAAACGCGAATCGTCCTCGCGGCCGCAGGCCGGCATCGTCACCGTGAAGACCCGCACCCTGAACCAGGACGGCAAGCAGGTGTGTTCCTTCCTCCGCACCTTCTACGTCTACAAGCGCGGCGCCGAGCAGCTCAAGTCTCTCTTTCCCGAGGGTGAAGTGCCCCTGGCCGTCGAAGCCCCTGCAGCCAGCTGATTCAGCCAACCCAAGACAGCATGGAGACCCCCATGAGGCCCCTCGAGGACGTACGCATCATCGCCATCGAACAGTACGGCGCAGGCCCATGGGGCAGCGTGCACCTGGCAGACCTGGGTGCGGAGGTCATCAAGATCGAGGACCCGCGCTTCGGTGGCGACGTCGGCCGCTATGTGCCGCCCTACGGCGAGGAGGAGGACTCCCTCTTCTTCGAGGCGTTCAACCGCAACAAGCGCAGCCTCTCCCTGGACCTCTCCAGTCCTGCAGGACGGCAGGTCTTCGAGGACCTGGTGCGGGTCGCTGATGCTGTCTACTCCAACCTGCGCGGCGACGTCCCAGCCAAGATGCGCATCACCTACGACGACCTCAAGCATCTGAACCCGGCCATCGTCTGCTGCTCCCTTACCGGTTTCGGCATGACCGGGCCGCGCCAGAAGGAGCCGGGATACGACTACGTGCTGCAAGGCTTGGCGGGCTGGATGGACCTGACCGGCGAACCTGGCGGCCCCCCAGCCAAGTCGGGGCTCTCACTGGTCGACTACTCAGGAGGATTCGTCGCCGCCATCTCCCTGTTGAGTGGCTTGCACGCGGCCCGGCGGGACGGCGTCGGCATGGACTGCGACGTCAGCCTCTACGACACCGCCATCTCCCTCCTGAACTACCCGGCGGCATGGCATCTCAACGCACGCTTCACCCCCACCCGCACCGCCCACTCGGCGCACCCCTCTCTGGTGCCGTTCCAGGCCTTCCAGGCGGCCGACGGCTGGCTGATCATCGGCTGCGCCAAGGAAAAGTTCTGGACCCGGCTGGTCGACGTGCTAGGCCATTCCGAATGGGCCGACGAACCGCACTTCAAGACCTTCGCCGACCGGCGGGTGCACAAGGAACAGCTGATCCCCATGATCGAAGACGTGCTCGCTGGGCGCACGGTTGATGACTGGCTTGCAGACCTGTACGCCGCCGGAATCCCCTGCGCGCCCATCAACGACGTTGAAAAGGCGCTCAAAGAGGAGCACACCATCGCGCGCGGCCTGATTGTGCAGACCGAGCACCCGCGATTCGGTACCGTCTCCCAGGTCGCCTCCCCAGTCCGCGTTGGAAGCGAGACGCCAACCTACCGACGCGCACCCCTGCGGAATGAGGACATGGAACACGTCCTGACGGAGATTGCCTCCTACGACGAGGCCACCATCGCGAAGCTTGCCAACGAGGGCGCCTTCGGGGACGAGCACCGCCACAGTCCGGACTCACGGGCATTCGAAGTGCAGGGCGCGGCGCGGTGATTTCTGCCCTGCACCCAGGCTGAACCCACGCCAACGACGGCTAGTACGGAGGATCGACTATGCAATTCCAGTTTACCGAGGACCAGAGGGAATTCCGCGCGCTGCTCAAAAACTTCGTCGACCGCGAGGTGATTCCGGTTGCGCGAGAGTGGGAACAGGCAGGCCGCTATCCCACCGAGATCATCAAGGGCCTCGCCGACATGGGATTGTTCGGGATCACGGTGCCCGAGGAGTACGGCGGCATCGACCTGGACCCGGTTTCCTTCGCTCTTGTCTTCGAGGAGCTCTCCCGCGGCTGGATGGGCATCGCTGGCGTGCTCGGTAGCCACTCCCTGTCGTGCCGCCTGCTCAGCCTGCACGGCACCGACGAACAGAAGAAGAAATATCTTCCCGGGTTGGCCACCGGCGAGCGACGCACGGGCATAGGCCTGACTGAGCCCGATGCCGGGACCGACCTGCAGGGCATCCGCACGACCGCACGCCTGGACGGCGACGAGTACGTCATCAACGGCACTAAGATGTGGATCACCAACGCCCGGTACGCAAACCCGCTGCCCGTGCTGGTCAAGACGGACCCCACCGCTTCTCCGGCACACAAGGGCATGAGCGTCCTTCTGGTAGAGCAGGACATCCCGGGATTCAGCGTCCTAAAGGACATCCCAAAGTTGGGCTACAAGGGCACAGAGTCGTGCGAGGTGCTCCTTGACAACGTGCGCGTGCCGGTCGAGAACCTGGTCGGCGGCGTCGAGGGCCGGGGCATGCAGCAGGTGCTCTCCGCCCTCGAATGGGGCCGGGTCAACATCGCCGCCCGTTCTGTCGGCGTGGCCCAGAGGGCATTCGACGAGGCTCTCGCCTACTCCAAGGAGCGCAAGGCGTTCAAGCAACCGATCTCTGACTTCCAGGCCATCCAACTCAAGCTCGCCTCGATGGCCACCAACCTCCAGGCAGCACGGCTGATGGCCTACTGGGCAGCGGACGCCGTCGCTCACGGCCGCGCAGACGGCCCGACCGGCATGGCCAAGATCTTCTGCTCCGACGTGGCCCTCGAGGCGGCCATCGACTCCATGAAGGTGCACGGCGGCTACGGATTCTCCACCGAGTACGAGATTGAGCGCCTCTATCGCGACGCGCCGCTGATGAGCATTGGTGAGGGTACCAATGACGTCCTCCGCACCGTTGTCGCCAAGTCCCTCCTGCGCGGCGACACCAAGGTCGGCTGAGAGGATGCGCCTCGCCCGCTCTTATCTCTACGTGCCGGGAAACGCTCCCGACAAGCTGCCGAAGGCGGCTGCCAGTATCGCCGATGCACTGATCATCGACCTAGAGGACGCGGTGCCGTGGTCCGGCAAGACGGCAGCGCGCCGTGATGTCCGTGCCTGGCTGTCAACACAAACTGCTCTCAGCAAGGAGCTCTGGGTACGGATCAACTCCGGCGATGCGGCAATGGCCGACATTGAAGCGCTCGACGGGATCTCGTCCCTCACGGGTCTCGTGCTGGCCAAGGCGGGAAGCGCCGACGACGTCCGCAGAATCGGTGACATCCTCACCGACCGCGGACACGCCAGCCTGCTTCTGAGTCCTCTCCTGGAGACACCTGGTGCCATCTTCCAGGCCCGACAGATTGCACGCCAGCCGCAGGTCCAGCGACTGCAGATAGGCGAGTACGACCTCTGCGCCGAAGCCGGCATCACACCGGGGCCGGACGAGTTCGAGGTGGCGGTGATGCGCAGCCAGGTCGTGTTGGCCAGTGCCGAAGCGGGGATCCAACCGCCTGCGGCGCCGGTGTCCATCGAGATCAAAGACATCCAGGCATTCCGCCGATCTACCCAGGCGGCTTCGCGTCAAGGCTTCGTGGGACGAGCGTGTATCCACCCGTCGCAACTTGCCGTGGTCCACGAAATCTTCACGCCCGATGAGGATGCACTGGAGCAGGCGCGAACCGTACTCCGACTGTTCGACGAGCAGGTTCGGGCCGGGACTGCGGTTCTCATCGACGCAAACGGCCGTCTCCTCGACGAGGCCGTGGTCCGACATGCCCGGCGAACATTGAGCATGACTGCTCGACTGTAGGCGGGGAAAAGTCAGTCGATGTGATGCCCAGAGGGGACGACCGGAGGACGACGTGGACAGTTTCGAGCGTGCAGGTTACGGCATCGGCCAAGTGGGTTTCGGGCGGCGGCCAGCGGTCGTCGTCGTCGATTTCCAACTCGCTTTTACGTCTTCCGGGTCCCCCCTCGGGGGTGGCGAACACATCGTCGCCGCCGTGGAACGGGCCGCACCCGTTCTGTCGGCGGCACGGTCGGTCGGCACACCAGTGATTCACACCTATGTGGCTTGGTCGGGCGAGGCAGAGTTCGGTCGGTGGAAGATCCCGTCGCTGCTTGAGATCACACCAGGGTCGTGGGCAGCGCAGATCGATCCGCGCGTTTGGGGCCAAACGGACCTGTGTCTGCTGAAGCGGTACCCCTCAGCATTCTTTGGCACGGACTTGAGTTCCATACTGCAGAGGAACGATATCGACACGGTGCTCGTCATGGGCGCGACGACATCAGGGTGTGTCCGGGCAACCACTATCGACGCCTTCTCGCACGGTTTCCGAACTCAGCTGGTCGAGGACTGCTGTGGCGACCAGTCGTTGGAAAGCCATGACGCAAATCTTCGAGACATCGGGCGACGCTACGCCGACATCATTGACTCCACCGTCGCGATGGAGTGGCTCGCGAGTAACAGGGTCTGTCAGAAGGAAGCGCGATGAATATCGTCGTACTCGTCAAGCAGGTGCCCGATTCGGGCGCGGACCGCAACCTGCGTTCTGACGACAACACCGTCGACCGCGGTTCGGCGAACAACGT